>NZ_JBNNVP010000023.1:0-104244 GCF_050280605.1 Pseudomonas sp. NPDC089918 | reverse complement strand
CATTGCCTTGCTCGCACTGACCCTCAGCGCTTTCGCCATCGGGACGACGGAGTTCGTCATCGTTGGCCTGTTACCCACCATCGGTGCCGACCTCGCACCCAGGTCATCGTGTCGACACGTGTGTGGATTTAAGCTTCCCAGGGTATCCCCGGAAAGCGGCGCATTTTATATCACAAGGCAGAAAAAAACGGAACCCGGATTCTGAAAACCTGAGCAATGCTTTTGGCCCCTGCCTTGGAATCTCCCCAGAATGCGCCATCCTATAGATAGAAGCGATGCACAGAGGCTCAGATTTGCGCTGATCGTCTGGTAGAATCGCGTTTTTCAGGGCTGCGAAGATCGCTCACGCAATGCCCATTTCGTTTTAGAAGGCGCCATTGAGCGCAGAGAGAGCCTGTATGACCGTCACCCTCAAAACCCCAGAGGACATCGCAAAAATGCGGATCGCCGGCAAATTGGCCGCCGATGTGCTGGAAATGATTGCCGATTATGTCAAACCGGGTGTCACCACCGAAGAACTGGACCGCATCTGCCACGACTACATCGTCAATGAGCAGAAAGCCATCCCTGCCCCGCTCAACTACAAGGGCTTCCCGAAGTCGATCTGCACCTCAATCAACCATGTGGTCTGCCATGGCATCCCGAACGAGAAACCGCTGAAGGATGGCGACACGCTGAACATCGACGTCACCGTGATCAAGGACGGTTACCACGGCGACACCAGCCGCATGTTCCACGTCGGTACCGTGCCGGTCTGGGCCGAGCGTCTGTCCCAGGTGACCCAGGAATGCATGTACAAGGCCATCGAACTGGTCAAACCCGGCTGCCGCCTGGGCGATATCGGTGAAGTGATCCAGAAGCACGCGGAAAAGAACGGCTTCTCGGTGGTTCGCGAGTTTTGCGGTCATGGCATCGGCAAGGTGTTCCACGAAGAACCTCAGATTCTGCATTACGGCCGTGCCGGCACCGGCATGGAACTGAAAGCCGGCATGACCTTCACCATCGAGCCGATGATCAACCAGGGCAAGGCCGATACCAAGGTATTGGGCGACGGCTGGACCGCTATCACCAAGGATCGCAAGCTGTCGGCGCAGTGGGAGCACACCCTGTTGGTGACCGAAACCGGCTACGAGATCTTCACCCTGCGCAACGACGATACCATCGCGCGCGTTTCGGCCTGATCCCGCCCGCTCCGTTCCCAGCCTTATAGAAAGGAAAGCCAATCGATGCCGCAGGTGGATCCCGAACTCTTCGACCGCGGCCAGTTCCAGGCTGAACTGGCCCTGAAGGCAAGCCCTATTGCTGCTTTCAAGAAGGCGATCCGTCAGGCCCGCGAGGTGCTCGACGAGCGGTTCCGCAGTGGCCGGGACATTCGCCGGCTGATCGAGGATCGCGCCTGGTTTGTCGACAACATCCTGCAACAAGCCTGGGAACAGTTTAACTGGAGCGAGGACGCCGATATCGCCCTGGTGGCAGTCGGTGGCTACGGTCGCGGCGAGTTGCACCCCTATTCCGACATCGATCTGCTGATTTTGCTGGACAGCGCCGATCACGAAATTTTTCGGGATTCCATCGAACGCTTTCTGACGTTGCTGTGGGACATCGGCCTGGAAGTCGGCCAGAGCGTTCGTTCGGTGGACGAATGCGCCGTCGAGGCCCGTGCCGACCTGACGGTCGTCACCAATCTGATGGAAAGCCGCACCATTTGCGGCCCCGAGCGGCTGCGCCAGCGCATGCTGGATGTCACCAGCACCGCGCACATGTGGCCGAGCAAGGAGTTCTTCCTGGCCAAGCGCGCCGAGCAAAAGGCCCGTCACCACAAATACAACGACACTGAATACAACCTGGAACCCAACGTGAAAGGCTCGCCCGGTGGCCTTCGGGATATTCAGACGATTCTCTGGGTGGCCCGTCGCGAATACGGCACCCTGAACCTGCGGGCCTTGGCGGGCGAAGGTTTCCTGGTGGAGAGCGAAAACGCCCTGCTGGCCTCGTCCCAGGAGTTTTTGTGGAAGGTACGTTACGCACTGCACATGCTCGCCGGCCGTTCCGAAGACCGCCTGCTGTTCGACCACCAGCGTTCCATCGCCGGGCTATTGGGGTTCGAAGGCAACGACGCCAAGCAAGCCATCGAAAACTTCATGCAGCAGTATTACCGGGTAGTCATGAGCATTGCCCAGCTCAGCGACCTGATCATCCAGCACTTCGAAGAAGTGATCCTGGCCCCCGAAGACGAAGCACCACCACAGCCGATCAACTCGCGGTTCCAGCTGCACGACGGCTACATCGAGGCGCGTAGCGACAACGTGTTCCGCCGTACGCCATTCGCCATGCTCGAGATCTTTGTGCTGATGGCCCAGCAACCGGAAATCAAAGGCGTACGCGCCGATACCATCCGTCTGCTGCGCGAGAATCGTCATCTGATCGATGACGACTTCCGCAATGATATTCGTAATACCAGCCTGTTCATCGAGCTGTTCAAGTGCAAAATCGGCATCCACCGCAATCTGCGGCGGATGAACCGTTACGGCATCCTTGGGCGCTATCTGCCGGAGTTCGGCTTCATTGTCGGGCAGATGCAGCATGACCTGTTTCATATCTATACGGTCGACGCGCACACCCTGAACCTGATCAAGCACCTGCGTAAGCTGCAGTACACCCAGGTGTCGGAAAAATTCCCGTTGGCCAGCAAGCTCATGGCCAAACTGCCCAAACCCGAACTGATTTACCTGGCCGGTCTTTATCACGACATCGGCAAGGGCCGGCATGGCGATCACTCGGAAATCGGCGCCGTGGATGCCGAAGCTTTTTGCCAGCGCCACCAGTTGCCGATCTGGGACAACCGTCTGATCGTATGGCTGGTGCAGAACCATTTGGTGATGTCGACCACGGCCCAGCGCAAAGACCTGTCCGACCCGCACGTGATCCACGATTTCGCGCAGACCGTCGGCGATGAAACCCGCCTCGATTATCTGTACGTGCTGACCGTTGCCGACATCAACGCAACCAACCCGACGCTGTGGAACTCCTGGCGCGCGAGCCTGTTGCGCCAGCTCTACACCGAGACCAAGCGCGCCTTGCGTCGTGGTCTGGAAAACCCGGTGGATCGCGAAGAGCAGATCCGCCAGACCCAGAGCGCGGCGCTGGACATTCTCGTACGCGGCGGCAACGATCCGGACGATGTCGAGCAGCTCTGGGCGCAATTGGGCGATGACTACTTCCTGCGTCACACCGCCGGCGACGTGGCCTGGCACACTGACGCGATTCTGCAGCAGCCGGCCGACGGCGGCCCGCTGGTGCTGATCAAGGAAACCACCCAGCGCGAGTTCGAGGGCGGTACGCAGATCTTCATTTATGCACCGGACCAGCACGACTTTTTCGCCGTGACCGTGGCAGCGATGGACCAGCTCAACCTGAACATTCACGATGCCCGGGTCATCACCTCCAGCAGCCAGTTCACCCTCGACACCTATATCGTGCTCGACACCGATGGCGATTCGATCGGCGACAACCCGGCGCGGGTCAAGCAGATCCGCGAAGGCCTGACCGAAGCCCTGCGCAACCCGGACAACTACCCGACCATCATCCAGCGTCGGGTGCCGCGCCAGCTCAAGCATTTCGCGTTTGCGCCACAGGTCACAATCCACAACGATGCTCAGCGTCCGGTGACCGTGCTGGAGCTCAGTGCGCCCGACCGTCCGGGGTTGCTGGCGCGGATCGGCACGATCTTCCTGGAGTTCGACTTGTCGCTGCAGAACGCCAAGATCGCCACCTTGGGCGAGCGCGTGGAAGACGTGTTCTTCATCACCGACGCGAACAATCAGCCGCTGTCCGACCCGTTGCTGTGCAGCCGCTTGCAGGATGCCATCGTCGAACAGCTGAGCGTCAGCCAGGAACCCGATATCAAACTTTCGCGCATCAACATCTGAATTAATAACTTCCCCCTGTGGGTATGGACTTCCTGTGGACAGGGGGCTTGTTGTGGCGAGGGGGCTTGCCCCCGTTGGGCTGCGAAGCAGCCCCAAAACCTGCACCGCGATGTATCAGATACACCGCATACAAAGGTTTTACGACTGCTCCGCAGCCGAACGGGGGCAAGCCCCCTCACCACAACAAGCCCCCTGCACCACATTAGCCCTCCCACATTGAACGAGGCCCTCATGAACAACGCTCTGAACCAGTTGCAGCCCTACCCGTTCGAAAAGCTCCGCGCCCTGCTCGGCAGCGTCACGCCAAACCCGGACAAACGCGCCATTGCGTTATCCATCGGCGAACCGAAGCACCGTTCGCCGAGCTTCGTCGCCGAAGCGCTGGCGAGCAATCTGGATCAGATGGCCGTGTACCCGACCACCCTCGGCATCCCGGCCTTGCGTGAAGCCATCGCCGCCTGGTGCGAACGCCGCTTCAGCGTCCCGAACGGCTGGCTCGACCCGGCGCGCAATGTGCTGCCGGTCAACGGCACGCGCGAAGCGCTGTTCGCGTTCACCCAGACCGTAGTTAACCGTGGCGAAGACGCGCTGGTGGTCAGCCCGAATCCGTTCTATCAGATCTATGAAGGCGCGGCGTTCCTTGCCGGAGCCAAGCCGCATTACCTGCCGTGCCTTGATGAAAACGGCTTCAACCCGGACTTCGACGCTGTTTCGCCGGACATCTGGAAGCGCTGCCAGATCCTGTTCCTGTGCTCTCCAGGCAACCCGACCGGCGCGCTGATTCCGGTCGAAACCCTGAAGAAGCTGATCGCCCTGGCTGACGAATACGACTTCGTGATCGCCGCAGACGAATGCTATAGCGAACTGTATTTCGACGAACAAACCCCACCGGCCGGCCTGCTCAGTGCATGCGTCGAACTGGGTCGCAAAGACTTCAAGCGTTGCGTGGTGTTCCACAGCCTGTCCAAGCGTTCCAACCTGCCCGGCCTGCGTTCGGGCTTCGTGGCCGGTGATGCCGATATTCTCAAAGGCTTTCTGCTGTATCGCACCTACCACGGCTGCGCGATGCCGGTTCAGACCCAACTGGCCAGCGTTGCCGCATGGAATGATGAAGTGCATGTACGCGCCAACCGTGCGCTGTACCGCGAGAAATACGATGCGGTGCTGGAGATCCTCAGCCCGGTGATGGACGTACAGCGTCCGGACGGTGGTTTTTACCTGTGGCCGAATGTGAACGGTGATGACGCGGCGTTCTGCCGTGACCTGTTCGAACAGGAACACGTGACCGTGGTACCGGGCTCCTACCTGTCCCGCGATGTCGATGGCGTCAACCCGGGTGCCGGACGCATACGCATGGCGCTGGTTGCGCCGCTGGCTGAATGCGTGGAAGCGGCCGAGCGCCTTCGCGCGTTCATTACCCGCAACAAATAGTCTCCCCGCCCGCACTGTGCAATACAGTGCGGGAGCTTTTTTATAACCAGTAACACATCACTCGCAATTAAGATTCACTGAACTGCAGAGACCTCTTACTCTCATGCAGCGCATTACTGTGCGCACTCACACAACTTTAGCCTTTACTTCATGGAAGAAGTACCTAATGAACAATATTGAAAACTGCACCCTTATCCAATGGCCCGACGACCAGCAATCCTACGACGCGGCTATCAATGAAAACCCCGGAAATGCAGGATCCACCCTCGGCACACGTCGCAAGCGCTCTCTGATCGCTTATTCGAAGTTGTGGGCAAATGGACGCACGCTCAAAATCGCATTTATCGACGATCCCGACGATGAACACAAACAGAAGATCATCAGGGCGGCCAGTCAGTGGCTGCCCTATATCAATCTGAATTTCGATTTCGTCGAAGGGCTGGAAGGTGATATCCGAATTGCGACAAAAAACCCTATTAACAGCTCGATGTTGGGCACCGATGCGCTACTGATTCATCCAGACTGGCCAACCATGGATCTGGGCGTCGAACCTGAACATGAAGATTTCGAAGTGATCGTGACTCATGAATTCGGACATGCATTAGGGGCGATGCACGAACATCAACACCCCGAAGCCAATATTCCTTGGGATAAACCGAAAGTGTATGAGTTCTACCAGAATCGAGAGATGAATCCACTGACCAAAGAACAAGTCGATATGAACCTGTTTCAGCCCTTCGATACCATCGAAGCGATTTATACGCCTTACGACAGGAAGTCCATCATGCATCACCCCGTGGCTAACACACTGACACTGGGCGATTGGGAAATACCTATCAACCGCAAGATCAGTAGAAAAGACAAACAACTCATGAAGTTGCTTTATCCAAAACGTTGACAGCCCAACACTTCCCGCAATGCGTCATCACCGATCTGGTGATGACGACCGAGGCTATGCCACTCCAGCCGTTGCCCCCACAGATGTGTACCAGCGGCGGCTGCAGGGGGCAGCCGTCCGATGCCGCTGACTGTTGCCCCCATGTCGCACGACACAGCTGATCGCCATGGCCTACAGACAAACCCGACCACAGCCGACGCGAAACCGTCCGGTCATGGCATAATCCGTCACCTTTTATTTTCAGCACCTGCAAAGGGGGCAATTCCTTGACCGCTTCAAGCAAAACGTTGCACCTTTTCGGCATCAAAGCCTGCGACACCATGAAAAAGGCGCGCACCTGGCTCGATGAACACGCTGTCAGCTATGACTTCCATGATTACAAAACGGTCGGAATCGACCGTGAACACCTGAGCCAATGGTGCGACGAGCACGGCTGGCAAGTGGTGTTGAACCGTGCAGGCACGACCTTTCGCAAGCTCGACGACGAACGCAAAGCCGATCTCGACCAGCGCAAAGCCATCGAACTGATGCTCGCACAACCTTCGATGATCAAGCGCCCGGTGCTCGATCTCGGTGACCGAACCCTGATTGGCTTCAAGCCAGATATCTACGCGGCAGCGCTCAAGTAAGGCAGCCCGTTCCATTTTGTTAGAGGTATCAACATGTCCACTACCCTGTTCAGCCTGGCCTTTGGTGTCGGCACTCAAAACCGTCAAGGCGCATGGCTGGAAGTGTTTTACGCGCAGCCACTGCTCAACCCGTCGGCCGAACTGGTCGCCGCCATTGCGCCGGTTCTGGGCTACACCGACGGCAATCAGGCCATCGCCTTCAGCACCGCTCAGGCGTCCCAACTGGCCGAAGCGCTGAAAAGCGTCGACGCTGCACAAGCGGCACTGCTGACCCGTCTGGCCGAGAGCCACAAGCCGCTGGTCGCCACGCTGCTGGCCGAAGATGCACAGCTGAGCTCCACGCCTGAGGCTTACCTCAAGCTGCACCTGCTGTCCCATCGCCTGGTCAAGCCGCACGGCCTGAACCTGGCCGGGATCTTCCCGTTGCTGCCGAACGTGGCCTGGACCAGCCAGGGCGCGATCGATCTGGCCGAACTGGCCGAACATCAACTGGAAGCCCGTCTGCGCGGCGAGCTGCTGGAAGTGTTCTCGGTGGACAAGTTCCCGAAAATGACCGACTACGTGGTACCGGCCGGCGTGCGTATCGCTGACGCGGCGCGTATTCGCCTGGGCGCTTACGTGGGCGAAGGCACCACCGTGATGCACGAAGGTTTCGTCAACTTCAACGCCGGCACCGAAGGCCCGGGCATGATCGAAGGCCGTGTGTCGGCGGGCGTTTTCGTTGGCAAGGGTTCGGACCTGGGCGGCGGCTGCTCGACCATGGGCACCCTGTCGGGCGGCGGCAACATCGTGATCAAGGTCGGCGAAGGCTGCCTGATCGGCGCCAACGCCGGTATCGGTATCCCGCTGGGCGACCGCAACACCGTTGAGTCGGGCCTGTATGTGACCGCTGGTACCAAAGTGGCGCTGCTGGACGAAAACAACAAACTGGTCAAAGTCGTGAAGGCGCGTGAACTGGCCGGTCAACCTGACCTGCTGTTCCGCCGCAATTCGGAGACCGGTGCCGTGGAGTGCAAAACCCACAAATCGGCCATCGAACTGAACGAAGCGCTGCACGCTCACAACTGATTGCTGCAGCAACCCAACCGATCAACTGTGGGAGCGGGCTTGCTCGCGAAGCTTTTGGCGACCTCAAGGACGCCTTCGCGAGCAAGCCCGCTCCCACAGGGTCAGGCGTACACCTCGCCCATGTTTAGCAGGGCCCGATAGCATGATGATTCCCTCTCCCTGGCGCGCCGATTTCCCGGCCATCGCCGCCCTGCAACGGCAAGACCAGACTTATCTGGACAACGCCGCCACCACGCAAAAACCTCAAGCCCTGCTGGATGCCCTGGCGCATTACTACGCCAACGGCGCGGCCAACGTGCATCGGGCGCAACACTTGCCCGGCGCCCATGCCACTCAGGCGTTCGAAGACAGCCGCAGCAAAGTCGCGCAATGGCTCAACGCCGGCGATTGCGGGCAGATCATCTTTACCCACGGCGCGACGTCCGCGCTGAACCTCCTGGCCTATGGCCTGGAACACGTATTCAATCCGGGCGATGAAATTGTCATCAGCGCTCTGGAGCATCACGCCAACCTGTTGCCATGGCAGCAACTGGCCCAGCGTCGCGACTTGAAACTGGTGATCCTGCCGCTGGATGCCGACGGCTTGATTGACCTTGAAGCCGCCTCTCGCCTGATCGGCCCGCGTACCCGTCTGCTGGCGGTCAGTCAGCTGTCCAACGTGCTCGGCGCCTGGCAGCCGTTGCCCGCGTTACTGGCGATGGCCAAAGCGCACAACGCGCTGACCGTGGTCGACGGCGCTCAAGGCGTGGTGCATGGTCGGCATGACGTGCAGGCGCTGGGTTGCGACTTCTATGTGTTTTCCAGCCACAAGCTCTACGGCCCGGATGGCCTGGGTGCGCTGTTCGGTCATCATGAAGCGCTCAAGCAACTGCGCCCGTGGCAGTTCGGCGGCGAAATGGTGCTGGATGCCAACTACCACGACGCACGCTTTCGTCCTGCGCCGCTGGGGTTCGAGGCGGGTACGCCACCGATTTCCAGCGTGATTGGCCTGGGGGCGACCCTGGATTATCTGGCCGGGCTGGATCAGGACGCCGTGTCCGCCCACGAAGCCGCGCTGCATGACTATCTGCTCAAAGGCCTTGAAGCGCGCAACGGCATTCGTCTGCTGGGCAAGCCGCAACTGGCACTGGCCAGTTTTGTCGTCGAGGGTGTGCATAACGCTGATCTGGCGCATTTGCTGACCGAACAGGGAATCGCCGTTCGCGCCGGTCATCATTGCGCCATGCCGTTGCTCAAAAGCTTTGAACTGGCCGGGGCGATTCGGGTGTCGTTGGCGTTGTACAACGACTCCGAAGACCTTGAGCGCTTTTTTGAAGCGCTGGATCAGGCCCTGGAGTTGTTGCGATGACCTTGCCCGCCGATGCCGTCACCGCGCTGGATACTTTTCAGAAGGCTGCAAGCTGGGAACAGCGGGCGCGGTTGCTGATGCAATGGGGTGACCGTCTGCCGCCGTTGAGCGATGTGGATAAGGTCGAGGTCAACCGCGTGCATGGCTGTGAGAGCCAGGTGTGGCTGGTCGGCACGTTGCAGGACGGGCACTGGCAATTCAGCGCCAGCAGCGATGCGCGCTTGATTCGCGGGTTGGTGGCGCTGCTGCTGGCACGGGTCAACGGGGTGTCCGCAGTTGAGTTGCAGCAGGTGGATTTGGCGGATTGGTTTAATCAGCTGGGGTTGGGCCGCCAGTTGTCCCAGTCCCGCAGTAATGGCCTGAATGCCGTGTTACAGCGGATGCGTGAACTGGCCGCCTGACCGATCGTTCCCACGCTCTGCGTGGGAACGCCTCAAGGGACGCTCCGCGTTCCAGCTCTAGAAAGGGACGCGGAGCGTCCTGGGCTGCATTCCCACGCAGAGCGTGGGAATGATCAGTAACAACCATTAAACCTCAGGCTTGACCCGATCTGCCGGGCGCCGAACTCCAGCCACAATCTTATCCACAGCCTTGGTCGCCGCGACCATGCCGAACGTCGCCGTCACCATCATCACCGCGCCAAAGCCCCCGGCGCAGTCGAGCTTCACGCCATCACCGACAAAACTCTTCTGCAAGCAAATGCTGCCATCCGGTTTCGGGTAACGCAGTTGCTCGGTGGAAAACACGCACGGGACGCTGTAGTGGCGGGTCACGGTGCGGGAGAAGCCGTAGTCGCGGCGCAACGTGGAGCGTACTTTCGAGGCCAGGGGATCGTTGAACGTGCGGTTCAGATCGCAGACCTGGATCAGTGTCGGGTCGATCTGCCCGCCCGCGCCGCCAGTGGTGATGATCTGGATCTTGCGCCGCTTGCACCAGGCGATCAGCGCGGCTTTGGCGTTGACGCTGTCGATGCAGTCGATCACGCAGTCGATGTTCGGCGTGATGTACTCGGCCATGGTTTCACGGGTGACGAAGTCCGCCACCGCATGCACCGTGCAATCCGGGTTGATCCCGCGCAGACGCTCGGCCATCACCTCGACCTTGGGCTTGCCGACGGTGCTGTCCAGCGCATGCAGCTGACGGTTGACGTTGCTGACACAGACGTCGTCCAGGTCGAACAGCGAAATCTCGCCCACGCCACACCGGGCAACAGCTTCCGCCGCCCAGGAACCGACGCCACCGACGCCGACGATCGCCACATGGGCCGCACGCAAGCGCTCAAGGCCTTCGATGCCATACAAGCGGGCAATGCCAGCAAACCGCGGATCTTCTGTACTCATGACCATTACCCCAAAAACCGGCGCGCATTATAGGGCCGTCGGCGGCCAAGAGCATCTTTGGGTCTATAAACGGCGGTCTTGACTGCCTTAATTGCCTACAAATTTATTGGAATTGGGCTACAACGCCCCGGTCAAAGAACTTAAGTCGACTTGGATTGCCCAACGTCCGGCATTTCCCTGTCCGCTGTACGGTCAGTGAACGCCCAGTGTAGGATGCGCGCCCCCGCCCCTTGGCAGCCGGCCGCCGACCGTTCCTTCGTTCAGTAGCCCCTGGAACCTGAAATAGCTATGTCATCGCGTAAATTTGGACTCAACCTGGTCGTGGTTCTTGCAATCGCCGCCTTGTTCACCGGTTTCTGGGCGCTGGTCAATCGCCCCGTCACCGCCCCCAACTGGCCTGAGCAGATCTCCGGCTTTTCGTACTCGCCGTTTCAACAAGGCCAGTACCCGCAAAAAGCCCAGTACCCGACCGACGATGAAATGCGTCGCGACCTGGAGATCATGAGCAAGCTGACGGACAACATCCGGACCTACTCGGTCGACGGCACGCTGGAGAACATTCCCAAACTGGCGGAAGAATTCGGCCTGCGGGTGACCCTGGGTATCTGGATCAGCCCGGATGAAGAGCGCAACGAGCGCGAGATCACCCGCGCCATCGAAATCGCCAACACCTCGCGCAGCGTGGTTCGCGTGATTGTCGGTAACGAGGCGATCTTCCGTAAGGAAATCACTGCAGCAGAGCTGAGCCTGATCCTGGATCGCGTCCGCGCGGCCGTAAAGGTTCCGGTCACCACCTCTGAACAGTGGCACGTCTGGGAAGAAAACCCGAGCCTGGCCAAGCACGTTGACCTGATCGCGGCTCACGTTCTGCCCTACTGGGAGTTCGTTCCGGTGGACAAGGCCGGTCAGTTCGTTCTTGACCGCGCCCGTGATCTGAAAAAGATGTTTCCGAAAAAACCGCTGCTGCTCTCCGAGGTCGGCTGGCCGAGCAACGGCCGCATGCGCGGTGGCGCCGATGCGTCGCCGGCGGACCAGGCGATTTACCTGCGCACGCTGGTCAACAAGCTCAACCGCCAAGGCTTCAACTACTTCGTGATCGAAGCGTTCGACCAACCGTGGAAGGCCAGTGACGAAGGTTCAGTGGGCGCGTACTGGGGCGTGTTCAACGCCGCACGCCAGCAGAAATTCAACTTCGAAGGCCCGGTCGTCGCGATCCCGCAATGGCGCGTATTGGCTATCGGCTCGGTAGTGCTGGCACTGCTGTCGCTGACCCTGCTGATGATTGACGGCTCGGCCCTGCGTCAACGCGGCCGCACCTTCCTGACCTTTATCGCGTTCCTGTGCGGTTCGGTATTGGTGTGGATCGGTTACGACTACAGCCAGCAATACAGCACCTGGTTCAGCCTGACGGTGGGCTTCTTGCTCGCCCTCGGTGCACTCGGGGTGTTTATCGTTCTGCTGACCGAAGCCCACGAACTGGCCGAAGCGGTCTGGACCCACAAACGCCGGCGTGAATTCCTGCCAGTGGTGGGTGATTCGCACTACCGACCGAAGGTGTCGATTCACGTACCTTGCTACAACGAGCCGCCGGAGATGGTCAAACAGACCCTCAACGCCCTGGCTAACCTCGACTATCCGGACTTCGAAGTCCTGATCATCGACAACAACACCAAAGACCCGGCGGTCTGGGAACCGGTGCGCGATTATTGCGAAACCCTCGGCCCGCGCTTCAAGTTCTTCCACGTGGCACCGTTGGCCGGTTTCAAGGGTGGCGCGCTGAATTACCTGATTCCGCATACCGCCAAAGATGCCGAAGTGATTGCGGTGATCGACTCGGATTACTGCGTCGACCCGAACTGGCTCAAGCACATGGTGCCGCATTTCGCGGATCCGAAAATCGCCGTGGTGCAATCGCCACAGGATTACCGCGACCAGAACGAAAGCACCTTCAAGAAGCTCTGCTACGCGGAATACAAAGGCTTCTTCCACATCGGCATGGTCACCCGCAACGACCGTGACGCGATCATCCAGCACGGCACCATGACCATGACCCGACGCTCGGTGCTCGAGGAACTGGGCTGGGCCGACTGGTGCATCTGTGAAGACGCCGAGTTGGGTCTGCGCGTGTTCGAAAAAGGCCTGTCGGCGGCGTATTACCACGACAGCTACGGCAAAGGCCTGATGCCCGATACCTTTATCGACTTCAAGAAACAGCGTTTCCGCTGGGCCTACGGGGCGATTCAGATCATCAAGCGTCACACCGCCAGCCTGCTGCGCGGCAAGGACACCGAACTGACCCGTGGCCAGCGTTACCACTTCCTCGCGGGCTGGTTGCCGTGGGTGGCGGACGGCATGAACATCTTCTTCACCGTCGGCGCACTGTTGTGGTCGGCAGCGATGATCATCGTGCCGCAACGGGTCGATCCGCCGTTGTTGATTTTCGCGATCCCGCCATTGGCGCTGTTCGTGTTCAAGGTCGGCAAGATCATCTTCCTGTACCGCCGTGCGGTCGGGGTCAACCTCAAGGATGCGTTCTGCGCGGCATTGGCAGGGCTGGCGTTGTCACACACCATCGCCAAAGCGGTGCTGTACGGTTTCTTCACCAGCAGCATTCCGTTCTTCCGTACCCCGAAAAACGCCGATAATCACGGCTTCTGGGTAGCCATTTCGGAAGCGCGCGAAGAGGTGTTCATCATGCTGTTGTTGTGGGGCGCGGCGCTGGGGATCTTCCTGGTGCAGGGCCTGCCGAGCAACGACATGCGCTTCTGGGTGACCATGTTGCTGGTGCAGTCGCTGCCATACCTGGCGGCGCTGATCATGGCGTTCCTGTCGTCGCTGCCCAAACCGGTAGCTGAAGCCACGACCGCACCGGCTGTCTAAATCAGTACAGATGCACTAAACGGCGGCCAATGGCCGCCGTTTTGCTTTAAGATAACCGCCATTTTGCAGGCCTTGGCCGGGCACGTACCAACGGCCGAACGCCATACCTGTGGGAGCGGGCTTGCTCGCGAAGCTTTTGGCGTCAGTGATGGCCCCTTCGCGAGCAAGCCCGCTCCCACATTTAGCCCGCGCCCATATTTCATGTTTCCGGAGCTTTTCATGACGGCCCACGCCGACCTTTCGCCGACCCTTCAACTCGCTATCGACCTGATCCGCCGTCCGTCCGTGACGCCGGTCGACGCCGATTGCCAGAAGCAGATGATGCAGCGCCTGGGCGATGCCGGGTTCAAGCTTGAACCGATGCGCATCGAAGAGGTGGATAACTTCTGGGCGACCCACGGTAAACACGAAGGCCCGGTGCTGTGCTTCGCCGGCCACACTGACGTGGTTCCGACCGGTCCGGTAACCGCCTGGCAGATCGATCCGTTCAACGCGGTGATCGACGAACACGGCATGCTCTGCGGCCGTGGCGCGGCCGACATGAAAGGCAGCCTGGCCTCCATGACCGTGGCAGCCGAGCGTTTCGTCGCCGATTACCCGGACCACAAAGGCAAGGTCGCTTTCCTGATCACCAGCGACGAAGAAGGCCCGGCGCATCACGGCACCAAGGCTGTGATCGAACGCCTCGCCGCCCGTAAGGAACGTCTGGACTGGTGCATCGTCGGCGAACCATCGAGCACGACCCTGGTGGGTGACGTGGTCAAGAATGGCCGTCGCGGCTCCCTCGGCGCCAAATTGACCGTGCGCGGTGTGCAGGGTCACGTGGCGTATCCACACCTGGCGAAGAACCCGATCCACCTCGCTGCCCCGGCGCTGGCCGAACTGGCCGCCGAGCACTGGGACCACGGCAACGATTTCTTCCCGCCGACCAGTTTCCAGATTTCCAACGTCAATTCCGGCACCGGCGCGACCAACGTGATCCCGGGTGATCTGGTGGCGGTGTTCAACTTCCGCTTTTCCACCGAGTCCACCGTCGAAGGCCTGCAAAAACGCGTCGCCGATATTCTCGACAAGCATGGCCTGGACTGGCACATCGACTGGGCGCTGTCCGGCCTGCCGTTCCTCACCGAACCGGGCGCCCTGCTCGACGCGGTGTCGGCGAGCATCAAGGACATCACCGGTCGCGAAACGCAAGCTTCCACCAGCGGCGGTACTTCCGACGGGCGCTTCATCGCGACCATGGGCACTCAGGTTGTCGAACTGGGCCCGGTGAACGCGACGATTCACCAGGTCAACGAGCGCGTGCTGGCGGCCGATCTCGACGTGCTGACCGAGATCTACTACCAGACCCTGATCAAGTTGCTCGCCTGATGCTCGCGTGTCCGATCTGCAGCGAACCGCTGAACGCGGTGGACAACGGCGTGGCTTGCCCCGCCGGGCATCGTTTCGACCGTGCGCGGCAGGGTTACCTGAACCTGTTGCCGGTGCAGCATAAAAACAGCCGCGACCCTGGGGATAACCTGGCGATGGTCGAAGCCCGTCGCGACTTTTTGAACGCCGGCCATTACGCGCCGGTGGCCAAGCGTCTGGCGGAACTGGCGGCGCAGTACGCGCCCCAACGCTGGCTGGACATCGGTTGTGGCGAGGGTTACTACACCGCGCAAATCGCCGAAGCCTTGCCCAACGCTGACGGCTATGCGCTGGACATTTCCCGGGAAGCGGTCAAACGCGCCTGCAAACGTAACCCTGCCCTGACCTGGTTGATCGCCAGCATGGCACGGGTGCCGTTGGCCTCCGGCAGTTGCCAGTTTCTCGCCAGCGTTTTCAGCCCGCTGGACTGGGAAGAAGCCAAGCGCCTGCTCAGCCCCGGCGGCGGCTTGATGAAAGTCGGGCCGACCAGCGGCCATCTGATGGAATTGCGCGAGCGACTGTACGACGAAGTCCGCGAGTACACCGATGACAAGCATTTGGCGCTGGTGCCGGAAGGCATGACGCTGCAGCACAGCGAAACCCTGGAGTTCAAACTGACGTTGGTCAATGGTCAGGATCGCGCGAACCTGTTGGCCATGACACCCCACGGCTGGCGCGCCAGTGCCGAACGCCGGGCGGCGGTTATCGAACAGGCCGAGCCGTTCGAGGTCACTGTTTCGATGCGCTACGATTATTTTGTTCTTCAATAAACTCTTAAATTTTGGTCTTGAGCAAACAGCTTGAGGCCGGCTAAATCCGCGAATGGATTTTTCAGACCCGCAGTGAGGACATCCATGCGCCAACCCGATATCGAGATTTACCTGAAAGACGCCGACGTCGACTACAAGGCCATCGCGGCCTGGCTCGGCGCGGCTTTAGGCCCGTGCACCGACTGGGTTCAGAAAGGCCAGACCTACAAGTGCAAGGCCGGCAGCGTGCCGGTCACCTGGCTGCCGAAAGCCGTTGGCAAATGGAACAGCCTGTACCTGGAAAGCGACCAGACCCCATGGGAAGACGATATCGCCTGCGCCCGCGCAGCCTTTGCAGCGCTGAACGTCGAAGTGCGTTGCGCGCCGGGTAGCTGGGTCGAGGAAGAAGGTGAAGAGACGGCCGATCGCTGGATGCGTATCAGCGCCGATGGTGAAGAAGAAATCACCTGGAAAACTGCCTGACATTGATCGTTCCCGCGCTCTGCGTGGGAATGCCTCAACGGACGCTCCGCGTTCGGCTTTTGATGGGACGCGGAGCGTCCCGGGCTGCATTCCCACGCAGAGCGTGGGAACGATCTTCAGAGGCCTACAACGTCTTCGGCCTGCAAGCCCTTCTCCCCGGTCACCACTGCATACTCGACCTGCTGACCTTCAGTCAGCGAACGATGACCTTCGCCGCGGATAGCGCGGTAGTGCACGAACACGTCCACCCCGTCCTCGCGCTGAATGAAGCCATAGCCCTTGGCGTCGTTGAACCACTTCACATTGCCGGTTTCGCGCGTAGCCATATCTAAGTTACCCCCTTGTTTTTATTTTGAACGGCCGAGTATATGACAGCCGCAAAAACTCTCAACTCAAGTTTACTTAGGCGCTTTTTTGCCGATTTTCGGCGAATACGGCACACTATCTGCCGCCCGAGCAAACGCTCGGTTTTTTCCACTCACGCAGAAGCCGTATGACCCGTTCCCCGTTCCGCCGTCTTGTGTTTGGCACCCTGCGCCGACTGCTGTACCTCTGGGTTCGCTCGGAGACGATCAATCAGTCGTCGTTCACCCTTGACCTCGACCGCAGCCGGCCGGTGTTCTACGTCCTGCAAAATCCTTCACTGACCGACCTCGCCGTGGTCGATACCGAATGCAGCAAGGCCGGCCTGCCGCGCCCGGTGTTGCCGGTATCGGTGGGTGCGCTGGTGGAGCCCGCAGCGTTCTTTTACCTGACGCCGGAGCCCGACTGGCTCGGCCGTCAGGACAAACGCGGTGCGCCACCCACCCTGACCCGTCTGGTCAGCGCCCTGAGCCAGAACGCCGCCGAAGACGCGCAGATCATTCCGGTGAGCGTGTTCTGGGGCCAGTCGCCGGACAGCGAATCAAGCCCGTGGAAACTGCTGTTCGCCGACAGCTGGGCCGTCACCGGGCGTTTGCGTCGACTGCTGAGCATCATGATTCTGGGGCGCAAAACCCGGGCGCAGTTCTCGGCGCCGATTCATTTGCGTGAACTGATCGATCACAACAAAGGTCACGAGCGCACCGTACGCATGGCCCAGCGGATCCTGCGGGTACACTTTCGCAACCTGAAAGCCGCCGTCATCGGCCCGGACATTTCCCACCGCCGCAACCTGGTCAAAGGCCTGCTCAATCAGCCCTCGGTCAAACAGGCGATCCTCGACGAAGCCGAGCGCGAGAACATCTCCCCGGAAAAAGCCAAGGCCCAGGCCTTGCGCTATGGAAACGAGATCGCCTCGGACTACACCTACACCGCGATCCGCTTTCTGGAAGTGGTGCTGAGCTGGTTCTGGAACAAGATCTACGACGGGATCAAGGTCAACCACATCGAAGGTGTGCAGAAAGTCGCCCAGGGTCACGAAGTGATCTACGTGCCGTGCCACCGCAGCCACATCGACTATTTGCTGCTCTCCTATCTTCTGTTTCGCAACGGCCTGACCCCGCCGCACATTGCCGCCGGGATCAACCTCAACATGCCGGTGATCGGTAGCCTGCTGCGCCGTGGCGGGGCGTTCTTCATGCGCCGCACCTTCAAGGGCAACCCGCTCTATACCTCGGTGTTCAACGAATACCTGCACACCCTGTTCACCAAAGGCTTCCCGGTTGAGTACTTCGTCGAGGGCGGCCGCTCGCGCACCGGGCGCATGCTGCAACCGAAAACCGGGATGCTTGCGATCACCCTGCGCAGCTTCCTGCGTTCGTCGCGCATGCCGATCGTCTTCGTGCCGGTGTATATCGGCTATGAGCGCGTGCTGGAAGGCCGCACCTACCTCGGCGAATTGCGTGGCGCGAGCAAGAAGAAAGAATCGATCTTCGACATTTTCAAAGTCATCGGCGCGCTCAAACAGCGCTTCGGTCAGGTCGCGGTCAACTTTGGCGAGCCGATCAAACTGGCGGAATTCCTCGACAGCGAACAACCAGACTGGCGCCAACAGGAACTCGGTCCGCAGTTCAAACCGGCCTGGCTCAACGAAACCACCAACCGCCTCGGCGAGAAAGTCGCACAGCATTTGAATGAAGCGGCGGCGATCAACCCGGTGAATCTAGTGGCCCTGGCGTTGCTGTCCACCAGCCGCCTGGCCCTGGACGATCGCGCCATGGCGCGGGTGCTCGATCTGTATCTGGCGCTGTTGCGCAAGGTTCCCTACTCCTCGCATACCACCCTGCCGGAAGGTGACGGACGGGCGCTGATCGAGCATGTGAAGGACATGGACCTGCTGTCCGAGCAAAGCGATGCGCTGGGCAAGATTCTGTACCTGGACGAACAAAACGCCGTCCTGATGACCTACTACCGCAACAACGTGCTGCACATCTTCGCATTGCCGTCGTTGCTGGCGAGTTTCTTCCAGAGCACCTCGCGCATGAGCCGCGAGCAGATCCTGCGCTACACCCGCGCGCTGTATCCGTACCTGCAATCGGAGCTGTTCATTCGCTGGTCGATGGACGAACTCGATGCCGTTATCGATCAATGGCTCGAGGCTTTCGTCGAGCAAGGCCTGCTGCGTTTCGAAAAAGACGTGTACCTGCGTCCGGCACCGAGCTCACGGCATTTCGTACTACTGACGCTACTGTCGAAAAGCATCGCCCAGACCTTGCAGCGCTTCTACATGACTGTTTCCTTGCTGCTCAACAGCGGCCAGAACAGCATCAGCGCCGAAGAACTGGAAGATTTGTGCACGGTCATGGCCCAGCGTCTGTCGATCCTCCACGGCCTGAACGCCCCGGAGTTCTTCGACAAGAGCCTGTTCCGTCACTTCATCCAGACAATGCTGGACCTCGACGTGCTGCGCCGCGACGAAGCCGGCAAGCTGAGCTATCACAAACTGCTCGGCGAACTGGCCGAAGGTGCAGCCAAACGGGTATTGCCGGCGGAGATTCGCTTGTCGATCCGTCAGGTGGCGCTGCATCGCAGTGAAGATGCGGCGGACCAAGTCGCGGCGCCAGCGCAGACCGTCTAAATTCCTACAGGCGCCAGGCTTCTTCTGGCGCCTTCGATACTGAGATCTTCGATGAAAAAACTCTCTCTCGTCCTGCTGACTACCCTGCTCGGTGCCTGCCAGTCGACACCACCGACCGCCAACGCCAGCCTCGACGGCGAAGTGTTCTACTTGCAACGCATCGCCCTGCCACCGAGTGCAACCTTGAGCGTCACCTTGCAAGATGTGTCCTTGGCCGACGCACCCGCAGTAGTGCTCGACGAGCAGAAAGGTCCGGTCAAAGGCCAGGTGCCGTTGCCGTTCCATTTGAGCTACGATCCGGCGCAGGTCAAACCCGGCCACCGCTACTCGGTCAGCGCGCGCATTGAAGTCGATGGCGAGCTGATGTTCATCACCACTGAAAATCACGCCGTGCAACTGGACGGCAAAGATCGGCAACCCCTGAAAATCCGCGTCGACGTGGCCCGTTAATTCTATTTTCTGAACCTTTTTTTCTGAGCCTTTTTTCTCTAAATAAGGAAGCCGCCATGCTCCGCCCTACCCTTCGCTTCGCCGGCCTGTGCGCAGGCTTGATGATCTGCGCCAACGCCTTGGCCTTGTCGCTCAATGACCTGTCGCAACAAGACGCCACCGGCGGTCTCAAGGACGCTCTGACCCAAGGTGCGCAACTGGCCGTTAAACAACTCGGCACACCCGGCGGCTTCAGCAACAACCCGGACGTGAAAATCGAACTGCCGGGCAAGCTGGGTAAGGTCGCCAAGAAAATGAAACAGTTCGGCATGGGCGATCAGGTCGATCAACTGGAAACCAGCATGAACAAAGCGGCTGAGGCGGCCGTGACGCAGGCTCAGCCGATTCTGGTGGATGCGGTGAAGAAGATGACCGTGGAGGATGCCAAGGGGATTCTCGGCGGCGGCAAGGACTCGGCGACTCAGTACCTGAGCAAAACCAGCCGCGAGCAGATTCGCACCAAATTCCTGCCAATCGTCAAACAAGCCACCGACCAGGTCGGCCTGGCCCAGCAGTACAACTCGTTCGCCGGACAAGCCGCGACCTTGGGCGTGCTGGATGCGAAAAACGCCAACATCGAAGGCTACGTAACCGAGCAAGCGTTGAACGGTTTGTTCGAGATGATTGGCAAACAGGAAGAAACCATTCGCCAGAACCCTGCGGCGGCGGCAACCAGTTTGGCGAAGAAGGTGTTTGGTACGCTCTAAGCCTCAACTCCGATCCTGTGGGAGCGAGCTTGCTCGCGATTGCGGTGTGTCAGCCACAGTTTATGTCGACTGACACGGACTCATCGCGAGCAATCTCACGCCCCTGAGAATCAGACCGCGGACGCTGCCCGCAGGAAGAACACCCACTCGCGCCCCATCCTCCTTTTCTCGAACACCATCAACTCGACCAAACCATTCAGAGTGGCTGACGCGGTGTTGTAAGAGCAGTTCAGATTCTCCTTCACATTGACCGCCGTGAACTCCTTGGCCATACCACTCTTGGCCACTTGGTATACGGCTCGCTGTTTCTCGGTCAATCGGTCGAAAAAACCAGACTCCAGCAGCCATCGATCAAAGCTTTCGGTATAGGCCAGGCTTTTTCGATAAGCCTCGGTAAAAGCGCTGACAGCCCGGGAGATGACTGAACACTGGAAATCGATGAAGTAGGTCAGGTCCAGATCATCGGCCTCGGTATTCAGATACGAGCGCCCGTATTTCACCGGCGCATTGCGCAGCAACAAGCTGATCGCGATGTAGCGAAAGGCCGAGAAGTCATTCTTGAACATGAACCAGTAAAACAGTGCCCGTGCGACCCGGCCGTTGCCATCGCGAAAAGGATGCTCATAGCCCAGTGCAAAATGCAGCGCGATACCTTTGATCAATGGATGAAGGTAATCCACTTGACCGGGATCGTCGTGAGACTCGTTGATCCACTTCGACAGCACCTGCAATCGCGACACGAGCCCCGCTGCGGGAGGCGGCGTATGCACGGTATTACCTTCGCCATCCTGCACCACCACGTCATCGTTGACCCTGAAGGCACCCGGTGAATATTGCGGGTCATCGATACCTTCGACGCCGACACGATGCATCGCCGCGATCAGCTCGACGCTCAAGGGCTCATAACGCTTTTCCCAGGCGAAGTTCATCATCTTGTAGTTACCGATGACCATCCTCTCATCCGGCGTACGCGGCAGGCGCTTGCGCTTGAGCATGTCCTTGGCCACCCGGGTGGTGGTTGCCGCGCCTTCGAGCTGGCTGCTGCTGATGGCTTCGTCTTCGATCAGATCGTTGAGCAGATAGCTGAAATGCGCTCGTTCGCCGATCTGGCCGGTCATATATTCCAGCGCTGCCGTCGTCGCTTGTCGATCGACGGCCGAAACAGCTTTCTGGGCCAATGGGGTCAGCACAAATTGGCCCCATTGAATGGGCTCGCCCAATGGCAAAATGCTGGAATACTGTGCGGTCCGGGCTTTCTTGACCAAGGCCCAGCACAGGTTCGCATCCAGTCCAGGCGCCCAGCGGTAGCGCAACTCATCGAAAGGAAGGTAGCGGCCCTGATCGTCCAGCGGCTTGAGCAGTGCGAGGTAGTCCGAGAGGCGTTCCTTGTGGGGCGACTGCCCCAACAGATCGAACACCGGGTCGGATCTGCCCTTGAGCATGGGCGGTTTTTTCATTTCGGTATCTCAAAAACTCACGAAGTTGAGTCTTGAGTACAACAGCGCACCTACGTTGACTCAATATCAGACGGATCTGAAATATGTGTAGGAGCTTGGACCGCCTTCGCGGGCAAGCCTCGCTCCTACAATGGAGTGACCATGGTCGGCCCGAAGGCCGCCAAGACCAAATAATCACACAGACTCTTTACGGACCCTGAACCAAGCCGCATACAACGCCGGCAAAAACAGCAACGTCAATGCCGTCGCCACAATCAGCCCGCCCATGATCGCCACCGCCATCGGCCCGAAAAACACACTGCGTGACAATGGAATCATCGCCAACACCGCCGCCAACGCCGTCAGCACAATCGGTCGGAACCGTCGCACCGTCGCCTCGATAATCGCCTGCCAAGGCTTAAGCCCGGCAGCGATATCCTGCTCAATCTGATCCACCAGAATCACCGAGTTACGCATGATCATCCCGGACAAGGCGATGGTCCCGAGCATCGCCACAAAACCGAACGGCTGGCGGAACACCATCAGAAACAGCGTCACACCAATCAGCCCCAGTGGCGCCGTCAGAAACACCATCACCGTGCGCGAGAAACTGCGCAGTTGCAGCATCAGCAACGTCAGCACCACCACGATAAACAGCGGCACACCGGCCTTCACCGAGTTCTGCCCGCGCGCCGAGTCTTCCACCGTACCACCGACGTCCAGCAGATAGCCGTCTGGCAGCTCGGCGCGAATCGGATCGAGGGTCGGCATGATTTGCTGCACCAGCGTCGCCGGCTGTTCCTTGCCGTAGATATCGGCGCGAACCGTCACGTTCGGCAGGCGATTACGATGCCAGATGATGCCTTCTTCGAAGCCGTATTCCAGCGTCGCGATCTGCGACAGGGCCACGCTGCGACCGTTGTCGGTCGGCACGGCCAGACTTGGCAGCAACGCCAACTCGGTGCGCTCATGCACCGTGCCGCGCAGCAGGATCTCGATCAACTCATTGTCTTCGCGGTACTGGCTGACGCTGGCACCGGTCAGCGAGCTTCGCAGAAAACCCGAGAGGTTCGTCGTGCTCACACCCAGCGCTCGTGCACGGTCCTGATCGACGTTCAGGTAAACGACTTTGCTCGGCTCTTCCCAGTCCAGATGCACGTTGGCCACGTGTGGGTTCTCGCGAACCTTGGCCGCGACTTTACGGGCCAATGCGCGGACTTCCTCGATGTGCTCACCGGTGACCCGAAACTGCACCGGATAGCCAACCGGTGGGCCGTTCTCCAGCCGTGTAACCCGCGAGCGCAGCGCCGGGAATTGTTCGTTTAGGGTTTCAATCAGCCAGGTGCGCAGGGTTTCGCGGTCCTCGATGGTTTTGGCCAGGACGACAAACTGGGCGAAGCTCGCTGCCGGAAGTTGCTGATCCAGCGGCAGGTAGAAACGCGGCGAACCGGTGCCGACGTAAGCCACGTAGTTGTCGATCCCGGCGTGATCCTTGAGCAGGCCTTCGAGGCGTTTGACCTCCTCGGCGGTGTTACTCAGGGAGGCACCTTCGGCAAGCTTCAGATCGACCATCAACTCCAGTCGCCCCGAAGCCGGGAAGAACTGCTGTGGCACGAAACGGAACAGCACCACTGACGCGACGAACATCACGATGGTCAGGACGATCACCGTTTTGCGCCGGCGCACGCACCACTCCACCAGCCGTCTGACGCGCTGATAGAACGGCGTGCCATAGGGGTCGGGTTGGCCGTCGCCGGTGCCATGTTTGGCGGCGTGAATTTTCGCCAGGTCCGGCAGGAGTTTTTCCCCCAGATAAGGCACAAAGACCACGGCGGCAACCCACGACGCCAACAGCGCGATGGTCACCACCTGGAAAATCGAGCGGGTGTATTCGCCGGTGCCCGATTGTGCGGTGGCTATTGGCAGGAAACCGGCAGCGGTGATCAGCGTCCCGGTGAGCATCGGGAACGCGGTGCTGGTCCAGGCATAGCTGGCGGCTTTGACCCGGTCGAAGCCCTGCTCCATTTTGATCGCCATCATTTCCACGGCGATGATCGCGTCGTCCACCAGCAACCCCAGCGCCAGTACCAGCGCGCCAAGGGAAATCTTGTGCAGGCCTATCCCTAAGTAATACATGCAGGCGAACGTCATCGCCAACACCAGCGGAATCGCCAGCGCTACGACCATGCCGGTGCGTACACCGAGGGAGAAGAAACTCACCAGCAACACAATTGCCAGCGCCTCCACCAGTACCTGAACAAACTCGCCGACACCGGTTTTCACCGCGGCGGGTTGATCGGACACCTTGCGCAGTTGCATGCCAGCCGGGAGGTTTTTCTGGATCCGGGCGAATTCGACTTCCAGCGCTTTGCCCAGAATCAGAATGTCGCCACCGCTTTTCATGGCCACGGCCAGGCCGATGGCGTCTTCAGCCATGAAGCGCATGCGCGGTGCCGGTGGATCGTTGAAGCCACGACGAACGTTCGCTACATCGCCGATGCGGAACGTGCGATCACCGACCCGGATCGGGAAGTTCTTGATCTCGTCTACCGTCTGAAAATTCCCCGAAACCCGTAGCTGCAAACGCTCGCTGGTGGTTTCGAAGAAACCTGCGTTGGACATCGCGTTCTGCTCTTCAAGCGCCTGCTGCACCGCCGCCAACGGCAACCCGAGGGTGGCCAGTTTGACGTTGGACAGTTCGATCCAGATCTTCTCGTCCTGCAGCCCGAGCAGATCGACCTTGCCCACATCCTTGACCCGTTGCAGCTGAATCTGGATACGGTCGGCGTAGTCCTTGAGCACCGCGTAATCAAAACCTTCGCCGGTCAGGGCGTAAATGTTGCCGAAGGTGGTGCCGAACTCATCGTTGAAGAAGGGTCCCTGGATGCCCGGCGGCAGGGTGTGGCGAATGTCGCTGATCTTCTTGCGGACCTGATACCAGAGGTCCGGGATTTCCACCGAATGCATGGAATCCCGCGCCATGAACGTGACCTGAGATTCGCCCGGGCGGGAGAACGAAGCGATCCGTTCATACTCGCCGGTTTCCATCAGTTTCTTTTCAATACGCTCGGTAACCTGGCGCGATACTTCCTCGGCCGTGGCCCCCGGCCAGTTGGTGCGAATCACCATGGCTTTGAAGGTAAACGGCGGGTCTTCACTTTGGCCCAGCTTGGTGTAGGACAACGCGCCGACGACGGCCAGCAAGAGCATCAGAAACAGTACGATCTGGCGGTTACGCAGCGCCCATTCGGAAAGATTGAAACCCATCGGGGATTACTCCTTGTGCGCCAGATTGACCACACGGTTGGAGCGATCCACCGGGCGTACTTGCTGCCCGTCGTGAAGCACATGAACACCGGCCGCCACCACCCAGTCGCTGGCGTTCAGGCCTTCAAGCACCGGCACGGTTTTCTCACCGAATGCACCGACCCGCACCGGAGCTTTCTTCAGGGTGTTGTTGGCGCCGACCACCCACACATAAGTGGCACCGTTTTCCGCAGTGACCGCCGACAGCGGCACCGACAACGACACCACATCGGCAGTCTGGATGAACACCCGGGCGCTCTGGCCAAGTTCGGCGGGAACCTTGCCAGCGGTAAAAGCGATACGGGCGGCGAAAGTGCGGGATTTCGGGTCGGCCGCAGGTGACAACTCACGGATGCGTCCGGGGAAACGTTGATCGGGTTGGGTCCAGAGTTCCACCGAGACCGGCTGGCCGACCTTGAAGCGACCGAAACTCTGCTCCGGCAGGCTGATCAACACTTCGCGCTCGCCATCGGTGGCGAGGGTAAACACGGTTTGCCCGGCCGCCACCACTTGCCCGACTTCAACCGCACGTTTGGCCACCACCCCATCCTGCGGCGCGCGCAGCACCGCGTAACTGGCCTGATTGGTCGATACATTGAATTCGGCTTTGATTTGCTTGAGGCGTGCTTCACCGGAGCGGTAGAGGTTTTCCGCATTGTCGTATTGCGAACGGCTGACCATCTGCCGCTCCATCAGGGTCTTGTAGCGATCACGCTCGGCGCGCACCAGGCTCAGGTTGGCTTCTGCGGCCGCGACCTGGGCACGGGTGGCTTCCAGTTGCAGGCGCACGTCCTGAGGATCCAGTTCCGCCAAGGGTTGATCAGCCTTGACCCGCTGGCCTTCCTCGACCAGTCGTCGGCTGACTTTGCCGCCAATGCGAAAGGCCAGATCTGGCTCATAGCGCGCGCGGACTTCACCGGGATAACTTTCCATGGCCTGGGCCGAGGGCTCTGGCTGTACGACCATGGCCGGGCGGACGGTGACTTGAGGCGCCTCTTCATGGCCACACGCAGACAATAAAAAAGCCAGACTGACCGGCAATGCGAGGGACAAGGCATAGCGGAACATGGTGAAGGACCTTTCGCTAATGGTGCTTTGAATAATTATACTGACCAGTATGTTATTAATAGCAAACTCACCAGTCCAGTATTAAAGCGAAGAATGTCTAACAATCTTTCAACACCCAGTGGTCCGGGTCGCCCCAAGGATCTGGCCAAGCGCCAGGCAATCCTCGACGCGGCGAAAATTCTGTTTCTGAGTAAGGGTTACGCCAATACCAGCATGGATGCCGTGGCGACCGAGGCCGGCGTGTCGAAGCTGACGGTCTACAGCCATTTCAACGACAAGGAGACGCTGTTCTCCGCCGCCGTGGTGGCCAAGTGCGAGGAGCAATTGCCACCGCTGTTTTTTGAATTGCCGGACGGCATTGCGGTGGAAACCGTGCTGCTGAACATCGCACGCGGCTTTCATCAGCTGATCAACAGCGATGAATCGGTGAACCTGCATCGACTGATGATGACGCTGGGTAGCCAGGACCCAAAACTCTCACTGATTTTCTTCCAGGCCGGGCCAGAACGCGTACTTCACGGCATGGAGGGGTTGCTGAACAAGGTCAATCAGAGCGGCGCATTGAGCATCGATAAACCGCGCAATGCCGCCGAGCATTTCTTTTGCCTGCTCAAGGGCGCGGGGAATTTCCGCTTGCTGTACGGCTGCGGCGAGCCGGTGACCGGGGATGCGGCCGAGGCCCATGTGCGGGAAGTGGTGGGGCTGTTTATGCGGGCTTATCGGCCGGAGTCGGCCTGATGATCGTTCCCACGCTCTGCGTGGGAATGCAGCCCGGGACGCTCCGCGTCCCTTTCGAAGCGGACGCAGAGCGTCCATTGAGGCATTCCCACGCAGAGCATGGGAACGATCAGTATCGAATCAGGGTTTGAGCGCTTTCTTCGGATAAATGTCATACCGGCTGGACTTGCCATCCAGCGCATGACTCGGCTTCGGCCCGTCGATGCACGGCGCCTTGCGTGGGCGTTTGACTACCACCCGGTGACTGGCCAGGGCCAATGCCGCTTCGAGCAATGCCGGCGCATCCGGGTCATCGCCGACCAGCGGCCGGAACAGGCGCATTTCCTTCTTCACCAGCGCGGTTTTCTCGCGATGGGGAAACATCGGGTCGAGGTAAATCACCTGCGGTGGCTCGCCTTCCCAGTTGCGCATCACCTCGATCGAATTGCCCTTGAGCAAACGCATCCGCGCCACGATCGGTGCCACGTCGAAATCTTCCGCGCCGCGCGCCAGGCCATCTTCAAGCAAGGCGCCGATCAGCGGCTGGCGCTCGATCAGGCTCATCTCACAGCCCAGGCTAGCCAGCACGAACGCATCCTTGCCCAACCCGGCCGTGGCGTCCAGCACGCGCGGACGCACGCCTTGGGCGACACCGACCGCTTTGGCGATCATCTGACCGCTGCCACCGCCGTACAACCGACGATGGGCCGCGCCTCCCTCGACGAAGTCCACCCTCACCGGTCCCGGAGCGTCCGGCCCGAGCTGCTGCAGCTGCAACCCCTGCTCGCCCACCTGCAAGGCAAACTCGCCGTCATCCACCTGCAACGGCAACCCCAGGCGCTCGGCCCATTGTTCGGCCTGTGGCTGAAAGGTCGTGCCCAAGGCCTCGACATGGATGCGGCAGGCCGCAGGTTGCTCAATCATGGGAAAACACGCTCAAAAAATTAATGATCGGCAAAAACGGCCGATAACCAAACTATCGAGCATTTTGCCAGAGCTGAGCGTCGACCGAGAGAAATGTCAGACATTCAACGCACATCGATAGGTTACATCTCGCCCCACGGCGATTTTGGCCTGCGAAATTCCCAAGCACTGAGCGGCGTCAGTCACCTGTGGCAGGATTTTTTTGCCCAGGCCCTGGCCGATCAGTCGGGCGATGTCGTGCCGGAGTCTCTCAACTTTCCGCCGGTCGATCTCGACAGCCCGGTCGAACCGACCGTTGGCAGTGAGCTGCTGGCGCACATCGTTTCCCAGCGCGAATGTGATGTGATCGAAACACCCGTCCGCCCGCCAGAGCCACTGTTCCTGCCGATTGCCGAGTTCGAAATGGACCTGGCCGACAAACCTTCCCCGCCGTTCCCGCCGGAAGAAATCGTCGCGCAACAGAAACAACAGGACTTCGACAGCGGCTGGGTACGCCCGATCGTGCTCACCGCCGGTCAACCGCTGCCAGAGCCTGGCATCGCACCGCAACCGCGTCCGCTACGCTTGCCGATCGCCGAGTTCGAACTTGAGCTGCTGGACAAACCGTTCCCGCCTTTCTCGCCCGAAGAGCTGGTGGAACAACAGAAACAATTGGATTTCGATAACGGTTGGGCACGCCCGATCGTTTTGCAGAATCTGCGCATCGCCGCATAACCCTCAGCGGCACCGCCACCACGGCCCGACATCCACATGAAAGTGGTTGCGATGGGCGGCGTTGTAGTCCGGGCTCAACACCACACTGAACATATCGCAGGCGCCGTCGCGGACCTGACGCAGAAATCGCGCGTCCTGGTTATCTTTCGGCCAATCCCTGAGCACGCTGATCGATCTGCCGTCCGCCAGCCGGAATCCGCTGATATCCAGCGCATCGGCCGTGGCATGCTGGCTGCGCCTGCCGTTTTCGCGGTTGTAGACGTTGCGACAGGCGAAGCTGCCGAGATGGTCGACCCGTTTCACCGCCTGGCCGTAGACCGCCTGAGCCGCCGGTTGCAGGGCGTGGCGCTCGAACAAGGCGAACGCTACCGCCAGGCTGCAACTGGCGAGGAAACTGCTGCTCAGCGCCGCCTCGCCACCTTGCACACGCAAGGTGTTGGTCAACGGGCAAGTCGCGTCCGGGCTGTCGGCCTGACGAGCCACCCGCAAACCTGAGCTGCTCAGGACCTGGTCGCATAACTGCGGATCATCGCGCAGGCGCATCAGTTTGTAGCGAGTCAGCAGGTTCGGTTCGGCCTTCACGTCCAGCGGCGCCCACGGGTTCCATTGCGCAGGAATGGAAACCCAGCCGCACCAGACGCTCAACCCGGCAGCGCCGACGATCAACAGCACCAGCAACAGCCCCCACCGAAACCGCATCGTCAGCCTTTGAACAATTGATTGGCCTTCTGGAACGGCATCGACCGGGAGGTAAAACCGAAGGTCCCGTGTTGCTGGATTTCCTCGGCTGCGCGGAAGAACTCGCCATACGCCGCCAAGGCCAGGGCCGAACCAACGCTGATGCGTTTGACGCCCATTTCACTCAACTGCTCGACCGTCAGCTTGAGCCCGCCGGACATCAACACATTGACCGGCTTCGGCTCCACGGCACGGACCACTGCCAAGACCTCTTCAGCACTGCGCAGGCCCGGTGCGTAAAGCACGTCGGCCCCCGCCTCGGCGAATGCCTGCAAGCGGCGAATGGTGTCGTCGAGGTCAGGATTGCCGTGCAGAAAGTTCTCGGCACGCGCCGTCAGCACGAAGGGAAAAGGCAAACTGCGAGCCACCGCGACAGCCGCTTCGATACGCGCCACGGCATGCTCGAAGCAGTAGATCGGACCGTCCTCACGCCCGGTGGCATCTTCGATCGAACCACCAACGGCACCAGCCTTTGCCGCACGCACAATACTTTGGGCGCAGTCGTTGGGGGCGTCGGCAAAACCGTTTTCGAGATCCACCGCCACCGGCAGATCAGTGGCTGAAACAATCGCTTCAACGTTCGCCAAGGTCTCGTCGAGCGTCAGCCCACCGTCGGGACGTCCCCGGGAAAAGGCGTAACCGGCACTGGTGGTTGCCAGCGCCTCGAAGCCAAGGCTGGCGAGCATTTTCGCCGAGCCGGCGTCCCAAGGGTTGGGAATGACAAAAGCGCCCTCGCGTTCGTGCAGTGCTTTGAACGCCTGGGCTCGAAGGGTTTGCGCATCCATTGGCAGGCTCCTGGAAAGAGGAAACGAAGCTAATACCAGTCAGTTAAGCGCAATCCGTGTGGGAGCGGGCTTGCTCGCGAAAGCGGAGTGTCAGACGACAACAATGTTGATTGTGCCGCCGTCTTCGCGAGCAAGCCCGCTCCCACAGGTTTCGCATCTCAGCTGACTGGCATCAGGGAACGAGGCCGCTTCAGAGCAAGCCAAGTTGCTCGGCGGCGGGCTCTCTGTATAGCTCAGGCAGCGGCGGCAAGCCAGGCAAACGCAGCATCAGTTGTGCGTGAAAACGTTGGGCGAGTTTTGCCGCCAGCAGGTTATCGGCGGTGTGCAGGAAGATATAGGGCGTGCGGCCCTCTTCGATCCAGGCAGCGATTTTCTCGACCCACGGCACCAGGAATGGATCGTTGGCTTCAAGCACAGGATGGCCGATGAAACGCACCTGTGGGAACTGAGTAAACGCAGCAGGGCGAGGCGGTACCCTGGGCTTTTTCGATTGGGCGTGGAGCACCGAAGGATCGGTCGAGGTGCAGCTGAACAGCGCTCGCGGATCAAGGCAGATACGCTCGACACCACGGTCCAGCAACAGGCGATTGAGCATCCGCTCGGCATCGCCCTTGGCGAAGAACTCATCGTGTCGCACTTCGACCGCCAAGGGCCGATCCACCGCGTCAATAAAACCGGCCAGCTCGGACAAACGTTGCGGGGTGAAGCTTTTCGATAATTGCAGCCATAGCAGCGAAACCCGTTCACCCAGAGGGCTGAGCAATTGCAGAAATGTCTCGGCGGCGGTCAATTGTTCGCGCAGGTCACCGCCATGGCTGATGTCGCCGGGGAATTTGGCGGTGAAGCGAAAGTGTTCGGGCATGATTTCGGCCCAGCGCTGCACAGTGGCGGCGGAGGGGCTCGCGTAGAAAGTCGTATTGCCTTCCACGGCGTTGAACACTTGAGCATAAAGATTGAGAAACTCGGCAGGCCTGGCGTCTTGCGGATACAAGTAATCGCGCCAGGCGTTTTCACTCCAGGACGGGCAGCCGAGGTAGTAAGGCAGCATCAGATGTACAGGTCGAGACCCAGTACATCCGCATCCCAATCGACAAAAGTGGCGGTGCTCAGGTAACTGGCCAGTGCCATCGCCACACTTTTGCTCATGGCGCGGTGATAAATCATGTCTTGTTGGCGGGCGGGCAGATTGCTCAGGCGTTGTGCGGAAGCTTTGGCGGCACGGGCGGCCAATTGCTCTTCGGTAGGGAATTCCAGCTCGCCGTCGATATCGACGGAGTCATCCTCGGACACATGGCCTTTGCGAGGCTTGCGCTTGATGGGGTAGGACTGAGAGGAAAGGCCGTCTATACGCATGAGTACATGTCCGGTATCAATGATGGCAGCTTAGTGGCACATGGCCCACTTCGCAAACTGCCGAGTGATAACTAGAACACAGAAAAGTGAAAAGGTTTAAAAGCGCGGGTTAGAAAGTGACGATTGGCTAGAGATGAAATGCTGATTGTGGCGAGGGGGCTTGCCCCCGTTCGGCTGCGAAGCAGTTGCAAAACCAGCCAATGCGGTGTGTCAGGGGAATGTGGTGGTGGTTTTTGGGGTCGCTTCGCGACCCAACGGGGGCAAGCCCCCTCGCCACAGAAGGCCCCATCAACCGGGATTAACGCGCTTTCGGCGTCGCGACTTTATCGCGCAAATACACCGGCTGCGCCTGATCGGCCACGATCGCTTCACCGCGTTCCCAGGCAAAGCGCGCCAGGGTCAGCAGGTCTTCGGCGTGGGGCAGCATGCCCGCGTCCTGCCCGCTCAGGTTGACGGCAATGCGCTCGGAATACCCCCAACCGGTGCCTGCGCCGAACCACTCGCCGCTGGCATCGGCCGGCAACGTAGCGGCTTGCGGTGGCAGTACTGCTTCGTTGCCCACCAACCGCATCTCCCCCGCCGTTTCGCGGTAGCACCCCCAATACACCTCATCCATGCGCGCATCGATTGCCGCCGCGACCTGGCTAACGCCATGTTCGCGATAAGCCCGCTGGGCGAGTACGGCGAGATTGGAGACCGACAACACCGGGCGATCCAGCGCAAACGCCAGCCCCTGCACCACGCCGATGGCGATCCGCACACCGGTGAACGCGCCCGGACCACGGCCGAACGCAATGGCATCGACCGCTTGCAGCGTGGTCCCGGCATCGGCCAGCAGTTGCTGGATCATCGGCAGCAGCTTCTGCGCATGCAGGCGCGGGATCACCTCGTAATGACTCGTGACTTTACCGTCATGCAGCAAAGCAACGGAGCAAGCTTCAGTCGCGGTGTCCAGGGCCAGCAAGGTGCTCATCGATGTTTCCGTAAGAGAGGTCAGAAAAAAGTGCGTCAGTATAAACAACTACGGCCCGCAAGCGGGCCGTAGAAGATGAAGCCGATCAGACTTTTCAGCTCAGTGCTTCAAGCACCTTGCCGGTGATCACTTCAACCGAGCCAACACCCGGAATATGGCTGTATTTCGGCTTGCCCTGAGCAGAGGCCAGCCCCTGGTAGAACTCCACCAGTGGTTTGGTCTGGGAGTGGTAGACCGACAGGCGATGACGCACGGTTTCTTCGGTGTCGTCCTTGCGCTGCACCAGCTCTTCACCGGTGATGTCGTCTTTGCCGGCGATTTTCGGCGGGTTGTAGACGGTGTGGTACACGCGGCCGCTGGCCTCGTGAACGCGACGACCGGCGATACGCTGAACGATTTCTTCGTCATCGACGGCGATTTCGACCACGTTGTCCAGTTCCACACCCGCTTCTACCAGCGCTTCAGCTTGCGGAATGGTGCGCGGGAAACCGTCGAACAGGAAACCATTGGCACAGTCAGGCTGCGCGATACGGTCCTTGACCAGGGCGATGATCAGATCGTCGGAGACCAGACCACCGGCATCCATGATGCCTTTGGCTTTAACACCCAGCTCGGTACCGGCTTTTACAGCAGCACGCAGCATGTCGCCGGTGGAGATTTGCGGAATGCCGAATTTCTCGGTGATGAACTTAGCCTGAGTACCTTTACCGGCCCCGGGAGCTCCCAGCAGAATGACGCGCATCGATGTGCTCCTCAATTTTTTATATAGATAACGTCAGATTCGCCTCTTGGGGCCAATCTCAAAAATAGGATCGCGACCGCCCAAACGGCCAAAGGCTGATCAAGATACACAGCAGGCCCTGCCCACACAAGCCGCCGAAAGTCGGAGAAACCCGCCCCTTACGAGACCCTGCGAAGGGGTAACCCAAGTCGCAACCCCATCATTAACTGTCGCGTGACAGACCTTTTCGACCGCTCGCCAGCAGGCACTCGACGCTCGCGCCGGGTGCCTGTCCCCCACGATGAAAACCTTAGCCGGTATTTCGCAAACCGGCGGCAATCCCCGCCACAGACACCAGTAACGCCTGTTCTACCGGGCTGCCCTGGGCCACATCCTGTTGCCGCGAACGTGCCAACAGTTCGGCCTGCAATAGATGCAGCGGGTCGAGGTAAGTGTTGCGCAGGCGGATGAATTCAAGGGTGGCTGGGCTATGTGCCAGTAGCTGCGACTGACCGGTCAACCCCAGGACCACCGCACACGCCTGCGACAATAGGTCGCGTAAATGCGCCCCCAAAGGGAGCAGATCCGGCTCGACCAAGCGCTCATCGTAAGACTGGGCGATGTCGGCGTCGGCCTTGGCCAGCACCATTTCCAGCATATCGATGCGGGTACGGAAGAACGGCCACTGCTCGCGCATCTGCCCCAGCAACTCACCCTCGCCGCGCTCCAGTGCCTTGCTCAATGCCGCTTCCCAGCCAAGCCAGGCCGGCAGCATCAGGCGCGTCTGGGTCCAGCCGAAGATCCAGGGAATGGCGCGCAAGCTTTCAATTCCACCCGCACGGCGCTTGGCCGGGCGGCTGCCCAACGGCAAACGCCCCAATTCCTGTTCCGGGGTGGACTGGCGGAAATATTCGACGAACTGCGGATTCTCCCGCACCACAGCGCGGTAAGCCTTGACGCCGTCGGCGGCCAATTCGTCCATCAAATGGCGCCAGGCAGGCTCAGGGGGTGGCGGTGGTAGCAAGGTCGCCTCCAACACCGCCGCCAGGTACAGATTGAGGTTTTGCTCGGCGATGTCCGGTAGGCCGAATTTGAAACGAATCATTTCCCCTTGCTCAGTGGTGCGGAAACGCCCCGCCACCGACCCCGGCGGCTGCGACAGAATCGCCGCATGCGCCGGACCACCCCCACGGCCCACGGTGCCACCGCGACCGTGGAACAACAGCAGTTCCACTTGCTGTTCGCGACAGATGTCGACCAAACGCTCCTGCGCCCGATACTGCGCCCAGGCTGCCGCTGTAGTGCCGGCGTCCTTGGCCGAGTCGGAATAACCGATCATCACTTCCTGCGGCCCTTGCAGGCGCGAGCGATAGCCCGGCAACAACAAGAGTTTTTCGATCACCGGGCCGGCGTTATCGAGGTCGGCGAGGGTTTCGAACAGCGGCACCACGCGCATCGGCCGCAATACACCGGATTCTTTGAGCAGCAATTGCACGGCCAGCACGTCGGAAGCGGCACCGGCCATGGAAATCACATAAGAGCCGAGGGAGGCCCCCGGTGCCGCGGCGATTTCCCGGCACGTCGCCAGCACTTCGGCTGTGTCGGCAGACGGCTTGAAGTACGCGGGCAGCAACGGACGGCGATTGTTCAGTTCGCGCATCAGGAAGGCGATGCGCTCCTCTTCGCTCCAGTCCTCATAACGGCCCAGGCCGAGGTAATCGGTGATTTCGGTCATGGCCGCCGTGTGGCGCGACGAGTCCTGCCGCACATCAAGGCGCACCAGAAACAACCCGAACGTCACCGCGCGGCGCAGGCAATCGAGCAACGGGCCGTCGGCAATGACGCCCATGCCGCATTCATGCAGCGAGTGGTAGCACAGCTCCAGCGGGTCCAGCAGGTCGCGGTTGTTTTGCAGCACATCGGCCGACGCTGGCGTGTTTGCCGTCAGGGATGCGTGGGCCCAATTACGGGTCGCGCGCAGGCGTTCACGCAATTGTTTGAGCACTGCACGGTAAGGCTCGGCGCTGTCGCCGGCCTTGGCTTTCAACTCGTCACTGGCCTGCTGCATCGACAACTCGGCGGCGAGGTGATCGACATCGCGCAGGTACAAATCGGCGGCCATCCAGCGCGCCAGCAGCAACACTTCGCGGGTTACGGCGGCGGTGACGTTGGGGTTGCCGTCGCGGTCGCCGCCCATCCATGAGGCAAAGCGAATCGGTGCGGCTTCCAGTGGCAGGTGCAGGCCGGTGGCGGCATGCAGGGCCTGATCGGCCTTGCGCAAATAGTTGGGAATCGCCTGCCACAGCGAATGCTCGATCACCGCGAAGCCCCACTTGGCTTCGTCCACCGGTGTCGGACGGGTACGGCGGATTTCTTCGGTGTGCCAGGCTTCGGCGATCAGGCGCTGCAACTTCGTCTTGATCTGCTCGCGTTCGGCGCTGGTCAGGTCGCGATGGTCCTGGGCGGCCAGTTGCGCGGCGATCGCGTCGTACTTCTGGATCAGCGTGCGACGCGCCACTTCGGTGGGGTGCGCGGTCAATACCAGTTCGATTTCCAGCCGGCCCAATTGCCGGGCCAGGGACTCGGCGTCATGGCCCGCAGTCAGCAGGCGAGCGAGCAATTCCGGCAACACCCGTGCCTCGAACGGCGCAGGCTGCGATTCTTCACGGCGATGAATCAGCTGATATTGCTCGGCGATATTGGCCAGATTGAGGAACTGGTTGAACGCCCGCGCCACCGGCAGCAACTCGCCTTCGCTCAACTGGTTGAGGCTGGCGCTGAGTTCGGCGTCCATCGAACCGCGACGGTCGGCCTTGGCGCCTTTGCGGATCTGCTCGATTTTGTCGAGAAAGTCGTCCCCGTACTGTTCACGAATGGTGTTGCCCAACAGCTCACCCAACAGGTGAACGTCCTCGCGCAAGCGTGCATCAATATCGGTCATCAGCAGTTCTCCAGCGAAAATCCGGGCGGCTATGCTTGGTTACAAAGGCTCTGATATAGAGAGTGCCGTCGTAAAGCGCTTCTTACAAGCAGACGACAAAGCGACTTCAAACACCGGGCATTACAGCTAATCTCAACCATAAGCCGTACAACGGCGTATCACCGGCCACCGCCGGACACTCACCCGGCCTGCCACGAGCAGGTGCGCAACGAGGTCATCATGAAAATCCGCGAGCTCGCCAAGCATTGGGAAGAAAACGCCAAGGGTCGTCTGACCGACTCTGGCTACGCGATTCATCTGGACGTGGAAGCCGCCGCACGGCTGGCGGCGATTATCGACATGTACCCTAAACGGCACCCCGAAGAACTGCTCGGCGAGCTGATCGGCGCCGCCCTGGAAGAACTCGAAGCGAGTTTTCCGTATGTGAAAGGGTCAACGGTGGTGGCCACCGATGAAGAAGGTGATCCGCTGTACGAAGACGTCGGCCCGACCCCGCGCTTTCTCGCCTTGTCCCGGCGTCATTTGCATGATTTGTCGGGCGATAACGACAAGCAGAAACACTGATTCCTGTGGGAGCGAGCCTGCTCGCGATAGCGGTTTAACAGTCAACGTTGATGTTGAATGATATGGCCCCATCGCGAGCAGGCTCGCTCCCACAATTTGATCGCATTCTTCCTGCTGAACGGTGAACTTGCGGGTCACTTAAAGCCCTGTGAATACGCCTGTGCCGCCCGAAAGTTCCCGATGTAGAGCCTTGTCCGCTCGATCAAGTTTTTTCGGGCGATAGGCCATCTTCTCTGAACTTTTGAAAAACACTTTGGGTCAACCCAATAACCACGCCTGGGACGGCCGATTCAAAATGCTCTGGAAATTGTAGGTTGCGGCTCCTTGCCCAGGATGGATTCAGATGTTTTTCAGGAGTTATCCAATGGAGTTGAAGACCATGAAGACCAGCATCGCATCATCCTCGTTCCCCCATCTGCGCGGTCTCAAACTGGCGGCCCTGGCCATCGGCGGCAGCTTCGTTCTGGCCGGTTGCGCCGGTAACCCGCCGAGCGAGCAATACGCCGTGACCCAATCCGCCGTGAACAGCGCTGTCAGCGCCGGCGGTACCGAATTCGCCGCTGTGGAAATGAAGGCCGCTCAGGACAAGCTCAAACAAGCCGAAATCGCCATGCACGACAAAAAGTATGACGAAGCCAGAATGCTGGCCGAGCAAGCCGAGTGGGACGCCCGCGTCGCCGAGCGCAAGGCCCAGGCGATGAAAGCCGAACAAGCTGTGAAGGACTCTCAGAAAGGTGTTCAGGAACTGCGTCAGGAAAGTCAGCGCACCGTGCAGTAAGCGCCCATCCCGTTTTTCAGACCTGAAACACTTATCGATAGAAAGGACGAACTATTATGCGCAAACAATTGATGATCCCCGCCCTCCTGGCCGCAAGTGTTGCACTGGCTGCCTGCTCCACACCGCCCAACGCGAACCTGGAGCAAGCTCGCACCAACTACACCGGCCTGCAAGCCAACCCGCAAGCCAGCAAAGTCGCAGCGCTGGAAACCAAAGACGCCAGCGAATACCTGGACAAGGCCGACAAGGCTTACCTGGATAGGGAAGACCAGGCCAAGGTCGACCAACTGGCTTACCTGACCAATCAGCGTGTTGAAGTGGCCAAGCAGACCATCGCCCTGCGCACCGCTGAAAACAACCTGAAAAATGCCGCGGCACAACGGGCCCAGGCTCGTCTGGATGCCCGCGACCAGCAGATCAAACAGCTGCAGGACAGTCTGAACGCCAAACAGACCGATCGCGGCACGCTGGTGACGTTTGGTGATGTGCTGTTCGCCACCAACAAGGCGGACCTGAAGTCCAACGGTTTGGTGAATATTAATAAACTGGCGCAGTTCCTTCAGGAAAACCCGGACCGCAAAGTGATTGTCGAGGGTTACACCGACAGCACTGGCTCGGCGTCGTACAACCAGTCGCTGTCCGAGCGTCGCGCGACCTCGGTGCAAGTGGCCCTGATCAAGATGGGTGTAGATCCTGTGCGCATCGTGGCCCAGGGTTATGGCAAGGAATACCCGGTTGCGGAGAACGCCAGCGTCTCGGGCCGTGCGATGAACCGTCGGGTGGAAGTGACCATTTCCAACGACAACCAGCCTGTCGTACCGCGTTCGGCGATCAGCTCGAACTAAATTGAACCTGCGGTAACGCAAAAGCCCCGCCTGAGTTGATCAGGCGGGGCTTTTTATTGGCTGAACACTCGATCTGCGGGTAAACACCCTGTGGCGAGGGGGCTTGCCCCCGTTCGGCTGCGAAGCAGTCGTGAGACCATCCCCCAAGGTATTACCGACAAAACGCGAATGCAGGTTTCAGGGCCGCTTCGCGACCCAACGGGGGCAAGCCCCCTCACCACAAGGGTTCATCGTTGCCGATGGATGCGAGACTTATTGTTCAAGTTTTTGCGGGGTTTCCTGGCCCATGCAGCGCACGGCTTTTTTCTTGCTGTTGATCAGCACGCCGGTCAGGCCTTTCTGGTCGGTGTCGAACAGCACCAGCACGCCATCGATGCACTGGGCCACTTGCGGGGCCGGTTCCAGGGAGACCTTGTAGTCTTCGCCCGGCACGGTCTTGAGCATGGTGAAGTCGCTGAGCAGTAGCGCATCTTCGGGTTTGGCGAAGTGCAGGTAGCCGTACCACCACAGGGCGCCAACGGTGCCGAGGATGCTGCAAATACCGGTGATGATCAGCGGGATGGCGTTACGTTCTTCACTCATTGCGGACTCTCTGGTGGTTCATCTTCAGAATTCGGGGGCGCCGGGTAATTCGGGATTTCACCCAGGCGGCGCAAGCCGTTGAAATGCTGCGGGTCTTCGAGGTAGCGCAGCATGACCTTTTGCCAGACCGGGTCGGCGAAGGTTTGCACATGACCGCCCCGGGTCAGTTGCAGCACTCGCGGCGGCGGCGCAGCTTGATACAGTCGGATGCCGTTGGAAAGGGGCACCAGTTGATCATCAATACTGTGATAGATCAGTTTCGGTACGCCGTTGAGCTGTTTCATGGAATGGATCGCGCTGTCGCCGTCCGGCACCAACCAGGACAACGGCACCTGGAACGGCCAGGTCATCCACGACGTACTCAAGGCGAAACGCCCGACATCACGGTAACTGGCAGGCACGCCATCGAGCACGAAAGCCTTGAGTTGCCGCTGGCGCTCGGGATGTTGGGCCAGGAAATGCACGGCCATCGAACCGCCAAGGCTCTGACCGAGAAGGATCAGCGGCTTGCCCTTGACCTCCGGGGCCTGGTCGAGCCATTTGAACGCGGCATCGATGTCCTGATAGATCGCCGGCAACGCCGGTTTACCTTCGGACCAACCGTACCCGCGATAGTCCACCAGCAACACTTGATAGCCCTGCTCCGGCAACCACCAGCTCCCCCCCAAATGCCACGCCAGGTTGCCGCCGTTGCCGTGCAAATGCAGCACCGTGCCTTTGACCTCGACTCCTTTTTTCGCCGGCAGCCACCAGCCATGCAGCTTGAGGCCGTCAGCGGTGACCAGGGTGACGTCGCGGAATTCGAGTTTGGCTTTTGCCGGGGTGAACGGCTGGCCGGGCTCGGGATAGAACAGCAGAGAGTCGCAACCGCCAAGGGCCAGGAGCAGGCAAAAGATGCCGAGGATTCTCATCCGGTGAAGCCTCGCGAAAAATGGGGGATTGGAATACACCCCCCTGTGGGAGCGAGCCTGCTCGCGATGGCGGTGTGTCAGACAACATCGATGTTGAATGTTAAGCCGCTATCGCGAGCAGGCTCGCTCCCACAGGGGATCTCATCATGGTTAGAGGATATTGGAATAATCCGCTTCGATCCGGTCCAGGCTCAGGTGGTTGAGGAAGTTGGAGAAGCACATCCAGGCCGATAGCGCGTTCATGTCGCGGAATTGGTCAGGCAGGTACTTGGGCGGCACCACCAGGCCTTCGTCCACCAACTGGCGCAAGGTCCGCATGTCTTCCAGCGTGGTCTTGCCGCAAAACAATAGCGGTATCTGCTCCAGCTTGCCTTTACGCACGGCCAACTGAATGTAGTTGTAAACCATGATAAAGCCCTTGAGGTAGGACAAGTCTTTGGTAAACGGTAGACCGGTCGGCACCGAGCCACGGAAAACCCGACTGGCGTTGCCGTAGCTTTCGGCCATTTCGAAGCCTTGCTCACAGAAAAATTCGTAAATCTGCAAGAAGTCCGCGCCCTCCTCCACCATATGAATGGCGCGGGTACGGTTAGTCAGTTTGCGCAGGCGGCTCGGGTAGGAGGCGAAGGTGATGATTTCCATCAGGATCGCCAAGCCTTCCTGGGTCACGGTAGACGACGGCGGGCCTTTGGACAGGAAGGTGCAGATCGGCTGATTCAGGCCGTTGAGCGTGGTGCCCACATGCACCAGCCCTTCGTGGACTTCCAGCGCACGCACGTCACGGTCGTTGAACATCGCGTCGGCGCGGATCTTGATGTAGTCGGCGCCGGCCGCCGCATCGGCGACGATCCCGTCGGACTCGAACACCCGAATGGTTTCTTCGTTCTCGCCAAACACCTTGTTCAACCGATGTTGCAGCAGGTCGACGGCTTCCTTGGCGGTAAGGATTTTCGGTTCGTCCTTGAGGTCGCCACGGCCGTCGATGTTGTTCAGGTAATCGGAGAGCATCAGCCCCAGGTCGGCCAGGGTCGGGTCGCCCGCGTGGAACGCATCGGACGCCGCGCCATACAATTCCTGGGAAATCAGCCCGAAATCCTCGGTGCCGCGCGCTTCAAGCATGCGCACCACCATCCGGTATTCCTTGCACATGCGGCGCATGATCTGGCCGACCGGATTGAACTGGCCGAGCTGGCGAGTGATGTCGCGCTCGATGTTCTGGAATTCCAGCTTCACTTTGCTGGAATCAAATGCCAGCGGTCGATTGAGGTAATAGTCGCGGTCCACGGCCGGCATTTCCTTGCCCTTGCCTTTGAAGAACCCCTTGCGAATGCTGTCGTCCCACTTGACCGCATCCAGAACGCGAATCGGCGTCTGCGCCAGCACTATGCGATCGGACAAAATGCGTATCGTCTGCTGGTATTCGTCCACCCGAAACTCCTGTAGTAAAACCGTTACGTGCTGGGTTTATTTGGTTTTGGCCAGGCGCTGATAACGCACCGCTTCGACGAAAACATCGGAATTGGCCGGGTCATCGAGGTAGGCAAACACCTGATCCAGGCTGTTGTTGATCAACACCCCGTCGCCGTCGTCGGTCCGGAAGCCTTGGCCACTGAGGGCTTCTTGGCCCATGGCCTGTTTGATCTGCTCAAGGTCGAGGTTGTAGACCACCAGTTCGTGCTTATCGTTGAGCTCGAAACCGGTGATGGTGAAGTTTCCGCCGAACTGCGCCGGCACCTTCGCCGACAGGTACCAGCGATTGCCATGGCGCGACACGGTGAAGGGATAGGCTTCACGCTCATGGGGCTTGGCCTTGAAGTAGCTGACCGCCTGATAGCGATTGTCGCCGATGCGCGTCAGTTCCAGGTTCATCGGCTCACCCCAGGCATTGGTGCTGGTCCACTTGCCAAGCAATCCTTTGGGCGCGGGCTCGCTGGCGGGCAGCGGCTCCTTGAAGGTCACCAGACAGCCACTGAGCAGCAGGATCGACAAGGCGATCACAATGACGCGCCAGGCTTTCATTCAACACTCCCTATCGATACACGACGACTTTTGCGCATTGATCGTTCCCACGCTCTGCGTGGGAATGCATCCGGTGACGCTCTGCGTCACGTCAGTAAGGGGACACGCGGAGCGTCCCGGGCGGCATTCCCACGCAGAGCGTGGGAACGATCGGAGTACCGGGTTACACCGACGCCAGCACCAAATGCATGTAGCGGTTGAGGATGCCGAGCATTTCCTCTTCGGCTACAGGCTCGGCGTCGTTGAGCAGGCCCTGATATTCCATCCGTCCGATAATAGCAGTCAACACTTTGGCATCCTGTTGTGGCTCACGGGAACCCAATACTTCGAAAAGCTGGCAGGTGCCCTGCAGGAGAATTTGCTGATGGGAGCGCACCAACAAGGCCAGGCGCGGGTTGAGCAAGGCTTCCTGGCGGAAGGCTTGCTCGGCCATCAAGTGCTCGCGGCGATTGATCAATTGCCGATGAACATAGTCAGCCATCAGCCGGGCGATATCGTCCGCCAACTGTGAGCGGGACTCGACGGTGCCATCGCCGCTGACAACCATCTCGCGCAACAGGCCTTCGTTGCTGGCCCATAACCGGGCCATGAACGCCGCGCTGCGTTCCACGTATTGGGCGAAGGTATCGGTGAGCAGGTCATCGATGTCTTTGAAATAGTAGGTCGTGGCCGACAGCGGCACACCCGCTTCAGCGGCCACAGCACGGTGCCGCACGGCCCGCACGCCATCGCGCACAACAATGCGCATCGCTGCGTCGAGAATGTCCTGTCGACGCTGTTCGCTGCCCTGTCGGCTGGCCTTGCGGCCCTGGTACTGAACACTTTCAGCGACCGCAGTGGCGATACCCGCTGCACCTTCTTGAGCCATTGCACGATTCACGACAGGTATTCCTCTCTAAACGTCAAAAGTAACCAATTGATACGTTTGTACCAGACAGGCAATAAAAAGCCGCCTGTTATAGGCGGCTTTTTAATTGAAACACTTACGCTTGTGGCCGCATGTGCGGGAACAGAATCACGTCGCGGATGGACGGTGAGTTGGTCAGCAACATCACCAGACGGTCGATGCCGATCCCTTCACCGGCCGTTGGCGGCATGCCGTACTCCAGCGCGCGAACGAAGTCGGCGTCGTAGTGCATGGCTTCGTCGTCGCCGGCGTCCTTGTCGGCCACCTGCGCCATGAAACGCTCGGCCTGGTCTTCGGCGTCGTTCAACTCAGAGTAGGCGTTGGCGATTTCACGGCCACCGATGAACAGTTCGAAACGGTCGGTGACGTTCGGGTTCTCGTCGTTACGACGGGCCAGCGGCGACACTTCGAACGGGTACTGGGTGATGAAGTGCGGCTGCTCCAGCTTGTGCTCGACCAGCTCTTCGAAAATCATTACCTGCAGCTTGCCCAGACCTTCGAAGCCCAGCACCTTGGCGCCGGCCTTCTTGGCGATGGCGCGGGCCTTGTCGATGTCGGTCAGGTCGTCAGCGGTCAGCTCAGGGTTGTACTTGAGGATCGAATCGAACACCGACAGACGCACGAATGGCTCGCCGAAGTGGAACACCTTGTCGCCGTAAGGCACGTCGGTGCTGCCCAGAACCAACTGAGCCAGCTCGCGGAACAGCTCTTCGGTCAGGTCCATGTTGTCTTCGTAGTCGGCGTAAGCCTGGTAGAACTCCAACATGGTGAATTCAGGGTTGTGACGCGTCGAAACGCCTTCGTTACGGAAGTTGCGGTTGATCTCGAAGACTTTCTCGAAACCGCCGACGACCAAACGCTTGAGGTACAGCTCAGGCGCGATACGCAGGAACATTTCCATGTCCAGCGCGTTGTGATGCGTCTCGAACGGCTTGGCCGCCGCGCCGCCTGGAATGGTTTGCAGCATCGGTGTTTCCACTTCCAGGAAGTCACGCTTCATCAGGAAGCTGCGAATGTGCGCAATCACTTGCGAGCGAACGCGGAAGGTCTGGCGCACCTCTTCGTTGACGATCAGGTCGACGTAACGCTGACGGTAGCGCTGCTCGGTGTCGGTCAGGCCGTGGTGCTTGTCCGGCAGCGGGCGCAGGGATTTGGTCAGCAGGCGCACGCTGGTCATTTCAACGTACAGGTCGCCCTTGCCGGAACGCGCCAGGGTGCCAACGGCTGCAATGATGTCGCCCATGTCCCAGGTTTTCACCGCGGCCAGGGTGTCTTCGGACAGGGTTTTACGGTTGACGTAAACCTGAATGCGACCGGTCATGTCCTGAATCACCATGAACGAGCCACGGTTGAGCATGATGCGACCCGCCACCTTGACCGGGATTGCAGCCTCTGCCAGCTCTTCCTTGGTCTTGTCCGCGTACTGTTTCTGCAAGTCTTCGCAGTAATTGTCGCGGCGGAAGTCGTTGGGGAAGGCATTGCCCTTGGCGCGCTCGGCAGCAAGCTTTTCCTTGCGCAGGGCGATCAGGGAGTTTTCTTCCTGTTGCAGGGCTTGCGGGTCGAGTTGTAGGTCGCTCATGTCTTTAAATATTCCATCACAGGTTCGTTGCCCCCAGCCTTCGGCTGGGGATCGCGGGCAAGCCCGCTCCCACAGGATCGCGGTGAATCAGCTGATCACTGCATGCATGTCTTACAAGCCTTGTTTCAGGCTGGCCACCAGGTATTCGTCGATGTCGCCGTCGAGCACCTTGTCGCAGTCGCTGCGTTCGATGTTGGTACGCAGATCCTTGATCCGCGAGGCATCGAGCACATACGAACGGATCTGGTGACCCCAGCCGATATCCGACTTGGTGTCTTCCAGAGCCTGGGAAGCGGCGTTGCGCTTCTGCACTTCCTGCTCGTACAAGCGCGCCCGCAACATTTTCATCGCGGTGTCTTTGTTCGCATGCTGGGAACGTTCGTTCTGGCAGCTGACCACGGTGTTGGTCGGTACGTGTGTAATCCGTACGGCCGAGTCGGTGGTGTTAACGTGCTGACCACCGGCACCGGAGGAGCGGTAGGTGTCGATGCGCAGGTCCGACGGGTTGATGTCGATTTCGATGTTGTCATCGATTTCCGGCGACACGAACACGGCCGAGAACGAGGTGTGACGACGGTTGCCGGAGTCGAACGGGCTCTTGCGCACCAGACGGTGCACGCCGATTTCGGTACGCAGCCAGCCAAAGGCGTATTCGCCCTTGATGTGCACGGTAGCGCCTTTGATACCGGCGACTTCACCGGCCGACAGCTCCATGATGGTCGCGTCGAAACCGCGTTTATCCGCCCAGCGCAGGTACATGCGCAGCAGGATATTGGCCCAGTCCTGAGCCTCGGTACCGCCGGAGCCGGCCTGGATGTCCAGGTAGGCGTTGTTGGCGTCCATCTCACCGCTGAACATGCGACGGAATTCGAGTTTTTCCAGGGACTCGCGCAGGCGCTCGACTTCGGCAGCGACGTCATCGACGGCGGCCTGGTCTTCTTCTTCGGCGGACATCAGCAGCAAGTCTTTGGCATCGGCCAGACCGCTGTGCATTTCGTCGAGGGTTTCGACGATCTGAGCCAGCAGCGACCGCTCGCGGCCCAGTTCCTGAGCGTACGACGGGTTGTTCCAGACAGACGGATCTTCAAGCTCGCGATTGACTTCAGTCAGACGCTCATGCTTTTGATCGTAGTCAAAGATACCCCCGAATAGTTTCGGAGCGCTCGGACAGGTCCTTGATACTGTTAAGGATCGGGTTGATTTCCATGGCAGGCAGCACTCGTTGGCGAACTTTTGAAAGCCGGCGAGTATAACGTAATCAAGCTGTCACGGCAGCCCGCCCGGCGGCTTTAGGCGCAACATAAACCAGTGGCGAGGGGGCTTGCCCCCGTTCGGCTGCGAAGCGGTCGTAAAACCTGATTGCTGGGTTTGACTGAAAGAATGCTGGGGCCGCTTCGCGACCCAACGGGGGCAAGCCCCCTCGCCACAGTGTTTATGCCAGTCTTGGGAGCTTCACTTAATCTGAAGACTACTCGATCCCCACCTGATTACGCCCATTGTTCTTCGCCAGGTACAACCCCTTGTCCGCCGCCGAGATCAATTGCCGGCAGTCACTGCCCTGCTGCGGAATCATGGTCGACAGGCCGATGCTGATGGTCAGGCTCGAACCCTCGGTCGGGAAAATGTGCGGGATTTTCAACCCGGCCACGGTCTGGCGCAGTTTTTCCGCCACCATTCGTGCACCGCCCGGCGAAGTGTTGGGCAAGACCAGGACGAACTCTTCGCCGCCGTAACGGGCCGGCAAGTCCGAAGGTCTGGAGCTGGCGTCGCGAATCGCCGTGGCGACTTTGCGCAGTGCTTCATCACCTTCGAGGTGGCCAAAGCTGTCGTTGAAGGACTTGAAGTAGTCGACATCGATCATCAGTAGCGACAATTGAGTCTGGTCCCGCAGCGAACGCCGCCACTCCAGCTCCAGGTATTCGTCGAAATGCCGGCGATTCGACAGCCCGGTCAGGCCGTCGGAGTTCATCAAGCGTTGCAGCACCAGGTTGGTGTCGAGCAACTGCTGCTGGCTGACCCGCAGCGCGCGGTACGCCGCGTCACGTTGCAGCAGGGTCATGTAGGAGCGCGAGTGATAGCGGATACGCGCTACCAGTTCGATGTTGTCCGGCAGTTTGACCAGGTAATCGTTGGCACCGGCGGCAAACGCCGCGCTCTTGATCAGCGGGTCTTCCTTGGTCGACAGGACAATGATCGGAATGTCCTTGGTCGCCGGGTGATTACGGTATTCGCGCACCAGGCTCAGGCCGTCGAGGCCAGGCATGACCAGGTCCTGAAGGATTACGGTCGGCTTGATGCGAATCGCCTGGGCGATCGCCTGGTGCGGGTCGGCACAGAAATGGAAGTCGATGTTTTCTTCGTTCGACAAACCACGCCGCACTGCCTCGCCGATCATCGCCTGATCGTCCACCAACAACACCATGGCGGCGTTTTCATCGGTTTTGAAGTCGTCGAGCTGTAATTCATTCATGTGCGGTCACCTGAGTACTGCCTTGGCCACGATTGCTGCTAATGATAGTCATTTTGAGAAGATCTCCATCAATCGTGGCGCTATCTTGTCCAGCGGGAGAACTTCCACAGCCGCGTCGATGGCCGCGGCCGCTTTCGGCATGCCGTACACCGCACTGCTTTGTTGGTCCTGAGCGATGGTCAGGTAGCCCTGTTGGCGCATGAGTTTAAGCCCCTGCGCGCCGTCGCGCCCCATACCGGTCAGCAGAACGCCCACAGCGTCACCGCTCCAGTAACTGGCTACACTTTCGAAAAACACATCGATCGACGGCCGATAGATCTCGTTGACCGGTTCGGCGGTGTAGGCGAGTGTGCCGTTTTTCAGCAATCGAATGTGATGGTTGGTCCCGGCCAGCAGGACCACGCCGTTTTGCGGCGGTTCGCCTTCCTGGGCCAGGCGCACGTCCAGGCCACTGGCGCTGGCAAGCCATTCGGCCATGCCGGCGGCGAACACCTGATCCACATGTTGGACCAACACGATGGCCGCCGAAAAATCTCGAGGCAGGCCCTTGAGCAGCACTTCCAGCGCCGCCGGCCCGCCGGCGGATGAACCGATGGCTACCAGGCGCTGGCGCGAGGCCGAATGGCGGTGTGGGCTCGGTGCCGATCGCACCCGATTGCTGTGGTCACCAATCAGCCAGCCAATGTTCATGATCTTGCGCAGCAGCGGTGCGGCGGCTTCCTGAGGATTGCCGCCACCGATAGCCGGGGTATCGACCACATCCAGCGCGCCGTAGCCCATGGCTTCGAACACCCGGTGTACGTTCTGCTCGCGGTCGACAGTGACAATGACAATCGCGCACGGGGTCTCGGCCATGATCCGCCGGGTCGCTTCCACACCGTCCATCAACGGCATGATCAAATCCATCAGGATCAGATCCGGGGTGTATTCAGTGCAACGTTGCACTGCCTCGGCCCCATTGCCGGCGACCCAGATCACCTCGTGCGCCGGTTCGAACGCCAAAGCGCGGCGCAAGGCCTCTACCGCCATGGGCATGTCGTTGACGATAGCGATTTTCATGCCCGCGCGCCTCCAATGAGCTCAACCACTGCATCCAGCAAAGCGTCATCATGAAAACTCGCTTTGGCTAGATAATAGTCGGCTCCGGCGTCCAGTCCACGGCGGCGGTCTTCTTCGCGGTCCTTGTAGGACACCACCATCACCGGCAGGGATTGCAGACGGTTGTCGCGGCGCACCAAAGACACCAGCTCGATGCCATCCATGCGCGGCATGTCGATGTCGGTGATCAACAGATCGAAGTCCTCTGAACGCAGGGCGTTCCAGCCATCCATGCCGTCCACCGCCACCGCGACGTCATAGCCGCGATTGAGCAGCAGCTTGCGCTGCAACTCACGAACGGTCAGCGAGTCGTCCACCACCAGAATCCGTTTACGCGCCGCTTCGACGGCCTGATTGGCATGCCGGGCAATGCGCTCCAGACGCCCGGTATTGAGCAGTTTGTCCACCGAACGCAGCATGTCTTCGACGTCGACGATCAGCACCACCGAGCCGTCGTCGAGCAAGGCCCCGGCGGAAATGTCCTGCACCTTGCCCAGGCGCTCGTCCAGCGGTAGCACCACCAATGTGCGCTCGCCGACGAAGCGCTCGACTGCCACCCCGTAGATCGCCTCGCGCTCGCGGATGACCACGACTTTGAGGGTTTGCGCATTGTTCTGGCTCGCCGGGCGATGCAACAGCTGACTGGCGGCAACCAGCCCGACATGCCGGCCTTCGTACCAGAAGTGCTGCCGGCCTTCGACCTGCACGATATCTTCCGGCGCCAGGTCGCACATGCGCTCGATGTGCGCCAGCGGGAAGGCATACGCCTCATCACCGACTTCCACCACCAGGCTGCGCACCACCGACAGCGTCAGCGGCACTTCCAGATGAAAGCGACTGCCCTCGCCTGCTGTCTGCTCCAGCACCACGGCACCGCGCAACTGGCGAACCATGTGCTGAACTGCATCCAGCCCGACGCCGCGCCCGGAAACTTCGGTAACCGCGTCGCGCAGGCTGAAACCCGGCAGAAACAGGAACGTCAGCAGCTCCTCTTCGCTCAACTGGGCGGCGGTTTCGGCTGGGGATAACTGTCGCTCGACGATGTTGCGCCGAAGCTTTTCCAGGTCGACGCCGTTGCCGTCATCGCTGAGTTCCAACACCAGCAGACCGGCCTGATGGGACGCTCGCAACCGGATCAGGCCTTCCTCCGGTTTGCCGGCCAATAGCCGTTGTTCCCGGGTTTCGATGCCGTGATCGACCGCATTACGCAGCAGGTGCGTCAGCGGTGCTTCGAGTTTTTCCAATACGTCGCGGTCGACCTGGGTCTTATCGCCCTCGATCTCCAGTCGCACCTGTTTGCCCAGGCTGCGGCCGAGGTCGCGGACCATGCGCACTTGCCCGCTCAGCACGTCGGCGAATGGCCGCATGCGACAGGCCAGCGCCGTGTCGTACAGCACCTGCGCACGCTGGCTGGCGTGCCAGGCGAACTCGTCCAGCTCGGCGTTCTTTTCCACCAGCAATTGCTGAGACTCGGCCAACAATCGGCGGGCATCCCCCAAGGCTTCCTGGGCTTCAAGACTCAAGGCATGGTCCTTGAGATGGACGTTGAGGTTTTCCAGCGCCCGCAGGCCGTTGCTCTGCATGCGCTTAAGGCGCTGCATGGTGGCCAGGTGCGGCTTGAGCCGCTGGGTTTCCACCAGGGATTTACTCGACAGGTCGAGCAGGCTGTTCAAGCGCTCGGCCGTGACGCGCAATACGCGTTCGCCACTTTCGGTGGTGCGTTTAGTCGTGGGCGCTGGCTCGGCGGGCGCTGCCGGAGAGGCTTCGGCGGCGGCCGGCATGGGCGGCTCAACCTTGGGTGTCGGCGGTTCCATCTGAAGCTCTGCCATCGGCGGCGCGATGGGGGCAGTGGCCGCCATATGATCAAGCAGCCGTCCCATCAAGACGACGTAAGCGTCGATATCCGCAGGCGCCGGAGCGTTGCCCGGCGTCGCAATCCGCATCAGCAGATCGGTGCCTTGCAACAGTGCATCAATGTGTTCGGGCCGCAGGTACAGGCGCCCTTCCTGGGCGCTGACCAGGTAATCTTCCATCACATGGGCAACGCTGACCCCGGCATCGACACCGACAATCCGCGCCGCACCCTTGAGCGAATGGGCCGCGCGCATGCACGACTCAAGGTAATCGGCTTGGGTCGGATCACGCTCAAGCGCCAAAAGACCTGCGCTCAGCACCAGGGTCTGGGCCTCGGCTTCGAGGCTGAACAGTTCCAGCAAAGAGGCGTCACGCATTTGCTCGGGGGTCATGTGAGGCTCCGGGTCACGGCGGACAGCAGCTGTTCTTCATCCAGCCAACGCAGGCTGCGACCTTTGAATTGCAAGACGCCACGGGTGTATCTGGCGCTGGCCTGGGTGCCGGACTGGGACGCCGCATCGAGAATGCGCTCGTCGATGGCGTGAATCCCGTCCACCTCATCCACCGGTACCACCACCGGCCCGCCGTGGGCGGCGATGATCAGCATCCGCGGCATCACCCGCGCGCCGGATGCCACGCCACTGGTGCCGTCGAGCCCCAGCAACTCCACCAGCGACAGGCACGCTACCAAGGCACCGCGCACATTCGCCACGCCGAGCAACGCCCCGGAGCGCTGGTGCGGCAAGGAGTGAATCGCTTGCAACGGCGCCACTTCGACCAGGCTGCGAGTGGCCAGGCCCAACCATTCTTCGCCGAGGCGAAACATCAGCAGCGAGCGGGTTTTCACATCGCTGCCGGCCACCGTGGAAACTTGCTCGCGGTCGTCCTGCTGCAAGGCATAGCGATCGAGCAAGCGCGTGGCGGCAGCCGAATACACCGCACAGTTGCGGCAATGAATGTGCTCGCTCAGCAATGGGCAGGACTTGTCGCCGTGGATACCTATTCGGTTCCAGCAGTCGTCGATGGCCTGGGCATCTTCATGGGTGACGCTCAAGGTGTCGGCGGCGCTCATCGTTTACGCTCACTGTCTGCGGCGCGCTCGCTGCGGGCGGCGCGGGCCTGTAATCGTCGGGCTCCCGCCGTGTCGCCCTGGGACTGGAGCAAGGCGGCCAGGTGCATCAGCGCATCGGGGTGTTGCGGCTCGAGGTACAACGCCTTGCGATAAAAGCCCTGGGCCTCGAGGGCGCTGCCGGCGACATCGCTGAGCAGCCCCAGCCAATAGAACACCTGCGCCACCGGCTCGTGACTGCGCAAAAAACTGTCGCACGCGGCGCGGGCCTCTGCGCTTTTGCCTTCATTGGCCAGCGCGGCGATGTTCGCCAGCAGCGTGGCGGCGTCCGAAGGGGTGGCCGAAGGGGTGGCGGCGACCGGAGGCATCGGCACGACCGTTGCGAAAGGCCGACTGCGCACTGGCGGCGGTGTCACGCTGCGCACCGGTTGTTGCACCGGCAGCGGCAGCGGCGTCGGAGTAGGCACGAAGGTCGCGAGCGGTTCCGGCGCACTTTGACGACTGAAGGCAAACGACTGCGGGATGCCGATCGAGCGCATGCCGAAACGCCCCAGCAGACTGCCCTCCGCCGGGCCGATAAACAGCACGCCGTCGACGTGGGTCAGGCGCTTGAGCACTTCGAACACTTGCTGCTGGGTCGGCTGATCGAAATAGATCAGCAAATTGCGACAGAACACGAAGTCATAAGGTGGCTCACTGGCCAGCAAGGCCGGATCCAGCAGATTGCCAACCTGCAAACGCACCTGTTCAAGCACGCGCCCGCTGAGGCGATAGTTGTCGTTTTCAGCCGTGAAATGCCGCTCGCGAAAGTCGATGTCCTGGCCGCGAAACGAATTCTTGCCATACAGCGCGAGCCTGGCCTTCTCCACCGACAGCGGGCTGACATCCATGCCGTCGACCTTGAACTGGTGCGGCGCCAGCCCGGCATCGAGCAATGCCATGGCGATGGAGTACGGTTCTTCACCGGTGGAACACGGCAGACTGAGAATCCGCAGGGCGCGCATGTTATTGATCGCCGCCAGCCGCTTGGCCGCCAGTTTCGCCAGCGTGGCGAAGGATTCCGGGTAACGGAAAAACCAGGTCTCGGGGACGATGACCGCTTCGATCAGCGCCTGTTGTTCGTCGCGCGAGCCCAGCAAGGCGTGCCAGTACTCATCAGTCGTTAGCGCCCGAGCCGCCGTGCAGCGCTGGCGCACCGCGCGTTCGATGATCGCCGGGCCGACCGAGCCCACATCCAGACCGATACGTTCTTTGAGGAAATCGAAAAACCTTTGATCGCTGCTCATCCCTGCTCCTCAAACTGCGCCAGGTCCAGCGGCGGCGAGGGAAACAACAAGGCGCGGACCTGTTCGTCCAGCAAATCGGCAACCCGCACCCATTGCAGTAAACCCTGGGCATCTTCGCGCACCGGCCCCAGGTACGGCGCCTGGCGATTGTCCAGGCCATAAGGCTGAAAGTCCGCCGGGTTGCAGCGCAACGTGTCGGTGGCCTGCTCCAGAATCAACCCGAGCAATTGCGCAGGCGTCGCCTCATCCGGCCGATAGTGCACCAGCACCAGCCGCGTGCTGGTGCGGGCCTGGGCCGGTTGGCCGAACGTCAGGGCGCTGAGGTCAATCACCGGCACCACCGCGCCGCGACAGGCAAACACCCCCGCCACCCAGTCCGGGGCCTGGGGAATCGGTTTCAACGGCAGCTGCGGCAGCACTTCGGCCACCTCGATGGCCTGCAACGCGTAACGCTCGTTGCCGATGCGGAACACCAGAAACAACGACTGTTTCACCGGCATCACCGCGCCGCGCTTGACCGCGAGCTCGCTCATCAGACTTTGAATCGCGAAACGCCGCCACGCAGCCCCACGGCCACCTGGCTCAGTTCATCGATGGCAAAACTGGCCTGACGCAGGGACTCGACAGTCTGGCTGCTGGCATCGCCCAACTGCACCAACGCGTGGTTGATCTGCTCGGCGCCGGTGGCCTGGGCCTGCATGCCTTCGTTGACCATCAACACCCGTGGTGCCAGTGCCTGAACCTGATGAATGATCTGCGACAACTGCTCGCCCACCGACTGCACCTCGGACATGCCACGGCGCACTTCTTCAGAAAACTTGTCCATGCCCATCACCCCAGCTGACACCGCCGACTGGATCTCGCGCACCATCTGCTCGATGTCGTAGGTGGCCACCGCAGTCTGGTCTGCCAGGCGCCGTACTTCGGTAGCGACCACGGAAAACCCGCGACCATATTCACCGGCCTTCTCGGCTTCGATCGCGGCATTCAGGGACAACAGGTTGGTCTGGTCGGCGACTTTGACGATGGTCACCACCACCTGATTGATGTTACCGGCCTTCTCGTTAAGGATCGCCAGTTTGGCGTTGACCAGATCGGCCGCGCCCATCACCGAGTGCATGGTGTCTTCCATGCGCGCCAGGCCTTGTTGACCGGAACCTGCCAGCACCGACGCCTGATCGGCGGCGGTGGAAACTTCGGTCATGGTGCGTACCAGATCCCGCGAAGTGGCGGCAATTTCCCGCGATGTCGCGCCGATTTCGGTGGTGGTGGCAGCGGTTTCGGTGGCGGTAGCCTGTTGCTGCTTGGATGTCGCAGCGATTTCCGTGACCGACGTGGTGACCTGCACCGAGGAGCGCTGCGCCTGGGACACCAGCGAAGTGAGCTCGGTCATCATGTCGTTGAAGCCGGTTTCCACTGCGCCGAACTCGTCCTTGCGATCAAGATCCAGGCGACTGCTGAGATCGCCGGTGCGCATGACTTCGAGGATATCCACGATGCGATTCATTGGGGCCATGATCGCGCGCATCAGCAGCAGGCCACAGAGGCCGGCGACGATGATCGCCACCAGTAAAGAGACGCCCATACTGATTTTGGCGTCGGTCACCGCTTCGCCGATGGCCAGTGTGGCTGCTTCAGCTGCATCGTGATTGCGCTCGATGAGGCTGTTCAACTGCTTACGCCCGTTGATCCAGGCCGGTGTCAGCTTTTGCTCCAGGGCAATGCGCGCTTGCTCGTACTCTTTGCGCTGGTAGAGGTCGAGGACGTTGCTCATTTCTTGATTGAAGACCTGATGACGAACTTCGAATTCGTCGAAAATGGCCTGATCGTCCGGTTGAAAAATGGTCTTGCGGTAGTAGGCCATTTGCTCGTTCAAGCGCTCTTCGAAGCTCTTGTACATGGCCTGGTCGGCAGCGGTCAGTGCGCGATTTCCGGAAAGACCGACAATTTGCTGGGTCAGGTTATAACTATCGACCCAGGCACCGCGCATCATCGAACTGAAATACACCCCCGGCACCGAGTCGGTGCGGACCTTTTCTTCGCTGACCTCGATCTTGATCAGGCGAGAAAAAGACATCACGACCATCAACAACATGATTGCGATAATCACCGCAAAGCTCGCCAAAATGCGTTGGCGCAACGTCCAGTTCTTCACAGTCAGTCCTCGGTGCGGTTCGAATTGCGGGGGAGTATAGCCGAGGGTCTGTGGGAACGGGCTTGATCACGAAGAACGAAAACGCGGTACTCCTGACCAACCTTTGTGGCGAGGGGGCTCGCCCCCGCTCGGCTGCGCAGCAGTCGCAAACCCGGCCAATGAGTGCGCAAAAAGATCGCAGCCTTCGGCAGCTCCACCGACAGCGTTCACCCGTCCCTAACGGATAAACGCGATCCCGTAGGAGCCGCCGAAGACTGCGATCTTTTAAAAAGCGCCGCTTACACCGAAGCCTGCCGCACCTGCTTCTCCAACTCGGCCTTCAACCCCGGCTCCAGCTTCAACTGCCGCGCCAGTTCATCGAGGTAGGACTTTTCCATGAAGTTCTCTTCGTCCACCAGCATCACACTGGCGATGTACATTTCGGCCGCTATTTCCGGCGTACTCGCAGCGCGGGCGACGTCGGTCGGGTCCAGCGGTTTATTGAGTTCAGCATGCAGCCACTGCTGCAGTTCCTGATCGTTGTCGAGCTTGGAGAACTCGCCTTCGATCAACGCACGCTCGCGTTCATCCACATGACCATCGGCTTTGGCCGCCGCCACCAGCGCCTTGAGAATCGCCTGGCTGTGCTGCTCGACTTGCGCCGCCGGCACGCGGTCGAGGGTTTGCGGTTCGGTCTTCGGCGCGGTGCCTTGCTGGGCCTGCCAATTTCCGTAAGCCTTATAGGCAATGACCCCCAGCGCGGCGAGGCCGCCATAAGTCAGGGCCTTGCCGCCCACACTGCGAGCCTTCTTGCTGCCCAGCAACAGACCCATGGCCCCGGCCGCCAAAGCACCGCCGCCGGCGCCCGAAAGCAGGCTGCCGAGGCCGCCAGCCCCGCCACTACCGCCGAGCAAGCCGCCCAGCCCACCGCCAGCCGATTTGTTCTGCGTCCCGCCAGCCTTGTTCTGCAACAGATCCTGACCGGACTTGAGTAACTGATCGAGCAATCCACGGGTGTTCATTTGCTGCCTCCACGAATTCGGGTTAACCGGATCATTAAGGCCATCAGCCTGAACCGAAAGTGCCCGGTGTCGTCGGGTGAGAGTGCTTCAGGATGTTGCTTGCTACTTGTGGGCTGCGGATTTCAAATAAAAAACGGGATGGATTTATTAATGAAATAAATCCACCCCGATTATTTTTTATTGCTTTGCCTATTACAGGTGCTCTCCTTAGAACCTTTGGTCTATCAGCTGCTGGTTAAGCGCCTCAAGCTCCTCAAGCATCTTTACTCGATCAAACGGGTCAATTGCCAAACGTTTCTCAAGAGCATCAATTCTTTCAGGCTCCGTTAACCCCTCAAGCTCCTTAAGTATTTCAAGCCTCTCAGACTCCTCATATCCCTCAAGTTTTTCAAGCTTCTCAAGTCTCTCAGCTTTCGTAAGTCCTTCGAATGGCTTCTGTCTCTCACGCCACTCAGTTTCCATACGATCCACAATATGCTCAGGACTTTCAGGCGCAGGCGCGTCAAGCCCTCTTGCTGCTACCGCTTCTTCCATTGTGATATTGTTGAACCTGAAGTCATTTCCGTAGTGGTGAGCGACATGGTTGAAGAATTTCAGCATGACTGAGCCGGTGGCTAATGCTTTGTATTGACCGGAACCAGACACCGGCCCAATGATATTATAGTTAACACCGACCGGTGACCCAATTACTACATCTTTAGCTGCCTCTCCGACATACAGGGTCACTGTAGTCCCATTCACGTTCGCGTTCCCGGTGCGAACAAAGCGAAGTTGATAAGTAAACTTGTATGTTTTTCCATCCTCCACCTGAATTGGACAAGCCATGATCATGCCCTGCCAATTTTTTCGTGAATCACTAGTGTTTGATCCAACTCCCCCATGATTGTTATCTAGAGTACCTACATAGTTACCTTGAGCAACCCAACTTTGAAATGAGCCATTAACGAAATTCCACAGAGCCTTTTGATTGAAAGTCCTTGGAGTGGATACTGGGTAATCACCATATTTCGCAATGGCCGTGAAACTGTGCAGACCCACCTTCACAGTCACTGGTGTGCTCCAGATCCCTAGAGCATCGACCGGCACAATGATGCCCGTCGAAATGTTTTTATCAAAAATCTCTACCTTAAGATTAGCGGTCGCGGTACCGGTCAATGTCACCACGGTATCAGTGCGGCCGATAACATTAAGGGTTGTGCCATTACCAACCTCGGTACTGTTGTTTTTTACCGAAGTGATTTCTGGCTGAACCAAGACAATCGACTTGATGGTATAGGTGCGCAAAGGAAACGGATCCTGTTTAGTCGGACTCTTGCTAAACGAAGCCTTAAATTCCATGGTCAACGTGCTGCCGTCTTTCAGGTTTTTCAACTCGCTGAGCGCAATGCTGCGAGTGTAAAAACCCTGAGTCATCCATTGTTGGTTGACATAAGAGCCGGGCGCCTGATGAATAACTTTACGGTAAGGAGTGTCATTGATGTTTGTACCGTGCAGGCTCAGCCATACGTACTGGCCAGTGGCAATCAAAGGCCAAGTACCCATATGGTAAACGGCATTAGCCGTCAGGTTAGCGACATTCAGCTCCGAACCTTCGCCATTATTGGCGGCTTGTCTAATTATCGGTTTGGGCAGATCTTTCTGGTCAATAGCCTGCACAGCCAACGTCAACGTCTGCGACGGTATTGGATCGCCGTCTCCTCGGGTGATGGTATAGGACACCGTCACACTCAAGCCCAGGTTGAACGCCACCACGGTATTGGGGATTCTTATTTCCAGTCCGGCGCTGACCAGTGTGGCAGGTGATGTGTAAGAACCACCAGCTTGGGTACCGGGGGCACCGGTCCAGCTGACGCTCAGTTGACTATCTGGCGGCAGGGGCGGGGTCTTGGGCACGATAATGGTCACGTAGTTCTGGACCGGAGCCGAAACCACCAGCGGATCCAGGCTGTTGTTCGGCGCTTCCTTGACGGTAGGCGGGTTCAACTCTAGCAAACCCGTCACATTCACCACCCACGCTGCCGAAACCTGACCACTGCCATACAGCGCCTTAGCCGTCAGGCGACGCACACCGACCGCGACGGACACAGTTGCGGTCCAAGTCCCGCCCACTGCGGTGAGTGCGCCTCCTATTGGGGCATCTCCATCATAGAGCTGCACTTTTTGGCCAGCACTGGCACTACCCGTGATCGTGATCGAGGTCTCGGTCGTGGTGCCACCATTGGCGATTTCACCCTTTGAATCCCTCACGCGGTTGATTACTGGTGGCACAGTTACGGCCTCACCAATCACCTGCGCCTTGGCCTCCCTCGAGGAATATTTCTGCTCGCCGTTTCTTTTCAGCACATACTTCACGGTCACGGTCTTGGCGGAAATAACCTTGTCATTCGGGATCTCCAGTACGACACGCACCGGATCCCCGAAGTCGTCCGCCTGAACATTCCCTCTTACGGTCAGCACCACATCCGGCAGCCCCGGTGATTGGCCGGTGTAGGTTGCGTCGATGAGGTCGCCCACTTTGAAGCGAGGGTCTCTCACCAGGATAATCACATACAGGTAAGCCCCCAGTTTTTCCAGGTTGATAAAGTGTGACAAGTCTTCGGCTTCACTCAGAATTTCGCGCAGAATCGCAGCTGGCAAGCGCGCGCCCGCCAGATCCACGTCCACGGTCTGCGTGGCCGACCAGGGCGAATCGGTGTCTGGACCGTTGCCGAGTTGGTCGGTCACGGTGTAGGAAAACGGGAAGTGCTCATGGTCTCGACCGGCCACTAGGTCGGCGCGCGTAACGAAGAAGCGCACCGTGGTCGGAACGGGCAAGCCATGACTTGGTGGCGTCGGGGCTTCGTCCTCGGTGACGTTGTAATACACATCATAACCGTTGCAGTTCAGCCAAATGCGGTCATACGCCCGGCAGTAAGGGTACGACACGCTCACCTCAGCCCCATCCACGGGGAAGTCAGCGCCGACGCCGTTCTTGATCGCGTCCGGCAGGATCAACTCCAGCTCGGAGTGTCCGCCGTCACCTGGGGTACTGTCCTCAATGCCGGGCCGGATGGCGTTGTACAGCAACGTCAGCGCCGGTGTGGAGCTGCCAAGGTTCTGGCTGCGGCGAATCACGGTGTACACCAGTTGGTTGACGCGGCCGGGCAGCAACAGGCCCTTCGGAATATACAACGTGACGCCCGTCGTATCGTCCAGGGTTTGTGTGCTGTCGATGCCCGGCTGACCGTTGAGATCGAGCCTGACGGTATCGCCCGCAGCCTGCCCCAGGTAAGGGTCAACCTGTACCGCCAGCCCCTTGGGTTTAGCGTTATAGCTGTGGAGGGACACCCCATAATGGGCGCCCTTTACCGATTCCGTACCAAGCGGGATTTGGGGTAGATACAACGTCAGCACAGTGTTATCGAATTCCCCAGACAGATCGCTAGCCATGAGAAGACTCCTTGTTATGGATGAGGCGGTTGGGCGACAAGTGGACAGGGGTTATCAGACGCCCGACAAGGAGGGGTTGGCTACTGTCAGAACTAACAGGTAGGGTTTTTTTCCAGACGAGCGGTAGAGGGTTTGCCCTCCCGCCCCGCACAAACCAACCCATCGATTTAAAAGATATACACTCGGATAAATCGATAAAAACCGCCCACCCGGTAATTCCCCATGATGACCCTGCGTCAGATCCGCCACTTCATCGCCGTGGCCGAGACCGGTTCGATCTCCGCCGCCGCGCAAACCGCCTTCATTTCCCAGTCCACCCTGACCCTGGCCATCCAGCAACTGGAGCAGGAAATCGGTGTCGGCCTGTTCAATCGCCACGCCAAGGGCATGACCCTGACCCACCAGGGGCATCAATTCCTGCGTCAGGCACACCTGATTCTGGCCACGGTGGACAATGCCAAACGCAGCCTGCAACAGAGCACCGATCAGGTTGCCGGGCAGTTGATCATCGGCGTGACCAGCCTGGTCGCCGGTTATTACCTGGCGGATTTGCTCACCCGATTCCAGCGCGCTTACCCCAACGTTGAAATACGCGTGATGGAAGATGAGCGGCCGTACATCGAGCATTTGCTGGTCAGCGGTGAAATTGATGTGGGCGTGCTGATCCTCTCCAATCTGGAAGACCGCCACGCCTTGCAGACCGAAGTGTTGACCCATTCGCCCCATCGACTGTGGCTACCGGCCCAGCATCCGCTGCTGGAACACGACAGCATCAACCTCGCCGATGTCGCTCGCGAGCCGCTGATTCAGCTGAACGTCGATGAAATGGACCGCAACGCCCAGCGCATGTGGTCGGCGGCCTCGCTGCAACCGCGCATCACCTTGCGAACAGCCTCGACGGAAGCGGTACGAAGCCTGGTTGCCGCGGGCTTGGGCGTTTCCATTCAGCCGGACATGACTTACCGCCCGTGGTCCCTGGAGGGCGACATCATCGAAGCGCGGTCGATCGCCGACCTGAGCCAGACCCTCGATGTCGGTCTGGCGTGGCGTCGCGGCACTGCCCGGCCCGCGCTGGTGGACCCGTTCCTGACCGTCGCTCGCGAACAACCCCATGGCGGGCGCAAGCCATCTATTTAATCGAACGCCACCTTCAGTATTTAGTATTTGTCGACCACAAGCCCGGCCACTAGTCTTGAGGCATCTATAAGACGGCCGGGCCCAGTCACAGGGAATCCCATGGCCACACAAGAAAAGAGAACCCGAAAAATGGCTGGCGCGCAGGCTCCGTTGTTCACCGCGTTGTTGATCGATGGCGAGTTGGTCCCGGGCCAGGGTTTCGTCGAACCCATCCTCAACCCGGCCACCGGAGAAGTGCTGACGCACATTGCCGAAGCCAGCACCGAGCAGCTCGAAACCGCGATCCTCGCCGCCCACCGCGCCTTTGCCAGTTGGTCGCGGACCACGCCGCAGCAGCGCTCGAACCTGCTGCTGGACATCGCCAACGCCATTGAAAAAAACGCCGACCTGCTCGCCCGCCTCGAATCGCTGAACTGCGGCAAGCCATTGCACCTGGCACGTCAGGACGATTTGAGCGCCACGGTCGATGTGTTCCGTTTCTTCGCGGGTGCCGTGCGTTGCCAGACCGGCCAGCTCAGCGGCGAATACTTGCCGGGTTACACCAGCATGGTCCGTCGCGATCCGATTGGCGTGGTCGCATCGATTGCGCCGTGGAACTACCCGATCATGATGGCCGCCTGGAAAATCGCCCCCGCCCTCGCCGCTGGCAACACGCTGGTGTTCAAACCGTCGGAACACACGCCACTGTCGATTCTGGCGTTGGCACCGGCGCTCGCCGAGATCCTGCCGCGCGGGGTGATCAACATTATTTGCGGTGGCGGTGAAGGCGTCGGCAGCCATTTGGTCAGCCACCCGAAAGTGCGCATGGTGTCGCTGACTGGCGATATCGTCACCGGGCAAAAAATCCTCCAGGCCGCGGCGAAAACCCTGAAACGCACCCACCTCGAACTCGGCGGCAAGGCGCCGGTGATCGTCTGCAACGACGCGGATATTCAAGCGGTGGTCGAGGGCGTGCGCACCTACGGCTATTACAACGCCGGCCAGGACTGCACCGCCGCGTGCCGGATTTATGCACAGGCCGGGATTCATGACCGCTTGGTGGCCGAACTCGGCGCAGCGGTCGGCAGCCTGCGTTTTGCCGGTAAACGTGATGCCGACAACGAGATCGGCCCGCTGATCAGCACTCGCCAGCGCGACCGCGTGGCCAGTTTCGTCGAGCGTGCCCTCGGCCAGCCGCACATCGAACGCGTGACCGGCGCGGCGGTGCATTCCGGTGCCGGCTTCTATTACCAGCCGACCTTGCTGGCCGGTTGCAAACAGAGCGATGAAATCGTTCAGCGCGAAGTGTTCGGGCCGGTGGTCACCGTGACCCGCTTCAATGAGCTCGAACAAGCGGTGGACTGGGCCAACGACTCGGAATACGGCCTCGCCTCCTCGGTCTGGACCCAGAATCTCGACAAAGCCATGCAGGTCGCAGCGCGTTTGCAGTACGGCTGCACCTGGATCAACAGCCATTTCATGCTGGTCAGCGAAATGCCCCATGGCGGCCTGAAGCGCTCGGGCTATGGCAAAGACTTATCCAGTGATTCGCTGCAGGACTACAGCGTGGTGCGCCACATCATGGCCCGTCACGGACAGCATTTATAAAAGCGCACTACGCTAACAATTAGCCATAACGGCATTGGCTTCACCCCGTTCAGAACTGCCCCGACCATAATTTAAAGAAGAGGGTTCACCATGCTTGTGCACAAGACCGCACTGCTCAGTGCAATCACCACGGCACTGCTGGCCAGCGCCAGCCTGCAGGCCGCCGAGCCGCTGAAAGCCGTCGGTGCCGGCGAAGGTCAGCTGGATATCGTCGCCTGGCCCGGCTATATCGAACGGGGCGATACCGACAAGACCTACGACTGGGTGACCGGCTTCGAGAAGGAAACCGGCTGCAAGGTCAACGTCAAGACGGCCGGCACGTCCGATGAAATGGTCAGCCTGATGGCCAAGGGCGGTTACGACCTGGTGACGGCGTCCGGCGACGCCTCCCTGCGTCTGATCGCCGGCAAACGTGTGCAACCGATCAATACCGCATTGATTCCCAACTGGAAAAATCTCGATCCGCGCCTCAAGGATGCGCCGTGGTATGTGGTCAACAACCAGACTTACGGCACCCCTTATCAATGGGGCCCGAACGTGTTGATGTACAACACCAAGGTGTTCACGCAGCCACCTACCAGTTGGGGGGTGCTGTTCGAAGAGCAGAAGCTGTCCGACGGCAAATCCAACAAGGGCCGCGTGCAAGCGTATGACGGCCCGATCTACATCGCCGACGCGGCGCTGTACCTGAAAACCACCAAGCCGGAACTGGGCATCACGGATCCTTACCTGCTCGACGAAAAACAGTACAAGGCCGTTCTCGACCTGCTGCGCGCCCAGCAAAAGTTGATCCATCGCTACTGGCACGACACCACCGTGCAGATGAGTGACTTCAAGAACGAAGGCGTGGTGGCTGCCAGCGCCTGGCCCTATCAGGTCAACGGCCTGATGAACGAGAAACAGCCGATCGCCTCGACCATCCCGAAAGAAGGCGCCACCGGATGGGCCGATACCACCATGCTGCACGCCGAGGCCAAGCATCCGAACTGTGCCTACAAGTGGATGGACTGGTCGCTCACGCCGAAGGTCCAGGGCGATGTGTCCGCCTGGTTCGGCTCATTGCCGGCGGTTCCGGCGGGGTGTAAGGCAAGCGAACTGCTGGGCGCGGAGGGTTGCAAGACCAATGGTTTCGACCAGTTCGACAAGATCGCCTTCTGGAAAACTCCGCAGGCTGAAGGTGGCAAGTACGTGCCTTATAGCCGCTGGACCCAGGATTACATTGCGATTATGGGTGGTCGCTAACACCAACTGATCGTTCCCACGCTCTGCGTGGGAATGCATCAACGGACGCTCCGCGTCCATTCGCGCAGAGCTGACGCAGAGCGTCACGGGCTGCATTCCCACGCGGAGCGTGGGAACGATCATCAATGAAGATTTCAGAAGTCCAGGCAAGGCCACTGTGATGATCCTCGCCTTCTCGGAGCACCGCACCATGACGCTTGCAGTCCAGTTCACCAACGTTTCCCGGCAGTTCGGCGAGGTGAAGGCCGTTGACCGGGTTTCTATCGATATCCAGGACGGCGAGTTCTTTTCCATGCTGGGCCCCTCCGGCTCGGGCAAAACCACCTGCCTGCGCCTGATCGCCGGTTTCGAACAACCGAGCGCGGGTTCCATCCGTATTCACGGCGCCGAAGCTGCGGGGTTACCGCCGTATCAGCGTGACGTGAATACTGTGTTCCAGGACTACGCGTTGTTCCCGCACATGAACGTACTCGACAACGTCGCCTACGGTTTGAAAGTCAAAGGTGTCGGCAAGACCGAACGCCAAAAACGCGCCGAAGAAGCCCTTGATATGGTCGCCCTCGGCGGCTACGGCGAGCGCAAACCGGTGCAACTCTCCGGCGGCCAGCGCCAGCGTGTGGCCCTGGCCCGCGCGTTGGTCAATCGCCCGCGTGTGTTGTTGCTCGACGAACCCTTGGGCGCCCTCGACCTGAAGCTGCGCGAGCAAATGCAAGGCGAGCTGAAGAAGCTGCAACGCCAGCTCGGCATCACCTTCATCTTCGTTACCCACGACCAGACCGAAGCGCTGTCGATGTCCGACCGCGTGGCCGTATTCAACAAGGGCCGCATCGAACAGGTCGACACACCACGCAACCTGTACATGAAACCGGCAACCACGTTCGTCGCCGAATTCGTCGGCACGTCCAACGTGATTCGCGGCGATCTGGCGCAGCAGTTGAGCGGCAATCCACAGCCGTTTTCGATCCGCCCGGAACACGTGCGTTTCGCCGAAGGTCCGTTGGCCAGCCATGAAATCGAAGTCAGCGGCCTGCTGCACGACATCCAGTACCAAGGCAGCGCCACCCGCTATGAACTGAAACTGGAAAACGGCCAGACGTTGAACATCAGCCAGGCCAACGTTCAGTGGCTGGATGTCAGCACGCAACATCAGACCGGGCAACGCATCAGCGCTCGTTGGGCGCGCGAGGCGATGATCCCGCTGCACGATAATGTTGTGGGCGGGGTGTGAGATGAACAGCGTGGTGCCCCCTCAAACCCCGGCCAGTGGCTCGCCGCTGCGCCGGTTTTCCAACATGCTGTACCGGCGGCCGAACCTGTATCTGTCGCTGCTGCTGGTGCCGCCGCTGCTGTGGTTCGGTGCGATCTACCTCGGTTCGCTGTTGACGTTGTTGTGGCAAGGCTTCTACACCTTCGATGACTTCACCATGACGGTCACGCCCGACCTGACCCTGGCGAATTTCACCGCACTGTTCCAGCCGTCAAATTTCGACATCATCCTGCGCACCCTGAGCATGGCTGTCGTCGTGTCGATCGCCAGTGCGGTCGTGGCGTTCCCGATCGCCTACTACATGGCGCGCTACACCAGCGGCAAGACCAAGGCGTTTTTCTACATCGCGGTGATGATGCCAATGTGGGCCAGTTACATCGTCAAGGCGTATGCCTGGACTTTGCTGCTGGCCAAGGGCGGAGTGGCCCAGTGGTTTGTTCAGCACCTGGGGCTGGAGCCGGTGTTGCAGTTCGTGCTCGGGATTCCGGGCGTCGGCGGCAGCACCTTGTCGACCTCGCATCTGGGGCGGTTCATGGTGTTCGTCTACATCTGGCTGCCGTTCATGATCCTGCCGATCCAGGCCTCACTGGAACGCCTGCCGCCGTCCTTGCTGCAAGCCTCGGCGGACCTTGGTGCCAAGCCGCGTCAGACCTTCATGCAAGTGATTCTGCCGCTGTCGATTCCGGGCATCGCCGCCGGTTCGATCTTCACCTTTTCCCTGACCCTGGGCGACTTCATCGTGCCGCAACTGGTGGGCCCGCCGGGTTACTTCATTGGCAGCATGGTCTACGCCCAGCAAGGAGCGATCGGCAATATGCCGATGGCGGCGGCCTTCACGCTGGTGCCGATCGTGCTGATCGCCATTTACCTGTCCATCGTCAAACGTCTGGGGGCTTTCGATGCGCTCTGATACTTCATCTCAAGATCGGGCATCCCTGGGCCTGCGCATCGCTGCCTGGGGCGGGTTGGTGTTCTTGCACTTCCCGATCCTGATCATCTTCCTTTACGCCTTCAACACTGAAGACGCGGCGTTCAGCTTTCCGCCCAAGGGCTTCACCCTGAAGTGGATCGGCGTGGCGTTCTCCCGGCCCGACGTGCTGGAAGCGATCAAGCTGTCGTTACAAATCGCGGCGGTCGCCACATTGATTGCGCTGGTCCTGGGCACTCTTGCGTCGGCGGCGTTGTACCGGCGGGACTTCTTCGGCAAGCAAGGCATCTCGCTGATGCTGATCCTGCCGATTGCCCTGCCCGGGATCATCACCGGGATCGCGCTGCTGGCGACGTTCAAAACGCTAGGGATCGAACCGGGGATGTTCACCATCATCGTCGGCCACGCGACCTTCTGCGTGGTGATCGTCTACAACAACGTCATCGCCCGCTTGCGCCGCACTTCATACAGTTTGATTGAGGCCTCGATGGACCTCGGCGCCGACGGCTGGCAGACCTTCCGCTACATCGTCCTGCCGAACCTCGGCTCGGCGATGCTGGCCGGTGGCATGCTGGCGTTTGCGCTGTCGTTCGACGAAATCATCGTCACCACCTTCACCGCCGGCCATGAACGCACCTTGCCACTGTGGCTGCTCAACCAGCTCAGCCGCCCACGGGACGTGCCGGTCACCAACGTCGTCGCGATGCTGGTGATGATGGTGACCATGTTGCCGATCCTCGGCGCTTATTACCTGACCCGGGGCGGGGAAAGCGTTGCGGGCAGTGGCGGGAAATAACGGACAACTCATTTCCAAGGTGGAAACCGGATCCTGTGGGAGCGGGCTTGCCCGCGATAGCGGTCTTACAGTCGACATTTCAGTTGAATGTCAGTCAGTCATCGCGGGCAAACCCGCTCCCACAGGGGGCCGGTTTCAGCAGGAACACATAAGCAGCTTCGATGAGGACATAGCCATGCAAACCAAACTCTTGATCAACGGCCAACTCGTCAATGGCGACGGCCCCGCCCAAGCCGTGTTCAACCCGGCCCTGGGCCGTGTGCTGGTAGAAATCAACGAAGCCAGCGAAGCCCAGGTCGACGCCGCCGTGCGGGCCGCCGACAACGCCTTCCAAGCCTGGTCGCAAACCACGCCGAAAGAACGCTCGTTGCTGCTGCTCAAACTCGCCGACATCATCGAAGCCCATGGCGAAGAGCTGGCCAAACTGGAGTCGGACAATTGCGGCAAACCCTACAGCGCCGCGCTGAACGACGAGATTCCGGCGATTGCCGACGTGTTCCGTTTCTTCGCCGGCGCCAACCGTTGCATGAGCGGCGCGCTGGGAGGGGAATACCTGCCCGGCCACACCTCAATGATCCGCCGCGACCCGGTGGGCGTCATTGCCTCCATCGCGCCGTGGAACTACCCGCTGATGATGGTCGCCTGGAAAATCGCCCCGGCCCTGGCCGCCGGTAATACCGTGGTGCTCAAGCCGTCGGAGCAAACCCCGCTGACCGCCCTGCGCCTGGCAGAACTGGCGTCGGACATCTTCCCGGCCGGTGTCCTTAATCTGGTGTACGGCCGTGGTTCTGCAGTCGGTACCGCACTGGTCAATCATCCGAAAGTGCGCATGGTGTCGCTGACCGGCTCGATCGCCACTGGCTCGAACATCATTTCCAGCACCGCCGCAAACGTCAAACGCCTGCACATGGAACTGGGCGGCAAGGCACCGGTGATCATCTTCGACGATGCGGACATCGACGCCGCCGTGGAAGGCATTCGCACCTTCGGTTTCTACAACGCTGGTCAGGATTGCACCGCCGCCTGCCGTATTTACGCGCAAGCAGGCATCTACGACCAGTTCGTCGAGAAGCTCGGTGCGGCCGTCAGCAGTATCAAGTACGGCTTGCAGGACGATCCCTCGACGGAGCTTGGCCCGTTGATCAGCGCACAACATCGCGACCGCGTGACCGCGTTGGTCGAACGTGCCATGGCGCAACCACACATCCGTTTGATCACTGGCGGCAAAGCGGTGGAAGGCAATGGCTTCTTCTTTGAGCCAACGGTGCTGGCCGACGTGCAACAGGACGACGAGATCGTGCGCCGCGAAGTGTTCGGGCCGGTAGTGTCGGTCACCAGGTTCACCGATGAAGCGCAGGCGCTGGCCTGGGCCAACGATTCAGACTACGGCCTGGCGTCATCGGTCTGGACCACGGACGTCGGCCGCGCCCATCGCCTGTCTGCACGCCTGCAGTACGGCTGCACGTGGGTGAACACCCACTTCATGCTGGTCAGCGAAATGCCCCATGGCGGTCAGAAACTGTCTGGTTATGGGAAAGACATGTCGATGTATGGGCTGGAGGATTACACCGTTGTTCGGCACGTGATGTTCAAGCATTGAAAGCTTTGCGGGCAAGTCGGATCGCCGCACCGCTCGCTCCTACAGGATTTGCGCAATCTCTGTGAGAGCGGGCTTGCTCGCGAATGGCGCTGTCTCCCTGCACCTCGTACAAAAACAGGAAATTCCTACAGATAGAGCCTTCCAGAAAAGGCAACGATTCCTACAACAAGCGTCGCCAGAGTAGACTTGGCGCCGCGAGCGCCTGAACGATAGGCTTTACCTCGTCGCTGCCAAATCAGCGACCCGGGGTCGAAGCCGGAACATCATCAACATGGCGCATCCGCGCCCCCATATGAACTGGGGCAATTTTTGCCTTTCAGCTTCGCTTTATGGTGGGCCGTGTGGCGCGGGCCTCTCGGCTTACATGTTGATCGAGAATGTTCCGACTTCGAACGCCGCGCGGTCCGCCACCCCAATCTGTCGAAGGATTAGTGGCGGCTTCCTTTTCAACATGGAGTCGAAAAATGCTTGAGCACACGCTAAATCCCTCTGAAATCCATCCTCATTACACTCCTACCGTCTTCACCCGCCACAACCGATTCCTCCACGCCATCATGCAAGCCAACCAAGCCTGGTTCTGTGTTCAGGACCTCGGTCGCCTGATGGGTCGACCGATGGACCAACGGCTCACCCTGAAGCTCGATCCTGATCAACGCCAATACGTCTGGCTGCTGAAGAACGGCAAAACGACCGAATCACTGATGGTCAGCGAATCAGGGATGTATGCCCTGCTCGTTCACCATTTCGTCCCGGAAAACCGAAACCTGCGCCAGTGGCTGAGCAACGAGGTCATCCCAATGCTGCGTGATTCGAAAGCGACATCTGTGGATAACATTCCCAGCCTGAGTTCGTTGCAATGGGCTGGGATTTCTGTGCCGCTGCTGCATTGGCAGCATCAGGCATGGATCAAGTGGCGGGACATGCCTGACTTGATGCAGGCACAGCGGCCATTCACGATTTGTAGCCGTTGAACTGATGCACAAAGGGGCGGACTTTTACAGTCCGCCCCTTTGGTTTTCCAACATCACTCGATCTCCTACCGTTAAAACCGCGAAACACTGCGCATCGCATCCACCAGATACCGCATCGCAATCCGGTCATTCTCCGACAGCTCGCGATACCGCTCCACCAACTTCAACTCCTCCGAACTGAGCCGACGCCTTCGCCGACCGGTGGTCAGCCAGGGAAAGAGTCCTAACATTTCAGTGATGCCTTGTACTTTCGACATGGACGATGTCCTTCTATACGTCAGAGAAAACTGCAAAACCGCATCGCCCTATCACTTTCAGCGGCCGTCTTGTACGCGCTGAACCCACCGGCCTGAAGGGCCGAAACCGGTCATGCCCATAGAATAGAAATTAAATCGGCGCTGAAAAGCGGTTTTTAGAGTAATTAGTCGAAAAAAGCAGATATACCCTATAAATCAGAAAGTGTTGTGAGAAACGTTACCTGACATGTCTTGTTTCATTGCTGCGCTGTCGCGGTGCCATCAAACATTTTTGCTCTGCAACTGAACGGTTTAAGCTTATTGGCATCTGCTCTAAAGTCCGTTGCGTTTGGCCGAAGGCATGTCCGAACCGTTATTTCTGATCCAGCACGTGCCAGGAACGGCGCGGGATTGTTCACGACAGGTTGTACTTATGCACCGCAGGAATTTGCTCAAAGCCTCCATGGCCATCGCGGCTTACACTGGTCTTTCGGCCACCGGCCTATTGACCGCACACGCCTGGGCTGGCAGCAGCACGGCTGATGGCGACGCCGTGGCGTTCGACTTCGAAGCGCTGAAGAGCCAGGCCAAACAGCTCGCCGGCAAGCCTTATCAGGACACCAAACAGGTACTGCCGCCGACGCTGGCGACCATGACACCGCAGAACTTCAACGCGATCCGCTACGACGGCAATCACTCGCTGTGGAAGGACTTGAAAGGTCAGTTGGACGTGCAGTTTTTCCACGTCGGCATGGGCTTCAAGCAACCGGTGCGCATGTACAGCGTCGATCCCAAGACTCGACTGGCGCGCGAGGTGCATTTCCGCCCGTCGCTGTTCAACTACGAAAAAACTACCGTCGACACTAAACAGCTCAAAGGCGACCTGGGGTTTTCCGGGTTCAAGCTGTTCAAAGCCCCGGAACTGGATAAGCACGACGTGTTGTCGTTCCTCGGCGCCAGCTATTTCCGCGCGGTAGATGCCACCGGCCAGTACGGGTTGTCGGCCCGCGGCCTGGCGATCGATACGTACGCCAAGAAGCGTGAAGAGTTTCCGGACTTCACCAAGTTCTGGTTCGAGACACCAGACAAGGACAGCACCCGTTTCGTGGTTTACGCCCTGCTCGATTCGCCGAGCGCCACTGGCGCCTACCGTTTTGACATCGATTGCCAGGCCGAGCGTGTGGTGATGGAGGTCGACGCCCACGTCAATGCCCGCACCGCCATCGAGCAACTGGGCATCGCACCGATGACCAGCATGTTCAGCTGCGGCACTCACGAACGGCGCATGTGCGACACCATTCACCCGCAAATCCACGATTCTGATCGCCTGGCGATGTGGCGCGGCAACGGCGAATGGATCTGCCGCCCGCTGAACAACCCGGCCACCCTGCAATTCAATGCCTTTGCCGACACCGACCCTAAAGGTTTCGGCCTGGTGCAGACCGATCACGAGTTCGCCAATTATCAAGACACCGTCGATTGGTACAGCAAGCGACCGAGTCTGTGGGTAGAACCTACAACCGCTTGGGGCGAAGGCTCTATCGATTTGCTGGAAATTCCTACAACCGGCGAAACCCTGGATAACATCGTTGCATTCTGGACGCCGAAAAAACCGGTCGCGGCCGGGGACTCCCTCAATTACGGCTACAAGCTCTATTGGAGCTCCCTGCCACCGGTGAGTACGCCTCTGGCGCGGGTCAACGCTACCCGTTCGGGCATGGGCGGTTTCATTGAAGGCTGGGCGCCAGGCGAGCATTACCCAGAGGTCTGGGCACGACGCTTTGCCGTGGACTTCACCGGCGGCGGACTGGACCGCTTGCCCGAAGGCGCGGGGATCGAGCCGGTGGTGACCTGCTCGAATGGCCAGGTGAAGGACTTCAACGTGTTGGTGCTCGATGACATCAAGGGCTACCGCATTACCTTCGACTGGTACCCGACCAATGACAGCGTGGCCCCGGTGGAGCTGCGGTTGTTCATTCGCACCAATGACCGGACGTTGAGTGAAACCTGGTTGTACCAGTATTTCCCGCCAGCGCCGGAGAAGCGTAAGTACACCTGAGAGTTAGTCGGGGTCTGAAATGGCCCCTTCGCGAGCAAGCCCGCTCCCACATTGGATCTCCATGAGACACATATTTTGTGTACGACAAAGATCAACTGTGGGAGCGGGCTTGCTCGCGAAGACGGCCGAACCGCCGACCAACATCCCGAACCAGAAATCAAAAAGCCCCGGTCAACACGACCGGGGCTTTTTGGTTTTTACAGCGGCCTTCTAGTCACGCAAATCCGATTCATGAATCGGCTGGTCGCGATGGGTAGCCCGCTGGTATTGCGCCGGCCAGACAGCCTTGTGCCCGCCCAGATCATCATCGGCATGCAGCGCCCAATACGGATCACGCAACAGTTCCCGGGCGAGGAAGATGATGTCGGCCTGACAGGTACGCAGAATGTGCTCGGCCTGGGCCGGTTCGGTGATCATTCCTACAGTGCCAGTGGCAATACCTGACTCCTTGCGTACGCGCTCGGCGAAACGGGTCTGATAACCGGGGCCTGTAGGAATCTCGGCGTTTACCGCCGTCCCGCCCGATGAGACATCGATCAGGTCCACGCCCAGATCTTTGAGGCGTCGCGCCAGCTCCACAGTTTCGTCGGGGTTCCAGCCATCTTCCACCCAATCGGTGGCCGACACTCGCACAAACACCGGTAACTCCTCAGGCCACACCGCACGCACCGCTTCGGTGACTTGCAGCACCAGCCGAATTCGATTCTCGAACGAGCCGCCGTACTGATCACGCCGCTGATTGCTCAGGGGCGAAAGAAATTGGTGCAACAGGTAACCGTGGGCGGCGTGTACTTCGACCACTTTGAAACCGGCGGTCAGCGCCCGTTTGGCCGAATCGACGAAGGCCTGAATGACGCCAGCGATCTCGCCCTCATCGAGCTGCTTGGGTGGTGTGTGCTGGGGGTCAAAAGCGATCGGCGAAGGGCCGACCGGGGTCCAGCCGCCATCTTCCGGCTTGACGCTGCCATGCTTGCCGAGCCACGGCCGATGCGTACTGGCCTTGCGCCCGGCGTGCGCCAACTGGATGCCGGCAACGGCGCCTTGGGCGGCGATGAAGCGCGTAATACGTTGCAAGGGTTCGATCTGTTGATCATTCCAGAGGCCGAGGTCCTGGGCGGTAATCCGCCCGTCGGCGGTGACCGCCGTGGCTTCGGTGAACACCAGACCAGCGCCGCCGATAGCACGGCTGCCGAGGTGGACCAGATGCCAGTCATTGGCCAGCCCATCGACGCTGGAGTACTGGCACATCGGGGATACCGCGATGCGGTTAAGCAGGGTCAATTGACGAAGGGTATAGGGTTCAAGCAGCAGACTCATGGGGCACCTCTCGAATCAGTGGGCAGGCTCCAGGGTTCTGTTTGAATAGTCGACGAGTGACAGGAAAAAGGGTGCAGCACCCGCCCCCGCGGGCAAAAAATTCGACAAGACGTCACAAGGATAATCAAGCAGTGCTTAGAGACTAGTCGACTTCGCGGGATGAGGGAGGGTTCAAGAAATGAAACACCCAAATTTGAGGTCCGGGTGATACCTGTGGCGAGGGGGCTTGCCCCCGTTGGGCTGCGAAGCGGCCCTGAAACTTGTAATCGAGTCCCTTCAGACAAACCACACCGAATGCGCTACGACTGCTTCGCAGCCGAACGGGGGCAAGCCCCCTCGCCACAAAGGCATCGTGCCGTTATCGCGGTTCGATGTGGGCAATCATCAACTGAACGGTCTCGTTCCCACGGAACTCGTTAAGGTCGAGCTTGTAAGCCAATTCAACCCACTTGATGGTCGGATTCGGCCAGATATCACGGTCGATACCGAAGGCAATGCCGTCAAGCTTCACCGAACCGCATTCACTTTTCAGCACCACTTTGAGGTGCCGTTCACCCACGACGCGTTGCTCGACCAACTGGAACACCCCATGAAACAGCGGCTCCGGGAAGTGTTGCCCCCAAGGCCCGGCGTGGCGCAGGGCGCGGGCCAGTTCCAAGTGAAATTCTTCGACCGCCAACGTACCGTCCGACAGCAGGCGCCCGGTCAGGTCTTCTTCGCGCAGTTGCCTACGCACTTCAACGTCAAAGGCCTCGGCAAATAACGGAAAATTCGCTTCCGGCAACGTCAGGCCTGCCGCCATGGCGTGGCCGCCGTATTTGCTGATCAGATTCGGATGCTGCGCCGCGACCACGCTCAAAGCGTCGCGAATATGAAAGCCCTGAACCGAACGCCCCGAGCCCTTGAGCAGGCCATCGCCGGCATCGGCAAAGGCAATGGTCGGACGGAAATAGCGCTCTTTCATACGAGAGGCGAGGATTCCGATGACGCCCTGGTGCCACTCGGGATCGAACAGGCACAGACCGAACGGCATCGACTCCACCGGTAAATCCTTGAGCTGGGCCAGCGCCTCACGCTGCATGCCCTGCTCGATGGATTTGCGGTCCTGGTTCATGCCATCCAGCTGAGCAGCCATTTCACGGGCAGCACCCGTGTCTTCGGTGAGCAGGCATTCGATGCCCAGGCTCATGTCATCCAGACGCCCTGCAGCGTTCAGACGCGGGCCGAGGATGAAGCCAAGATCAGTGGAGGTGATGCGCGAATGGTCGCGCTTGGCCACTTCAAGGATCGCCTTGATTCCCGGCCGCGCGCGCCCGGCACGAATCCGCTCCAGGCCCTGATGCACCAGAATCCGGTTGTTGGCATCCAGCGGCACCACGTCGGCGACGCTGCCCAGTGCCACCAGGTCCAGCAGCTCGCCAATGTTCGGCTGCGGCTTGCTCTCGTACCAACCCAGGCTGCGCAAGCGCGCGCGCAGGGCCATCAGTACATAGAAGATCACCCCGACTCCGGCCAGGGCTTTGCTCGGAAACTCGCAACCCGGCTGGTTCGGATTGACGATGGCATCGGCCAACGGCAGTTCATCGCCGGGCAAGTGGTGATCGGTGACCAGCACCTTGAGCCCGGCCTTTTTCGCCGCCGCCACGCCTTCGACGCTGGAGATGCCGTTGTCCACGGTGATCAGCAGGTGCGGCTCACGGGTCAGCGCCACCTCGACGATCTCCGGCGTCAGGCCATAGCCATACTCGAACCGGTTCGGCACCAGATAGTCGACATGCGCCGCGCCCAACAGACGCAACCCCAGCATGCCCACGGTACTGGCCGTCGCCCCGTCGGCGTCGAAGTCGCCGACGATCAGTATCCGCTGACGTTGCTCCAGCGCCGTCACCAGCAAATCTACCGCCGCATCGATGCCTTTGAGCTGTTGATACGGAATCAACCGCGCCAGGCTCTTGTCCAGTTCAGCCTCGGACTGCACGCCCCGCGCCGCGTAAAGGCGGGTCAGCAGTGGTGGAATATCACCGAGGAATGGCAGGGTGTCGGGCAACAGGCGAGGTTCGATGCGCATGGGGTGACAGGTGCTTCTCTTGAATACGTAGGATAAAACCGGGTAACGCGGTTCAGTGGCGAATCAGCCGCGCTCACCGCTCAGCCATTGCAACTGCACTTCGTGCTGACCACGGTCGTCGGTGACGAAAATCGTTCCTTCGCTGATCATCACATCCCACTTGATAACGCGCGGCATGTCCTTGGCCAGGGTTTCCAGCACTTCCTGAGGCACAGCGGCGATGTGAACGTTTTTCAGGTTTTTAATTGCCGGGATCACTTTGGTTTCCCAGACCCGCAGGCTGCCGTAAGCCAGCAGGCTGGTGCGCTCGGTGCGGCGCGAGCACCAGGTCAGGCGATCGGCGTCTGGCTGACCGACTTCGATCCAGTGCAGGACACGATCATCCAGGCTCTTTTCCCACAGCGCTGGCTCATCCACGTCTGACAGACCGCGACCGAAGGACAGCTGTTCGTTGTACCAGAAGGCGTAGGCCAGCAGCCGCACGGTCATGCGCTCTTCGGTTTCCGAAGGGTGACGGGCGATGGTCTGCTTCACGTTCTCGTAGACGCTGCGGTCGAGGTCGGTGAGGTTCAGTTCAAACTTGTAGGTCGTGGACGGCTGGGCCATGAACGGGCTTCTTGATACGAGGAAAGGCGGCAAGTCTAACCGATGCAACAGGCAATCAACGAATTGAAGGCATCAACTTTGGGCGATGGACGTCGGCCTATGTTAAAACTCTGTATCCGCTCAGCCTTTGTCCTACAGGATTCAGCATGCCGTTTTCCAACAAACCGCTCTCCGGTCTGAAAGTCATCGAATTGGGTACGTTGATTGCCGGGCCGTTTGCCTCGCGTATTTGCGGCGAGTTCGGCGCCGAAGTGATCAAGATCGAGTCCCCGGACGGCGGCGATCCGCTGCGCAAATGGCGCAAGTTGTATGAAGGCACTTCGCTGTGGTGGTTTGTTCAGGCGCGTAACAAGAAGTCTTTGACCCTGAACCTGAAACACCCGGATGGCTTGGCGATTCTCAAACAGCTGCTCAGCGAAGCGGACATTTTGATCGAGAATTTTCGCCCCGGCGTGCTGGAAAAGCTTGGCCTGGGCTGGGACGTCTTGCATGCACTGAACCCGAAACTGGTGATGGTGCGGCTTTCGGGCTTTGGCCAGACCGGGCCGATGAAAGATCAGCCAGGCTTCGGCGCGGTCGGTGAGTCCATGGGCGGCCTGCGCTACATCACCGGGTTCGAGGACCGGCCGCCGGTGCGCACCGGGATTTCCATCGGCGATTCGATTGCCGCGCTCTGGGGCGTGATCGGCGCACTGATGGCCTTGCGGCATCGCGAGGTCAACGGCGGCTTGGGGCAAGTGGTGGACGTGGCGTTGTACGAAGCGATCTTCGCCATGATGGAAAGCATGGTCCCGGAGTTCGACGTGTTCGGCTTCATCCGCGAACGCACCGGCAACATCATGCCGGGCATCACGCCCTCCTCTATCCATACCAGCGCTGATGGCAAACACGTGCAGATCGGCGCCAACGGCGATGCGATCTTCAAGCGTTTCATGCTGATCATCGGTCGCGAAGACCTGGCCAACGACCCTGTGCTGGCCAGCAACGACGGACGCGACAGCCGTCGCGACGAGATTTACGGAGTGATTGATCGCTGGGTCAACTCACTGCCGCTGGACGCGGTGATCGAGCAACTGAACCAGGCCGACGTTCCGGCCAGCCGGATCTTCAGTGCCGAAGACATGTTCAGCGATCCGCAGTACCTGGCCCGGGAAATGTTCTTGCAAGCCAAGCTGCCCGACGGCAAGGACTTCAAGATGCCCGGCATTGTGCCAAAACTCTCTGAGACGCCCGGCAGCTCCGAATGGGTCGGGCCGCAGCTGGGTGAACACAATGCGCAAGTACTCCACGACCTTGGCTACGACCCGGCACAGATCGCACGGTTGCGTGAAGACGGGGCCATTTAAGCTGAAGCGCCTGCTTTCATCCGCAATCGATTACGCCGGCATCGGGCGTGTGCTGGCGGTGCTCGGGCTGTTGGCGGGGCTGATGTCCCCGGCCCTGGCGCAACCTAAAGAGCATTTGCTCTGGCTGCTGCGCGATCTGCCGCCCGTGACGATCTTCGAAGGCCCGAAAAAAGGCCAGGGGGTTATCGATCAACTGATGCCGCTGTTGATCGCCGGCATGCCGCAGTACGAACACACCCTGATGCGGGTCAATCGCGCCCGCGGCATGCAAATGCTCCATGAAGAATCCTTCACCTGCGACCCGTCGCTGATCTGGAGCAAGGAGCGCGAACAATGGATCGCCTTTTCCATTCCGGCCTTCCGGGCGGTCAGCAATGGGCTGGTGATTCGACGTGAAGATCGGTCGGTGTTGGAGCCCTTTCTCTTTGGCGATGAGGTCGATTTGGCAGCACTGTTGGCCAGCCGTCGAGAGAAAGTCGGTGTAGTGGCCGAGCGCCGTTACGGTCAGTTCCTCGACACACTGCTGCAACAGGCGCCACCCGGCGCGCTGATGCCCCACTACGGCAACAACGCCCTCGGCAGTCTGTTACAGATGCAGCGCCTGGGTCGTTTGCAGGTGGTCTTGGGTTACTGGCCGGAAATCCGCTATCAGGCTCGTCAGGAACATATTGCCGACGATCAGTTAGAGTTTTATCCGGTCAAAGGCACGGGCAAATACTTGTCCGGGTACATCGGTTGCTCGAATACGCCCCAGGGGCGACAGGCAATCAGTGAAATCAATCAGCTATTGCGCGCCCTGCCCCGCGAGCGCCTGGACCCGCTGTACGCCGATTGGCTCGATCCGCAAAGACGCAAGGACTACCTGGAAGAAACCAGGGCCTTTTTCGAGCGTCAGGCCGCGCAGTGACAAATCGCAGACAAAAAGAAACCCCGAGAAGTGGGGAGACGACTCGGGGTTAAACGTGGCCTACATAAAGACCAGTAGCAACAAGCTACAAGCACCGGAGCACAATGCTTGATCCTGCTGTTACATGGTCTGACTGACCTTGGCGCAGGAAGGTTCCCACAAAAAACAATTCAATTTCGGCTGGCCAGGATCTTGTCCTGCGCAGCATTGCGCAACGCCGCGATGACACAGGGCTCCAGGCGTCCTTCAGCGATCAGCACGTCACGGTGCAGCCCGTCGACGACATCCGTCAGCAGACGTTTATCGGTTAACTGGGCCTGATTGAACGCCCGTTCGACCACGATAGCGCCGCTCGTACTCTTCAGTGTCACCATGCATTCGCCATGGGCACCCGATGGGGTCAACTTGACCAGATACGGGCTCAGAGCCTCACCGAGCAATAGACTGATACTTTCCATCTCGATCACCACTCAATAGTCCGAAAACAAAGTGCCTGGGGTGTGTCCACAGTAGATGACCACAGGCCCGAGAAGAAAGTTCTGGATTCCAACGGCAGGCGCACCGGCGCCTCTGGTAGATAGAGCATGCACGGTCAAGATGACAGTAAAAAAACAGCTGATTCATGCTTAATGCCAGATGCAGAACCTGTGGGAGCGGGCTTGCTCGCGAAGGCGGTGTGCCAGGCAATATTAATGTCGACTGACACTCCCTCTTCGCGAGCAAGCCCGCTCCCACAGGGATTGCGCCTGACTGACAGGTATTGCCGATTCATGCCTGCCTTGTACGCTTGCCGATATCGCTCCATCCACCCAGCAGTCCTCGCAATTGACCGTCCGCACTGTAGAACGGCACCGTCCACTGGTAGATATCCCTGACTCCATCCTTGAACATCAACTGACGTTCGCTGAAGCGAGTCTTGCGAGTACCGAGCTGAACCATGAACTCGGTGTGCAGCTGCTCGGCAGTCTCTTTGGGCAAGACATCGACTTCGATCAGTTGTCGACCCTGTACCTGGTCGAAACGGGTCGACAAGTTCTCCTCATAACTTTTGTTGCACATGATCAAACGCCCTTCCAGATCACGCACGAACATCGGATCGGGCATGGCGTCTATCAACGCATGCTGAAATGCGAGCTGGTCATTAAGGTCTTTCTCGGCATCCCGACGTTGTTCGATCAGGGCGGCGAGCCGACGGTTCCACAGCAATGAAAGCAGGCCGAACAGGCTAACGATGAACAGGCTCCAGCAGCCCCACTGGGTTACCCGCTGCCAGGCCGAGGGCGCATGTACCGGTGCAATTCCATTCAGCCATTTCAGCCGTATGGCGCGTAGCTCGGCAGGCGGGAATGCTTCGAGCGCCTTGTTGAGGATGCTCAATAAGTGCGGTTGTCCTTTGCGGACCGCCAAGTGATCAGCCTCCCACTTGCCCTCCACCGCAGGCCCTACCTTGAGCCGGTCCGAGGGATAAAGCTGCGCTCCGATTTCATTTTCTATGGTGGCGTAGGCCTCGCCACTTTCCACCAGCGCCAAGGCTTCAGCGTAGGTTTTGACCAGACGCAGCTCAATCGCCGGGTAATCACGACGAATCACACCCTCCAAGGCGTGCCGGGCCGGCAATACCAGGACTCTTCTGGAAAGTTGTTCCAGGGACTGTAACGCCGGTGTGTCGGCCAGCCCCACGAGTACCCAACCCGCCCCGCCGAATGCATGGCTGAAATCCAGGAACACCTTGCGCTCGTCATTTATTGCCAACGTCGTGCTCATGTCCGCCGCGCCGCTTTCCAGTAGTTCCAGCAGTTGATCGGTAGAAAACGACTCTTCATGGACGAACCGCAGCCCTGTCATGGCGCTGATTCGGTCGAGCACATCGTTGTTCAAACCGCTCCAGTGACCATACTCATCCTTGAACAGGTACTGCGGGTACTGCGCCGACGCGACAACGACCTCGGGATGATCACGAACCCATTGCAGCTCCTGAGCATCCAGCTCAATGCGTGCGACGGCGGTTGGCTCCCTGGACTCATGTGTCACCCATTGCGCTGCCTTTACCCATTGCCCGAAGCCCAGGGCGCCCAGCAAAAACATCCAGCACACGGCTGGTTTAAACCCTCTGAAAAACAGCATTGCCACTTCCTTGGTAATCGTCTCGCCCGTCCTTCATGGGCGGCTCTTCTTTTACGAAACCCGGCAAGTGTGGCATGCAGAAATGAGAAAGCCCGTCAGGAGACGGGCTTCAAAATGTGACAGCTTTTACCGGTTACAGCGGCTTGCCGCGGTTGCCATGCTGACTGACAAAGGCCTGTACGGCTTTCAGGTCGTTCGGCAACACGGTGCAACGCTCATCTCGCTCAAACAAATCAGAAAGATGTGCAGGTAGTTCAAGCGCTTTTCCTACACCGGCTTTTTCCACTGCGTCCGGGAATTTGACCGGATGGGCTGTACCGAGGATCACCATCGGGATATCCAGGCTGCGACGGCATTCGCGCGCGGCCTTCACGCCGATGGCAGTGTGCGGGTCCAACAGCTCGCCGGTTTGCTCAAAGACTTCGGCAATGGTTTCGCACGTTTGGGCGTCGTCCACGGCCAGCGAATCGAACAGTTTGCGTGCCTCGGTCCAGCGCTCCTGTTCGACGCTGAAACCGCCGCCCTGCTTGAAGGTGTCCATCAAGCCGGCAATCGCCGCGCCGTTACGACCGTGCAGGTCGAACAGCAGGCGTTCGAAGTTCGACGACACCATGATGTCCATGGACGGCGACAGCGTGGCGTGCAGGGTTTCCTTGACGTACTGATTGCCGCTCATGAAGCGGTGCAGGATGTCGTTGCGGTTGGTGGCGACGATCAACTGATTGATCGGCAGGCCCATGTTGCGCGCCAGGTAACCGGCGAAGATATCGCCGAAGTTGCCGGTTGGTACCGAGAACGACACCGAACGCGCCGGGCCACCCAGCTGCAGGGCTGCGTGGAAGTAGTAAACGATCTGGGCCATGATCCGCGCCCAGTTGATCGAGTTCACCGCCACCAGGCGCGTGCCCTTGAGGAAGCTCTGGTCGGCGAAGCTGGCCTTGACCATTTCCTGGCAGTCATCGAAGTTGCCTTCGATGGCAATGTTATGGATGTTTTCGCCGAAGATGGTGGTCATCTGGCGACGCTGCACTTCGGACACACGGTTGTGCGGGTGCAGGATGAAGATGTCGACGTTTTCGCAGTGCTTGCAGCCTTCGATGGCGGCCGAACCGGTGTCACCGGAGGTGGCGCCAACAATCACCACGCGTTCGCCGCGTTTTTCCAGCACGTAGTCGAGCAAGCGACCGAGCAGTTGCAGGGCAAAGTCCTTGAACGCCAGGGTCGGGCCGTGGAACAGCTCCAGTACCCATTCGTTGCCATTGAGCTGACGCAGTGGCGCAACGGCGTTGTGGGAAAACACGCCATACGTTTCTTCAAGAATCTTTTTGAAATCGGCATCGGGAATGCTGCCGGTCACAAACGGGCGCATTACCCGGAAGGCCAGCTCGTGATACGGCAGGCCGGCCCAGGAAGCGATCTCTTCCTGAGTGAAACGTGGCAGGTTTTCCGGCACGTACAGACCGCCGTCGGTGGCGAGACCGGCCAGCAGGACATCTTCGAAATTCAGGGCCGGTGCCTGGCCGCGGGTACTGATATAACGCATGACTGGCTCCAATAGACAGTGTTCGCAATGCCGGGCTCGCGTGCGAGCCCGGTGAACGATAACGGCTTAGTTCAGGTGCTCGACGCGGATTCGTACGACCGGGCCGACCACGCCTTCCAAGGCCTCCAGGGCGGTGATCGCGTCGTTCATGTGCTGCTCCAGCACACGGTGCGTCAGCAGGATCATTGGCACCAGACCGTCATGCTCTTCGACTTCTTTCTGCATGATCGATTCGATGTTGATGCCGCGCTCCGACAGGATGCTCGCCACCTGAGCCAACACGCCCGGATGGTCCTTGGCCTGAATGCGCAGGTAGTAGGCGCTTTCACAGGATTCGATCGGCAGGATCGGATGGGCCGACAGCGAATCAGGCTGGAAAGCCAGGTGCGGCACGCGGTTTTCCGGATCGGAGGTCATGGCGCGAACCACATCCACCAGGTCAGCGATCACCGACGAAGCGGTCGGTTCCATGCCGGCACCGGCGCCGTAGAACAAGGTCGAACCGGCAGCATCGCCGTTGACCATCACCGCGTTCATCACGCCGTTGACGTTGGCGAGCAAACGATCGGCCGGGATCAGCGTCGGGTGCACACGCAACTCGATACCGGCCGCGGTGCTGCGCGCCACGCCCAGGTGCTTGATGCGATAGCCCAGCGCTTCGGCGTAGTTCACGTCAGCGGTGGTCAGCTTGGTGATGCCTTCGGTGTAAGCCTTGTCGAATTGCAGCGGGATACCGAATGCAATGGACGCCAGGATCGTCAGCTTGTGGGCTGCATCGATGCCTTCGACGTCGAAGGTTGGATCGGCTTCGGCGTAACCCAGGGCTTGCGCCTCGGCGAGTACGTCTTCGAAGGTGCGACCCTTCTCACGCATTTCGGTGAGGATGAAGTTGCCAGTGCCGTTGATGATCCCGGCCACCCAGTTGATGCGGTTGGCGGACAAACCTTCACGGATCGCTTTGATCACGGGAATGCCGCCGGCCACGGCCGCTTCGAACGCCACGATCACGCCCTTCTCGCGAGCCTTGGCGAAAATTTCATTACCGTGAACGGCAATCAGTGCCTTGTTCGCGGTGACCACATGCTTGCCATTCTCGATGGCCTTGAGTACCAGCTCGCGGGCAACGGTGTAGCCGCCCATCAGCTCTATAACGATGTCGATCTCAGGGTTCGTGGCCACTTCGAACACATCGTTGGTAATCGCAATACCGGTCGTCTGGAACTGAGGCTTTGGCGTGCGCATGGCAATTTGTGCCACTTCGATTCCACGCCCGGCACGACGAGCAATTTCCTCGGCGTTGCGCTGAAGTACGTTGAAGGTACCGCCACCGACGGTCCCTAACCCACAGATGCCTACTTTGACCGGTTTCACTGTGAACTCCCCATAAAACGGCCGACTCAAGGCCGGCCGTGAAAACAACCGCATACTCGCGGCTCTCTATTAATGGCCCGACAATATTGCCGCCGAACCATGATCGTCAAAGGCTGACCATGACGATGCGAAATTATTTCGCGCCCAATGCCAGTTTGGCGACTTGTGGCGCAGGCTGGTAGCCCGGAATGACCTGTCCGTCGGCCAAAACGATGGCCGGTGTACCGTTCACGCCGATCGACTGACCAAGGGCGAACTGCTTGGCTACCGGGTTCTCGCACTTGGCGGCCTTGATTTCCTTGCCATCGACCATTTTGTCCATGGCCGCTTTCTTGTCCTTGGAGCACCACACGGCTTGCAGTTGCTCGTCACCCGCCGAGCCCAGGCCCTGGCGCGGGAACGCAACATAACGCACTTCGATACCCAGCTTGTTCAGCGCCGGCACTTCGGCGTGCAGCTTGTGGCAATACGGGCATGTGGTGTCGGTGAACACGGTGATGTGTGATTTGGTTTCGCCGATTGCCGGGTAAACCACGGTTTCAGCCACTGGAATGTTATTGATCAGTTTGGAAATGCCCAGGCGCTCGGTCTTCTCGGTCAGGTTGACCGGTTTGCCGTCCTTGAGCTGGAACAGGTAGCCCTGAACGACGTATTGGCCATCGGCGCTGGCGTAAAGCACACGGCTGCCCTTGAGTTTGACTTCGTACAGGCCTGGCAACGGGCTGGCGGTGATGCTTTCGACCGGCACGTCGAGCTCGAGGGTTTGCAGGCTTTTACGAATGGCTTTGTCGGCCGTGTCATCGGCGACGGCAAAGGTGCTGACCAACGCAATGGCTGCGGCGGCGAAAATCTGGGTCAGACGCATGAGAACTCCTGAAGGCAGACAAATGGGACGATCAGAACACCCGTGCCGAAACACCGGGTCATAACCGCCCATCGTGCAAACCGGCAAAGCCTACCACATAAGGCCCCCGTGGCGAGGGGGCTTGCCCCCGTTCGGCTGCGCAGCAGTCGTCAATCCTCACGTCTCGGTCCATATATCAGAGATCGCCACAAAGGGGCTGCTTCGCAACCCAACGGGGGCAAGCCCCCTCGCCACAGGGCGGTATTTCCATTTCAGGAGCTGCGTTAGCCACGTGGGTGATGCTTGGCGTGCAGGTCCTGCAAGCGTGCGCGGGCGACGTGAGTATAGATCTGGGTGGTCGACAGATCGCTGTGGCCGAGCAACATTTGCACCACGCGCAAATCGGCGCCGTGATTGAGCAAGTGTGTGGCGAAGGCATGGCGCAGGGTATGTGGAGACAACGACTTGCCGATCCCGGCGACCTTGGCCTGGTGTTTGATGCGATGCCAGAAGGTCTGGCGGGTCATCTGCTCGCCGCGCAGGCTGGGGAACAGTACATCGCTGGGACGCCCGCCCAGCAACTCGCCACGGGCATCGCGCATGTAGCGCTCGACCCAGACAATCGCCTCCTCGCCCATCGGCACCAGTCGCTCCTTGCTGCCCTTGCCCATCACCCGCAGCACGCCTTGGCGCAGGTTGACCTGTTCCAGCGTCAGGCTGATCAGCTCCGTGACCCGCAAGCCACAGGCGTAAAGCACTTCCAGCATGGCGCGGTCTCGCTGACCGATGGCTTCGCTCAGGTCTGGCGCGGCCAGCAGCGATTCCACATCGGCTTCCGACAAGGACTTAGGCAACGGCCTGCCTAGCTGGGGCATATCGACACGCAATGTCGGATCGACCGCGATCAGCTTTTCCCGCAATAAATAGCGATAGAAGCCACGCACACCGGAAAGAAACCGCGCCGTGGAACGGGGTTTGTAGTTTTGCTCCAGGCGCCAGGCCAGGTGATCGAGGATCAACTCGCGACCGGCGTTGATCAATTCCAGGCCCTTTTCCTGCAACCAACCGTTGAACAAGGCCAGGTCGCTGCGATAGGCATCGCGGGTGTTATCGGAAAGGCCTTTTTCCAGCCACAGGGCGTCAAGGAACTGGTCTATCAGGGGATGATCAATGGCAGGCATGGGGTCTCGGACAGGCAGGCGTAAGGCCGCGAAAAATGAGGAGTCTTTCATAGCACGTTGGCGGCGAACATATAATTCAGGCACAAAAAAAGCATCCCTCTCGAGATGCTTCTTTTTGCTTGAGGCGCTCAGCTTATTGTTGAGCCGGTTCGTTCTGCCCCAGGATCAACTTGCCTTCCTTGTCGACCGGAATCTGGTTGCCCGGATCGCGATCCATCCGCACTTTGCCTTCCTTGCCATCCAGCGAATAACGAACGTCGTAGCCTACAACCTTGTCGCTGATGTCATTCACGGTGTTACAGCGGGTTTGAGTGGTGGTGTAGGTATCACGCTCCTGCATGCCTTCCTGCACCTTGTTGCCCGCATAACCACCGCCGACCGCACCGGCCACTGTGGCGATTTTCTTGCCTGTACCGCCGCCGATCTGGTTGCCCAACAGGCCACCCGCCAGCGCGCCGACCACCGTACCGGCGATCTGGTGTTGATCTTTTACCGGCGCTTGCCGGGTAACCGTAACGTCCTTGCACACTTCACGTGGAGTCTTGATTTGTGTCTTGACCGGTTCAACGGCCAGCACTTGCGCATACTCAGGGCCGCTTTTAACCAGCTTGTAGGTGGCAACAGCACCCCCGGCAGTGACACCGACAGCACCCAATACCGCACCAACCAGCAACGACTTGTTCACATGAACCTCCTGACCATCACAGACGGGAAAACCCGCTTCTCCCAGCCTTGGAGCATAAAAAAAGGCGCGAGTTCAACACTCGCGCCTTCTCGGCCTACAGCTGGAAAAGCGATAACCGTTATGGGCGGTCGTCGACTTCGGTCTCAGCCACCGCAGCAGGAATCAGGTCCTCGCTGCTCAGGTTCAGCCAGATCAGCACCACGTTCGCGATGTAGATCGACGAGTAAGTACCCGCCAGAACACCGATGAACAGGGCGATGGAGAAGCCGAACAGGTTATCGCCACCGAAGAACAACAGGGCCGCGATCGCCAGCAAGGTGGAGATCGACGTCGCCATGGTCCGCAGCAGGGTTTGCGTGGTCGAGATGTTGATGTTCTCGATCAGGCTGGCCTTGCGCAGTACCCGGAAGTTCTCACGAACCCGGTCGAATACCACGATGGTGTCGTTGAGCGAGTAGCCGATGATCGCCAGCACCGCCGCCAGTACCGTCAGGTCGAAGGTGATCTGGAAGAACGACAGGATACCAATGGTCACGATCACGTCGTGGATCAGCGAAACGATCGCACCGACTGCAAACTTCCACTGAAAGCGGAAAGCCAGGTAGATCAAAATGCCGCCCAGCGCCATCAGCATGCCGAGGCCGCCCTGATCGCGCAGTTCTTCACCGACCTGAGGGCCGACGAATTCGACGCGCTTGACCACCGCAGGGTTGTCGCCACCGAGCTTCTGCAAGGCCTCGGCCACTTGGTGACCCAGCTGCGGGTCTTCACCTGGCATACGCACCAGCAAATCGGTAGTCGCACCGAAGCTCTGTACGATCGCCTCGTGATAACCCGACGTCACCAGCTGCTCACGCACCTTGGTGACGTCAGCCGGACGCTCGTAGGTCAGCTCGATGAGCGTACCGCCGGTGAAGTCCAGCCCCCAGTTCATGCCCTTGGTGGCGACGCTGAACAGAGCCAGGACCGTAAGGAACAATGTGACGCCGAACGCAACGTTGCGAACGCCCATGAAGTTGATTGTACGTAACATGGCAGCCCCTTAAATCCACAACTTCTTGAAGTCACGACCGCCGAAGATCAGGTTGACCATCGCGCGGGTCACCATGATGGCCGTGAACATCGAGGTAAAGATCCCGAGGGACATGGTCACTGCGAAACCCTTGACCGGGCCGGTGCCCATGGCAAAGAGAATCCCGCCGACCAACAAGGTTGTCAGGTTGGCGTCGAGAATCGCGGTGAATGCCCGGCCGAAGCCTTCGTTGATTGCCCGCTGCACAGTCATGCCGGCCGCAATCTCTTCACGTATCCGCGAGAAGATCAGTACGTTGGCGTCGACCGCCATACCCATGGTCAACACGATACCGGCGATACCTGGCAGGGTCAGCGTTGCACCCAGCAGCGACATCAAGGCCAGCAGCATCACCATGTTCACCGTCAGCGCGACGGTGGCGATGAGGCCGAAGAAGCGGTAGATGGCCATGATGAACAGCGAGACAAACAGCATGCCCCACAGCGATGCATCGATACCTTTGGTGATGTTGTCGGCACCCAGGCTTGGGCCGATGGTACGTTCTTCAGCGAAGTACATCGGTGCCGCCAGACCACCGGCACGCAGCAGCAGCGCCAGCTCGGACGATTCGCCCTGGCCGTTCAGGCCAGTGATGCGGAACTGGGCACCCAGCGGCGACTGAATGGTCGCCAGGCTGATGATCCTCTTCTCTTCTTTAAACGTCTGAACCGGTACGTCTTTCTCGACGCCGTTGATCACTTGCCTGGTGTAAGTGGTGACAGGACGTTGCTCGATGAAGATCACCGCCATGCTGCGGCCAACGTTGTTACGCGTCGCACGACTCATCAGCTCGCCGCCATGGCCATCCAGACGGATGTTCACTTCTGGCGTGCCTTGCTCGCCGAAGCCAGCCTTGGCGTCAGTCACCTGGTCACCGGTGATGATCAAGCCACGCTCGATCAGCGCCGCAGGACGATTGCCTTCCCGGAACTCGAACGATTCGGAAGTGGCTTTCGAAGCGCCAGGCTCAGCCGCCAGACGGAACTCAAGGTTGGCCGTCTTGCCGAGGATACGCTTGGCTTCTGCAGTGTCTTGCACGCCCGGCAGCTCAACCACGATGCGGTTGGCGCCCTGGCGCTGAACGATAGGTTCGGCAACACCCAGCTCGTTGACGCGGTTACGTACCGTGGTCAAGTTCTGCTTGATGGAGTATTCGCGGATTTCCGCCAGCTTGGCCGGGGTCATCGCCAGACGCAGTACCGGTTGGCCATTGAGGTCGGCCGGAACAATATCGAAATCGTTGAAGTTCTTGCGAATCAGCGCACGCGCCTCTTCACGGGCTGCTTCATCAGTGAAGCCCAGCTGAATGGCACCGCCCAGTTGCGGCAGGCTGCGATAACGCAGACGCTCTTTACGCAACAGGCTCTTGACGTCGCCTTCGTAGACTTTCAGGCGTGCATCGAGGGCTTTGTCCATGTCCACTTCCAGCAGGAAGTGCACACCACCGGACAAGTCCAGACCCAGTTTCATCGGGTGCGCGCCAAGGCTGCGCAGCCATTGCGGGGTGGTTTGTGCCAGGTTCAGTGCAACGACGTAGTCATCACCCAATGCCTTGCGTACGACGTCTTTGGCTGGCAGCTGATCTTCAGCCTTGGTCAGACGGATCAGACCGCCCTTGCCGCCCGCAGCCAGGGTGGCCGCCTTGACGTTGATCCCGGATTCCTTGAGCGCGGTGCTCACACGATCCAGATCAGCCTGAGTAACCTGCAGCGCAGTGCTTGCACCGCTGACCTGAATGGCCGGGTCATCAGGGTATAGATTGGGAGCGGAATAAATCAGACCGATCGCCAGCACCGCCAGGATCAGAATGTATTTCCACAGAGGGTATTTGTTCAGCATCACGCCGCCCGCTTATGACGCGGGGCGCCTTGCGCGCCCCGTCGATTGAGTAGAAGTTGAAACTTAGATCGCTTTGAGCGTGCCTTTTGGCAGCGTGGCGGCGATGGCGCCTTTCTGGAATTTCATTTCGACGGTGTCGGAGACTTCCAGAACAACGAAGTCGTCGGACACTTTGGTGATCTTGCCGGCGATACCACCGGTGGTCACAACTTCGTCACCTTTTTGCAGGCTGCCCAGCAGGTTTTTCTGCTCTTTGGCGCGTTTGGCCTGTGGACGCCAGATCATCAGGTAGAAGATGACCAGGAAACCGACCAGGAAAATCCACTCAAAGCCGCCGCCCATTGGGCCTGCCGCAGGTGCAGCAGCGTCAGCCATGGCATTAGAGATAAAAAAGCTCATTTAGCACTCCAGTTGCAAATGTTGAATCTTGGGGTCAGAAAACTCAGTCCAAAGGCGGAACAGGTAACCCGCGTTTGGCGTAGAAGGCATCGACAAAGGCGGCCAATGTACCCTGTTGAATAGCCTCGCGCAAACCAGCCATAAGCACCTGGTAATGGCGCAAATTGTGGATGGTATTCAACATGCTACCCAGCATTTCGCCGCACTTGTCCAGATGGTGCAGATAAGCACGGGAGAAGTTCTGGCAGGTATAGCAATCGCAGGTCGGATCCAGCGGCGAATCATCATGGCGATGGAACGCGTTACGGATCTTCAGCACGCCTGTATCAATGAACAGATGCCCATTGCGGGCATTACGGGTTGGCATCACGCAATCGAACATGTCCACACCGCGGCGCACACCCTCAACCAGATCTTCCGGTTTGCCAACGCCCATAAGGTAACGAGGTTTGTCAGCCGGCATCTGGCCCGGCAGGTAATCCAGCACCTTGATCATCTCGTGCTTGGGCTCGCCCACCGACAGACCGCCAATGGCCAAGCCATCGAAGCCGATCTTGTCGAGGCCTTCCAGGGAGCGCATGCGCAAATCCTGGTGCATGCCGCCCTGAACGATGCCGAACAACGCCGCGGTGTTGTCGCCATGGGCGTTTTTCGAACGCTGGGCCCAGCGCAACGACAGTTCCATCGATACGCGAGCGACGTCTTCATCGGCCGGGTACGGGGTGCATTCGTCGAAGATCATCACGATGTCCGAGCCCAGATCGCGCTGGACCTGCATAGACTCTTCCGGGCCCATGAACACTTTGGCGCCGTCGACCGGAGAGGCGAAGGTCACGCCCTCCTCCTTGATCTTGCGCATCGCGCCAAGGCTGAACACCTGAAAACCGCCGGAGTCGGTCAGAATCGGGCCTTTCCACTGCATGAAATCGTGCAGGTCGCCGTGCTTCTTGATCACTTCGGTGCCCGGACGCAGCCACAAGTGGAAGGTGTTACCCAGAATGATTTCCGCGCCAGTGGCGGTGATATCCCGCGGCAACATGCCCTTGACCGTGCCGTACGTGCCCACCGGCTTGAAGGCCGGGGTCTCGACGGTACCGCGCGGGAAGGTCAAACGACCGCGACGAGCCTTGCCGTCTGTGGCAAGGAGCTCAAAAGACATGCGACTGGTGCGACTCATTCTGTTTCCTCTGGGCCACGTGGTGCGGGATTACGGGTGATAAACATCGCATCACCGTAGCTGAAAAAGCGGTATTCGTTGTCGACGGCGGCTTTATAGGCGGCCATGGTCTCGGGATAACCGGCGAACGCCGAAACCAGCATCAACAGCGTGGACTCGGGCAAATGGAAGTTGGTAACCAGGGCATCGACCACATGAAACGGCCGGCCTGGATAGATAAAGATGTCGGTGTCGCCACTGAACGGCTTGAGCACGCCATCGCGCGCGGCACTTTCCAGGGAACGCACGCTGGTAGTCCCCACGGCCACCACGCGACCACCGCGAGCGCGGCAGGCCGCAACGGCATCGACCACGTCCTGGCCGACTTCCAGCCATTCACTGTGCATGTGGTGATCTTCAATCTTCTCGACGCGCACCGGCTGAAAGGTGCCGGCGCCGACGTGCAAGGTCACGAACGCAGTCTCAATGCCCTTGGCGGCAATCGCCTCCATCAGCGGCTGGTCGAAATGCAGCCCCGCCGTCGGCGCCGCCACTGCTCCCAAACGCTCGGCGTACACCGTCTGATAGCGCTCGCGGTCCGAGCCTTCATCCGGACGGTCTATATAAGGAGGCAGCGGCATATGCCCCACGCGGTCGAGCAGCGGCAACACTTCTTCGGCAAACCCCAGCTCGAACAACGCATCGTGACGCGCCAGCATCTCGGCCTCGCCACCGCCGTCGATCAGGATCTTCGAACCCGGCTTGGGCGACTTGCTGGAACGCACATGGGCCAGCACACGATGACTGTCGAGCACCCGCTCCACCAGGATTTCCAGCTTGCCGCCGGAAGCCTTCTGGCCAAACAGCCGCGCCGGAATCACCCGGGTATTGTTGAACACCATCAAATCGCCCGGGCGCAAATGCTCGAGCAAATCAGTGAATTGACGGTGTGCCAGGGCGCCGCTGACCCCGTCCAGGGTCAACAGGCGACTACCGCGACGCTCAGCCAAAGGATGGCGAGCAATCAGCGAATCAGGGAGCTCAAAAGTAAAGTCAGCAACGCGCATGATGGGGTTCGTCTAGCAGGGCCGGGAAGTCTAGCGGAAATATCAAAAATTCTCCATGTACCTGATTGACCAACGGTTATCTCATCTCTATACTTCGCCGCCATTGAGCCCTGATGGCGGAATTGGTAGACGCGGCGGATTCAAAATCCGTTTTCGAAAGGAGTGGGAGTTCGAGTCTCCCTCGGGGCACCATTTGCAGTACATAGACGACTACCAGCGTCTACGCAACACCCCTAGAGCCCGCTAACTGCGGGCTTTTTGGTCTCTGGGGTTCCACCCCCATCTCTTGCAAGCCAGCCTCTTTTGGGTACATTTTCTGTACATATTCCAGTTCGAGAACCGGAGGTGTACAGCAATGCCATTGACCGCCTTGCAAATCAAAGCGTCCAAGCCTGCCGACAGACCGTTCACGTTGAGTGATAGTTCGGGTCTTGCCCTGCTGGTGAAACCCAACGGCAGCAAGTATTGGCACTTCCGGTACACGTATCAGGGTCGGGCGGCGCGCATGTCACTGGGCGTGTATCCGCATATCTCCTTGCAGGAAGCCCGTGAACGAGCTGCAGAATGCCGCAACCTACTTAAGCAAGGCACCAACTCCGGTGCCAAACGCCGCGATGGTTCGCTACGCAAAATGGGAGGAAATCGATTTTGAGGAAGGGATTTGGACCATCCCGAGCCAGGATCCATTTCTCCGGGGCTATGCCTTGCCAGCGCGCCTGCTGGCCAAGCTAGCGGCGGCGCGATCGCATCGGCATTTAAAGGGGATGCGTTTCCGATGCAGTAGCCAAGAGTGCTCTTGCTTCCTGCAAGTGCTTGCGGAACCGGATGGCATAGTCCTCTGCAACTGCCGCCTGAATGCTGAAACGGCTGGCCAGCGCACGACGCCAATCAGCCACTCGACTCAGTCCATCAAACAACTGATGATTGGGCTCGAATCCAAGTATGTCGAAGTAGCGAAAAACTGGAGCCACGGCGATGTCGACCATGCTGAGCCTCTCGCCGGAGAAATAAGGGCCGTCCGATATTTCACTGTCGAATCGTTCCAGCTTTCCTCTCAACGCTGCAGATTTGCCAAGGGCTGTCTGCTGGTCGGTGGCGTTCAAAAATCCCCATGCATCCGCCAGTGTGGCAGAGGCGAATTCGATCCATGCACGGTGTTGTGCTCGGATCAACGCATTCATTGGATGTAACGCAGGTTCCGGGTACACCTCCTCCAGGTATTCGCAAATGGCGACGCTCTCGAATAGAACGGACTCGCCTTCATTGCCGTCTGGAACCTTGAGCAGCGGAACCTTACCGCTTGGCGACATCGCCAGAAACCAGTCTGGCCTGTCGCGAAGATCGACATCGATACGCTGAAAGGTAATACCTTTTTCGAGTAACACGATGGCCACTCGCTGAACGAATGGGCATAACGGATGGCTGACGAGTGTGAACTGTGACTGTGGCATTGGAATAGACCCACTGAAGAATCAAAGCCCGCCGCCACGAGTGGGAGCGGGCCGTATAGAAGCTACGTCCGTGACTTCAAGAAAGCCTGAGTGGCAATCAGTTTTCCGTAAAAGCGCAGGAGACGTTCCTTCGCGTATCGTTGGCAGCTAAAGCGAGCGGCCACCGTCGACGATGAGTTCCGAGCCAACCGTCCATCGTGACTCGTCTGACGCCAGGTACAGCACGGCCTTGGCCACTTCCTCGGGCGTACCAAACCGGCCGAACGGAATGGTCGCTGCGATATCCTGGTTGAGCTGTTCGCGATAGGCATCGGGAATACCGAGCTTGTCGTAAAGCGGCGTATCAACCGGGCCAGGGCTGACTGCATTGACCCGAATACCACGCGGGAGCAGTTCGCTAGAAAGCGTCTTCGACATGTTCAGGAACGCGGCCTTGGTCGCGCCATAAACTGATGAACGCGCGGCGCCGAGGTGTGCACTAACCGAGGTATTGAGAACCACCGACGCAGGGTTCGCGAAGACTGGTAGCAATGCCTGGATCAGAAAGTACGGCCCCTTAACGTTGATGTCGAAGGAGCGATCGAACATTTCCTCCGTCCACTCTTCGATCGGCAGCCAAACGGATACGCCTGCATTGAGAAAGGCAACATCGAGTTGGCCATAGTGAGTCTGAACGGCCTGCGCCAGTTCCTTCTGCGCATCGATGCTGGCGGAGTCAGCACGCAGTACCAATACTTCGCTTCCCAGTTCCGCCTGGGCCTTTGCGATGGACTCCGGATTGACTCCGGTAACGATCACGCGCGCGCCTTCGGCGAGGAACTGCTTAGCCGTTTCCAGGCCAATGCCGCTGGTGCCGCCGGTGATGAGAGTGCGTTTGCCTTGCAATCGGGACATGTAAGTTTCCTTTTCGGTTTTTCACGGTCAGTCGATGTACTGACCTGCCAGAGGGAAACTATGTATTCATACCTGTGCATTGATAAGATGACCTATTCGAATACATTTCATGCTTGTATTGCATGAATGAGAGGCCTAGATGGATCGACTACTGCTGATGACCTGCTTTGTTCGCGCTGTTGAGACAGGAAGCTTCTCGGCTGCAGGGCGTGACTTGGGGCTGGGGCAGCCTAACGTCAGCCGCTATGTGGCGGCGCTGGAAGATCATTTGCAAACCAGGCTGCTTCACCGATCCACACGAAAGCTTGCCCTCACCCCCGAGGGAGAACGCTATTACGCAGATGCACGGCGCATTCTCGATGCCGTGGAAGAATCGGAGTCGTCCTTCAGGGAGAACGTCGCCCCGTCCGGATTGTTGCGAGTCGCCTGCCCGACCGCGCTAGCCCATGCATTCGTGGTGCCGCATGTATCCACATTTCTGGAGCGCTATCCAGAGTTGACGCTCGACCTGCAGATCAATGATCGCTATGTGAATCTGGTCGACGAAGGGGCTGAACTGGCGATCCGCATCGGACATCTGGAAGACAGCGCAATGCGTGCCCGGCCGCTAGGCTGGTTCGAGCGTGTATGCGTTGCCAGCAAGGGATACCTGGCCAAACGCGGAATCCCCACGACGCCCAATGATCTGAGAACGCACGATTGCCTGATCTACACCCTGCTGTCGACAGGCACCACATGGCGCTTTCGGGATATCGATGTTCCCGTTTCTGGCAGGCTTCGGGTCAACTCACCTGAGGCCATACGAGAGTGTGTAAACGAGGGGCTGGGGATCGCACAGGGGCCCGAATGGCTTTACGAGGAAGGGCTGAAAAATGGCAATCTGCGGGTGTTGCTTAGGGACTACGCAGCTCCGGCCGTCCCCGTGCAAGTCATTTACGTTGCCGACCGGCTTCTCCCCAAAAGGGCCATTGTATTCATGGATTTCATCGCCGAGGTGTTCGCAAAAAATTCTGCATTTAACGATCAACCCAGACCATCATAATTGCAGTAGTCTGCAAGGCCTTTTTTTTCGTCTGCAAAAAAGTGATCTCGCCCCGCCACCCCGTAGGAACTTCCGAAGGCTGCGATCTTTTGATTTTGCTCTCCAACGCCAAACCCGAAACCGCTCAGCTAACGAATCAAGGATTCACACCAATGGAATTGCCACTGGAAACCGTTGCCCTTTTCGCCCTCAAGCTGGCTTATGAGACGGAAGGTGAAAGCCCGATTCTGCGGGACGATCCGATCATGAGTGATTATGAGCGGGAGGTTTTTGGGTTGTTGGTGCGGCGGGGGGATGTCGAGGGTATCCAGTTTAGAGTGGCGCATTGTGTGGGCTTGGCGTTAGAGGCCATGGGCGGAGTTAATACAGTCCTCGGTCGCGAACTGCATCGATTGGCAGCAGATTTAAGCGCTGCCCGGACGATCCCACAGCTGGATGTCCCGCTCATCGCTCTTATGGACTACTTGAAAGACATCCAATGAATAAAGGGGGCCTACCTAAAAATGGGTACGCCCGATAGGAGCATCCAGGCGAGAAGCCACGTCTTGTCGAAATCAATCATCTGTCTTTCCCTGTTTCTCAAATGAACATCGTGAGCATGACTTCATAGCGCATTTCCCCCTACACCGCTGCCGCCCCTACTCCACCTGACCTGTCGCCCGCACCGCAATCTCAATCGCCCGAATACTGATCGCCGCAAATATCGCCGTCATCAGCACCCCGTTAAATCCCAGCAAAATCGCCAGCACCCGCGAGACGGCCAGTTTGGGGACGAGTTCTCCATAACCGATGGTCAGGCCGGTCACGAACGCGAAGTAGATACCGTCAAATGGATCCCATCCTTCCAGAAAGCTGATGATCAGGCCGAACAACACAATCAAAAACAGCAGGATGGAAAAAATTGGCCAGACAACGTGAAAGTAGAACCTGACTGCTTTGTAGAACTCGCGACGGACGTGCGATGCATGAGTGGTGTTCATGTCATGGACCTCTTGGGGCTAGCCTGACCGGCAATTGAATGCATGGCGTTTCAATACCCTTTCAGCTTGGCACAAGCGGGCACGATGCCTCTCTCATCGCGCTCAAGGATTATCCGAAAGATACTCAGTGAGCGAACGCCTCGGGCTGCGCTCTTCTAGACTTAACAGGGAGTCGTAGACAGAATCGAACACGTCGCTTTGGTGCAGATGAATCAAAGGCAGCATGGCAAGCTGCCTGTTATGCCCTGAAGAGGTGCGGCAAAGACCGCACCGGGCCCAACAAGATGCCCGCTCAGGGTGCCTGGCCAACGGCCTGAAAATGCCACGATACCGTGACGTGGTGTGACTGCCGCAGCCGACACTTTCGGACAACTGACAACCGCCTGGTTTGTCCGTGATCGTGAGGAATGCTGTATGCCTGATGAGATGTTGCACCTGCCTATGGTCAACAGCCTGCTGGAGCGCCACAAACGCTCCCCCGGCGCACTGTTGCCGATCCTTCATGAGATTCAGGAGGGCATCGGTTACATCCCCGATGCCGCCATCCCCGAGATTGCCCACGCCCTCAACCTGAGTCAGGCCGAGGTTCGCGGGGTGATCAGTTTCTACCATGACTTCCGAACCGCCCCTCCGGCCCGGCATATCCTGCGTCTGTGCCGGGCCGAGTCCTGCCAGAGTCGCGGCGCCGAGCAGCTCGCCGCGCAGTTGCGCGAACGTCTGCAACTGGACGACCACGGCAGCAGCGCCGACGGCAGCATCAGTTTGCGTCCGGTGTATTGCCTCGGCGCGTGTGCCTGTTCGCCCGCTCTGGAACTGGATGGCCAAGTGCATGCGCGACTTAGTCCCGAGCGTCTGGATGCCCTGCTCGACACTTGTCGGGAGGACGCATGATGCCGGCTTTCTATCTGTCCTCTGATTCGCTGGCCCGTGCCGTGGGTACCGAAGAGGTTGCGGTAGCCCTTATCACCCACGCCCGGGGACGCCTTGTTCCCCAGGAATTGCAACGTACCAGTTCGCGCGGTTTGTATTGGCTGGAACCGCTGTTGGAGGTGGACAGCCCGCAAGGCCGTATCGGCTTTGGCCCGCTGACCGCCGCCGATGTGCCGTCCGTGCTCGATGCGTTGCAAGGCGAGCCGTCCGCGCATCCACTGGCCTTGGGCCTGGTGGAAGAATTGCCGTATCTAAAGACCCAACAACGGCTGCTGTTTGCCCGCGCCGGCATCACCCGGCCGCTGTCGCTGGAGGATTACCGGGCTCACGGCGGCTTTGAGGGCTTGACCCAGGCCATCGCCCTGGGCGGCGAGCAGACCGCGACCGCCGTGTTCGATTCGGGGTTGCGTGGCCGTGGCGGCGCAGCCTTCCCAGCGGGGATCAAATGGCGCACGGTGCGCGCTACCGAAGCGGCGCAGAAATACATTGTGTGCAACGCCGACGAAGGCGACTCCGGCACCTTCGCCGATCGCATGTTGATGGAAGGCGACCCTTTCCTGCTGATCGAAGGCATGGCCATTGCCGGCATCACCGTCGGCGCCAGTTACGGCTACATCTACGTGCGCTCGGAATATCCACAAGCTGTGGCGACTCTGCGCGCAGCACTGAACATCGCCCGATCTGCCGGTTACCTGGGCGCCAATGTCGGCGGCAGCGGCCAGGCCTTCGATATGGAAGTGCGCGTCGGTGCCGGCGCTTACATCTGCGGTGAAGAAACCGCGCTGCTGGACTCTCTCGAAGGCAAGCGCGGGATTGTTCGCGCCAAGCCACCGATCCCCGCCTTGCAAGGTCTGTTCGGCCTGCCGACCCTGGTGCACAACGTGCTGACCCTGGCCTCGGTGCCGCTGATTCTGGCCAAGGGCGCGCAGTTCTATCGCGATTACGGCATGGGCCGCTCTCTGGGCACGATGCCCTTCCAGCTGGCGGGCAATGTTCGTCACGGCGGCCTGGTGGAACGGGCCTTTGGTCTGACCCTGCGGGAACTGGTGGAAGACTACGGCGGCGGGACCGCCAGTGGCCGGCCGCTGAAAGCCGCCCAGGTGGGCGGCCCGCTCGGCGCCTGGGTGCCACCGTCGCAATTCGACACGCCCCTGGATTACGAGGCCTTCGCCGCCATCGGCGCGATGCTCGGTCACGGTGGTGTGGTGGTGGCTGACGACACCCTGGACATGGCCCACATGGCACGCTTCGCCATGCAGTTCTGCGCCGAGGAATCCTGTGGCAAATGCACCCCCTGCCGCATCGGCTCGACCCGGGGCGTGGAGGTAATCGACCGCCTGCTGGCCGCGCCCGATCAGAACAGTCGTGATGAGCAGGTGATCATCCTCAAGGACCTGTGCGACACCCTGCAATACGGTTCGCTGTGCGCGTTGGGCGGCATGACCTCCTATCCGGTCGTCAGCGCCCTCAAGTACTTCCCCGCCGACTTCGGTCTGCAGTCCTCGGAGGCCGACCAATGATCACTCTCTTCGACCCGAAAACCGATATCGACCTGGGTACCCCTGCCCGCGATAGCCAGGTGCAAGTCACCCTCAACATCGATGGCCGCAGCATCAGCGTGCCCGAAGGCACCTCGGTGATGCGCGCCGCCGCGCTGCTGGGCACCACCATTCCCAAACTGTGCGCCACCGACAGCCTGGAAGCCTTCGGCTCCTGCCGCATGTGCCTGGTGGAGATCGACGGCATGCGCGGTTATCCGGCGTCCTGCACCACGCCGGTCAGCGAAGGCATGAGCGTGCACACCCAGACACCGAAGCTTGCCACCCTGCGCCGCAACGTCATGGAGCTGTACATCTCCGACCACCCGCTGGACTGCCTGACCTGCTCGGCCAACGGTAACTGCGAGCTGCAAACCGTCGCCGGTCAGGTCGGCCTGCGGGAAGTGCGTTACGGCTATGAAGGCGACAACCATCTGGCGGATGTGAAGGACACCTCCAACCCCTACTTCGACTACGACCCGAGCAAGTGCATCGTCTGCAACCGTTGCGTGCGCGCCTGCGAAGAAACCCAGGGCACCTTTGCCCTGACCATTACCGGGCGCGGTTTCGAATCCCGGGTCGCGGCCGCCGGGGGCGAGAACTTCCTCGACTCAGAATGCGTGTCCTGCGGTGCTTGTGTGCAAGCCTGCCCGACCGCGACGCTGATGGAAAAAAGCGTGGTCGAACTGGGTCAGCCCGAACGCAGCGTGATCACCACTTGCGCCTATTGCGGCGTGGGCTGTTCGTTCCGCGCCGAGATGAAAGGCGACCAGCTGGTGCGCATGGTTCCAGACAAGAATGGCCAAGCCAACCACGGTCACTCCTGCGTCAAAGGGCGCTTTGCCTGGGGCTACGCCACCCACCCGGATCGCATCACCAAACCGATGATCCGCAAGCACATCAACGATCCTTGGCAGGAAGTCAGCTGGGATGAAGCGGTGACCTACGCTGCCAGCGAATTCCGCCGACTGCAGCAGAAATATGGCCGCGACTCCATTGGTGGCATCACCTCCAGCCGCTGCACCAATGAAGAAACCTACCTGGTGCAAAAACTGATACGCGCCGCCTTTGGCAACAATAACGTCGACACCTGTGCGCGGGTCTGCCACTCGCCGACCGGCTATGGCCTGAAACAAACCCTGGGCGAGTCCGCCGGTACCCAGAGTTTCGACTCGGTGATGCAGGCCGACGTGATTCTGGTGATGGGCGCCAACCCCAGCGACGCCCACCCCGTGTTCGCCTCCCAGCTCAAACGCCGCCTGCGTGAAGGCGCGCGGCTGATCGTCATCGACCCACGACGCATTGATCTGGTGGACTCGGTGCATGCCCGCGCCGAACTGCACCTGGCCCTGCGCCCAGGCACCAACGTCGCGATGCTCAATGCCCTGGCCCACGTCATCGTCACCGAAGGCCTGCTCAATCAAACCTTTATCGACGCCCGTTGCGAGGGCAGCGATTTCGCCCGCTGGAGCGAGTTCGTCAGCCGCCCGGAAAACTCGCCGGAAACCCTTGGCGCCATCTGCGGCGTAGACCCTGCCGACATCCGCGCCGCCGCCCGCCTGTATGCCACCGGCGGCAACGCGGCGATCTACTACGGCCTGGGCGTCACCGAGCACAGCCAGGGCAGCACCGCCGTCATGGGCATCGCCAACCTGGCCATGGCCACCGGCAACATCGGCCGCGAAGGTGTGGGCGTGAACCCGCTGCGTGGGCAGAACAACGTTCAGGGCTCCTGCGACATGGGCTCCTTCCCCCACGAGCTGCCTGGCTACCGCCACATCTCCAACGAAGTGGTTCGGGCGCAGTTCGAACAGGCGTGGAACGTCACTCTGCAACCCGACCCGGGCCTGCGCATTCCCAACATGTTCGAGGCAGCCTTGGGCGGCAGCTTTAAGGGCCTGTATTGCCAGGGCGAAGACATCGCCCAAAGCGATCCGAATACCCAGCACGTTACCGCGGCGCTGTCGGCCATGGAATGCGTGGTGGTGCAGGACATTTTCCTCAACGAAACCGCCAAGTTCGCCCACGTGTTCCTGCCGGGCAGCTCGTTCCTGGAAAAAGACGGCACCTTCACCAACGCCGAACGGCGCATCTCCCGGGTGCGCAAAGTCATGGAGCCTCTAGGCGGCAAGGCCGACTGGGAAGGCACGGTGGCCTTGGCCAACGCTCTGGGCTACCCGATGAACTACCAGCATCCATCAGAAATCATGGATGAAATCGCCAGCCTGACGCCGACCTTCACCAACGTCAGCTACACCGAACTGGATCGCCACGGCAGCCTGCAATGGCCGTGCAACGCCGCGGCACCGGACGGCACGCCGACCATGCACATCGAGGAATTCGTGCGCGGCAAGGGGCGCTTCATGCTCACCGGCTACGTGCCCACCGAGGAAAAGGTCAACAGTCGCTATCCGCTTCTGCTGACCACCGGGCGCATCCTCAGCCAGTACAACGTCGGCGCCCAGACCCGGCGTACCGACAACGTCGCCTGGCACGACGAAGACCGCCTGGAAATCCACCCGACCGACGCCGAGAGCCGAGGCATCAACGAAGGTGACTGGGTCGGCATCGGCAGCCGCGCCGGGCAGACCGTCCTGCGTGCGCGGGTCAGCGAACGGGTAGCTCCGGGCGTGGTGTACACCACTTTCCACTTCCCTGAATCGGGGGCCAACGTCATCACCACCGACAACTCTGACTGGGCCACCAACTGTCCGGAGTACAAGGTCACCGCCGTGGAAGTCAGCCGCGTCTACCACCCTTCCGAGTGGCAAAAACGCTACCAGGAGTTCAGCGACGAACAACAACGTCTGCTCGACGAACGCCGTCAGGCGCGTGGCGCTAAAGCGGAGGTACGCCGATGAGTACCGACAACCTGATCAAAATGGTCAACCAGATTGCCCAGTACTTCGCCACCGAACCGGACCAGCAACAGGCAGTGCTCGGCGTACGCAATCACCTGCAGATGTACTGGACGCCCGGTATGCGCAAGGAGTTGCTGGCCTGGCAGACAGCGCATCAGGGGGCAGACTTGCACCCACTGGCGCAGGCGGCGGTCAGTGGGGCGGGCTGGGAGGCTTAGGTTCACACGATCTTGAGCCTGACCGAAAAACCTGTGGGGGCGGGCTTGCTCGCGAATGCGATATACCAGTCACCGCCATCGTTGACTGACACACCGCTTTCGCGAGCAAGCCCGCTCCCCCAGGAGTTGTGTGTAACTGGCTCGCATCTGGATTAGCCCCAATTTTTTGGGTCGCTTAATCGCTCAGTTCAAAGCAAATGCTGAGAGATCAGCTCTGAACTTGAATGCACCGGCAACACCACCAACGCCTCCAATCCGCCCCTCGACCGATTACGCAGTGTCAGGTTGCCTCCGTGCTCGAGCACAATCGCCCGCGCCGCCGACAACCCCAAACCAACACCCCCCGTGCTTTTGTTGCGCGAGCCTTCCATCCGGAAGAACGGCACAAACACTTGTTCAAGGCAGGCATCTGGTATGCCCGGCCCACGATCCAGTACTTTGATCCACACCTGGCCGGCGCTCGGTTTCAGCTCAATCCCCGGCTCACTGCCGTACTTGATCGCGTTATCGAGCAAATTGGTAATCACTCGTTTAAGCCCCAACGGGCGCCCGAAATACACCCACCGCAGCGGCCCGCTGAACGTAATGTCGACGCCCTGATCCCGATAATCATCAAGCAACGTTTGCAGCAGTTCCGCCAGATCAAACTGGGTCGCCGGTTCAAGCCGCGCATCATCACGAAAGAACTCTAGCGCCGAGTTGATCATTGCCTGCATTTCATCCACGTCACTAAACAGCCGTTGCTGTTGCTCGCTGTCCTCGATAAATTCGCCACGCAAGCGCATCCGCGTCAGGGGCGCGCGCAGGTCATGGGAGATGGCGGCGAGCATTTGCGTACGGTCGCGGATGAAGTGCTGTAGCTGGGCCTGCATGGCATTGAACGCGAGAATGGCCTGGCGGATTTCGTGGGGACCGAGCGGCTCGATCGGCGGTGCGCGGAAGTCCACGCCGAAGCGGCGGGCGCCTTCGGCGAAACGCTGCAAAGGTGTGGCGAGGCGTCGGGTAGCGATCAGCGCGACCACTGCGGTGGAGATCAGCACCAGCAGGATGACGATCAGGTAGCGTGGCGCTTCGTCGAGCCCCCAACTGCGCGAGGGCGCGGAGAACATCAGCCATGATGAATCCGATAGCTCGATCAACAGCGCGTAATGCGCGTCCTCCGTGTGCTCCGTCCAGTCGGCCGGTTCATAGGCTTCGATGCGCCGGTCAGGGGCTCTGAGCATCGGCTGCAGGATGGTCGAGCCAATGTCAGACTTCGGATCGTCCACTGTCGGCAGATTGAGATCGTGCCGATCAGGGTGCCACGTGACAGTGAAGCCGTTCTCGTTGGCGGCTTGTGCCAATGAGTGACGTAGGGGCGCCGGGGCGGCCTCGATGACGCGGGTGATGGCAGCGGCTTTTTCCAGCAAACCGATCTCGGTCAGGGGCGGGCGCGCCCATACACCGGCCAGTTGGATAAACAACCCGTTGAGCGCCAGGGAAATGAGCATGGCCAGGATGATCGTCAACGCAATCCAGCGCGCCACCGTATCTTGCGGCCAGTCTCGAGCGCGAATCCGCTTCAGCCAGCTCATCGCCGCGTCACGCTGGGAGTAAACAGGTAACCGCCATTGCGCACGGTGCGGATCATCGCCGGCCGCTTGGTGTCGGACTCGAGTTTGCGCCGCAGGCGGCTGACCTGAACGTCGATGCTGCGATCGAACGCCTCATGGCAATGCCCGCGCGCCAGGTCCAGCAACTGCTCACGGGTGAGGATGCGCTGGGGGTGTTCGACGAAGACCAGCAGCAGGTCAAACTCACCGGCCGACAGCGGGATCATCACGTTGTCCGGCGAGCGAAGTTCACGGCGGGTGACGTCCAGATGCCAGTCGGCAAAATCAATCAGTGGCCGTGGCCGCTCTTGCGGAACCGGACGACGCTCGTCAACACGACGCAGCACAGCACGCACTCGGGCCAGCAGTTCACGGGCGTCGAAGGGTTTGGTCAGATAATCATCGGCACCCAGTTCCAGGCCGACCACCCGGTCACTGAGTTCACCCATGGCCGTCAGCATAATCACCGGTATTGCGTGTCGAATCCGCAGTTGCTGACACAGGATCAGGCCGCTGTCTCCGGGCAACATCACGTCCAGAATGATCAGGTCCGGCGCCTGGCGCTCTATGGCCGCCCACAGCGACGCACCGTCTGTGGCGACCTCGACGCTGTAGCCGTGTTGCACGAAGAATTTTTTCAGTAGATCAAGGACTTCAAGGTCGTCGTCGACAATTAAAAGGCTGTTCACCGAAGGTCACTTAAGGGGCGAATGGAACCGCTATCTAAAACCATTCATGGCCGCGCGTCATATATTTCAACTCTGCAATAAAGCGTCAACAGCGCAATAAACCAGACATCTTGGCGCAAGGATTGGAGCTCAGCATCACGGCGAATTCCTCCTGAGACTTGCGTCCATGTTGCCTTTCAAGTGTGCTCCCTGGTTGACCCGCAACACCTCAATTGCCGTGTTGGCCGCAGGGCTGACGGGTTGCAGCAGCCAGTCGCCGACCACCACCGACGTGGCCTGCGCTGACATCGCCTATTCGGTGTACGACCCGGCGGAACCGTTCAATCGTGGCGTCTTCGCGTTTAACCGGGTGGTTGATGATTACGCCCTGGCGCCGGTCGCGCGCGGCTACCGCTACACGCCGGATTTTTTCCAGACCGGTGTGCATAACTTTGTGGCGAACTTCGGCGAGCCGAAGGTCTTTATCAATGACCTGCTGCAAGGCAACCCGATGCGCTCGGTCAATACCCTGGGACGTTTCGCGCTTAACACCACGGTAGGGGTGGTGGGCTTGATCGATGTCTCCGGCATGGCCGGTATCCCGCGCCACGACTCGGATTTTGGCCAGACCTTTGGCGTGTGGGGCATCGGCAATGGTCCGATCGTCGAGCTGCCATTGCTCGGGACCTCCAACAGTCGCGACGCCGCCGGCCGCGTGCTTGGTTTTGTGGTCGATCCGTTCGGCAGCAATAGCGATACCGTGGAGACGCTGTCCACTATCAGCACTGTCGGCGGCATCGTCGATGGCCGGGCAGAAGCCTTACCGCTGACCGACAGCCTGCAAAAACTGCCGGACTATTACAGCGCGTTGCGCAATGTGGTCGCCGAGCATCGTGCCGCTTACGTGGCCGATGGCAAACAAGGCTCGCCAGAGAACACCACCTCTCAATGCACAGGAGCACCGGCTGATGGGTTCTGAAAACAATAGCCTGGTCCTGCAGCAACGGATGACGCGGGACGACCCGGCCAATCTGCACTGTCGCGAAATTACCCTGCGTTTGTCAGCGGACTGTCGCCAACTGGTGCTCAGCCGATACACCGAACACTACGGGCCGGCACTAGTGCGCTGGATAGAGCGTAGTCATACCGTGTCGGTTGCCGAAGTGGTTCGCTGGCTCGTGGCCAATGGTGAGGCACAGATCATGAGAGCGGACAGCCAGTCGCAGCCTTGATTTCAGGATGATGATGCGGAGGATGGAAGTCTTCCGGTCGTCATCCCGCCGCTTATGTCAGGCCAAGTGCAACGCAGACCTCTTCACCATAATCGGTGGTTCCACAGTAACCGTCTGCGCATCCCACGTTGCATGGAGATATCTACGATTTTTTACTCATCATTCCGATCTGATGAATCCCTTGGTTCCTGCAAGCATGACGATTTCTTTGCCGCTACTGCGATGGGTCTATGCTAAATTCAGGTCAGCTATTAATGGATCTTTCAGTTATGGAAAACGCATCATGCTCGCAGTCGGCGTCTCGCTACTTGCAGTAGGCTTAGGCACTGGAAATCCAGGCTTTTGGATACCAGGCTGTGTCTTCATGGCTATAGGGTGTTCTCAAAAAGTCAATCGTCGAGACTGACCGTATGCGGTCAGTGTACACCTGACTCATCTCGCGTAAGTCTGGCCGGTACCCACTGATGCGGTAGCAGTAGCCCGATTTCGCTGGCCCGCTGTGTCGACAATCGCCTCATATCTTTCAGATAGGCATACGGATCGTGTCCGTTTATGCGCGCAGGCTGGATCAAACTCATGATCGCTGCCGCCCGTGTGCCGCTGCATAGCGACCCTGCGAAGAGCCAGTTCTTGGCCAAAGAGCCCACGGCCGGATCTCACGGTAAAGCGGTATCCCACAATCGCCCTTATCGGCCTGCCTCGGAAGGTGTGTTCGCCGCCCCCCCTTACAACCAACATCGATAAACACTAACGGGACAGCATCGCAATCAGACAGGAGCGATCCGATAATGCTGTACGAACTTTCCTGCGGACAAAACAAAACCCCTACCTGCATACGCAGATAGGGGTTTCGGAATTTAATCTTGACGATGACCTACTCTCACATGGGGAAACCCCACACTACCATC
>NZ_JBNNVP010000022.1:0-105111 GCF_050280605.1 Pseudomonas sp. NPDC089918 | reverse complement strand
GGCGAACGACAGCGGCGTCGGTTCGCGCAGGTAGTTGACGGCGTAGTCTTCGATGCGCAGATCGTCGACGGTCAGGCCGGCACGCAGCAGTTTGGACAAGCCGAGAAAGGATTGCTCGTTATAAAGCAGTTGACCTCCATCGTCATGGTCAGTAACGACAAACTCTTCATAACCCAAAAAAGTAAAACGGTTGTCAGTCAGCCATTGGAGAAAGGATTTGATCTCAGCTTTCTCCTCCTCATCCATGGGGAACGAAGACTGACTGATCAACCCGAGCATCTCTTGAACCTTATTTTTCATAGGCTCAAAGTCAGCAACTGCCGCCCGAACTTCACTTAGCACCTGCTCAACTTCATGACTCAGCAAGCTCAGATCACTTGGATTGGCACACCGGTCAATCTCAAGATACATAAGCGACTCTTGCAGCACGTCGTCGCCCTGGGTACCTTTCGGCAAAACTTCCAGCAGCTCCCCCTTATCGCCGCGACGCACGCACAGCACGGTGGTTTGGAGGGTATGGATGCTGTAGCCGCGACGGCTCAGCTCGGTACGCACCGAATCAACCAGGAATGGCAAGTCGGAATGCAATACCTCAACTACCGTGTGAGTGGATTGCCAACCATGGCGCTCGTAATCAGGGTTGTAGACCCGAACTTGCGGTCGCGCGTGATCAAAACGCTCAAGCAAACGCCATGCAGAAAGGGTGCAACCGGCGAGGTCAGACAACCGACGCTGGGTCAGTTCGTCCAGGGAAATGATGCCGAAAAACTGATCAGTGAACATCTTCAGGTACGATTCCGAATGCTCACTGATGTGCTGCCCCAAGGCCGATTGCAGCTGCTCCTGAAAATCAACTTTGCTAGCAGCGGTGAAAAACGCCATGTCCTTACTCCACGTCACACTGAGATCCGTTATTACCAAGCGACTAAGCATGTTGGCACTATGTTGTAGTCAATGAACTTGCTGGTTGTGCACTGATTTTTTTTACGAATACCGCTGCCGCACCGATCAACGCAGGCAAGCTTATAAAAAAGAAAAGCTCTCTAAACCCCCATCCCATTCCGAGCATTGAGGCTCCAATTCCTGCTCCGCAAATGGCACCTAAACGCCCCATTCCTGTTGCCCAACTCACACCTGTTGCCCGAAACTGAGATGGGTAGAAATTTGCAGCCAAAGCATATGCACCTGCATTCGCACTATTAACGAAATACCCCAACACAATTATTGACGGATATAGGAAAAATACACTTGGCTTATTCAATGCAATAACAAAAGCTGTGAGTGCCCCACCCAGAATCGTCAGCGCAACGACCTTGTGGTGCTCCCAATTATCCATTTTTATTCCAATCGCGAGATTCCCAAAAATCCCGCCAGCCTGAAACAATGCACCAATAACTGCTGCTTGAGCCATGCTCAGACCAGCATCACGGCTTAATAACGGTAACCAACTCGACAGAAGATAAAGATTTATCAAGCCTACAAATAAAACAAGCCAGATAAGCAATGTACCGCTATAGTAATTCTTAGAAAACAACGCCCGTACAGAGCTATGTCCTTTTACAGAGTCTTCGGACGTGAAGAATTTTGTACTAGAATCAACCAGCCTTGGACACATCGAGTTAACAGATTTGATAATTTTACCGACGTACTTATCACGACGATGAGCCATAAAAGCAATGGATTCAGGAAGCCAAAACAGTAGAAAAAAAGAAAATACGATGGGGATGATGCCGCCAACGATTAACACTGAGCGCCACCCATAACTCGCGATGAGTGACTCACTAGCCAGCCCTCCGAGTGCAGCGCCAATTGCGAAACCAGAATAAATACTTGTCACCATCTGCGATCGACGGCGCTTCGGAGCGAACTCTGAGACCAAGGTCGCCGCATTGGGCATCGATGCACCTAAGCCAAGCCCAGTTAAGAACCTGAATACGCTCAGCGAAATGATATCCCCGGAAAAAGCGGATATTAAGCTCCATATTCCGATGGACAAAATCGATCCAATAATCACCACACGGCGCCCGAAGCGGTCGGCCAAGGGCCCTGCAATGACACAACCCACCGCCACGCCAAACAGGCCACTCATCATGACGGGCCCTAAGTCATGGCGCTGGATACCCCAATCGTCTACGAGAGCCGGGGCAATGAAACCGATGGAGGTCGTATCAAAACCATCGATCCCTAAGACCACCAGACACAGCACAAAAACAATCCACTGGCGAACACCAATCGGTTGTGAATCCAGAAACACACTGACATCGACACGATCGGAAGCGGCCATAAAGCCCCCTTTTTTTATTTTAATTTTTATGGAATCAAGCCAACTGACCAGCTCCAAATAACTTGGAGTTGGTCAGTTGAAGTCAGACAGGTCAGATCAAGGCGTAGGACGCATCACACCCAAAGAATCGCGTTTGAGCGGCGCCTTCTGAGTAGGCAATGGTGCACCAGGCTCTTCCTTCAGTGTTTCACCCATCGTCCAAGTTGAGGGTGCAATGGCAACATAACGCGCGTAACCACCACTGCCACCGAGAGGCTTGGCGAAACCGATTGAAATCAGAGCCCCGGCTTCGGGGACTTTGTCGAGATTCGCAACACCTTCTGCCTGAGCAAAATTGTTGTGCATCAACCAGGTTTCCCCCTCCATCGTCGGAGTGGAGTCAGTATCTAGAGGCTCGTGACCGTGCATCAGAGTTTTTCGATCCAAGTGCAGAAACTTCAAAGCTGCGAGGCTCACTCCCGGGAAAGGGGCATTGCGAAAACGATCATGATCGTTCCACAACTTGTACCAATCCGACCTCACCATAACGACAGCTCCCTCAGGAACTCGGCCGTTGCGTTTTTCCCATTCCATCACGTCAGAAACCTGCATGTGATAGCCCGGGTCTTTCTGGACTTTGTCGGAGATATTGATCACCACCAGAGGACGCACAGAGAACGTTGCCGGCAGATCACTGATGGTGGCGCCGACAGGGTTCCAATGCGAAGGTGGATCCAGCTGCGTGCCATATTGATCCGTTGGAATCTCGTAGGCTGTTGCTACAAATCCATGCTTCTCATAGGTGAACTCCTCGCCCTTCTCAACAAAGCCAGGAATCGTTGCACCCGCTACCGCAGCCTTGAACTTCGCATTCCCAAAACCTGGCCAAACTGCTTGATCCGGCTCAAACGCATGGGTCAGATCAATATATTTGGCCGACTTCATTGTCTGGTTGTAAGCTGTCCACAGCGATGTATCTGCTGCGTGTGCTTGTCCACACACCAGTAGTGCTGCAAAAATCGAAGTCACCCAAGGTCGCGCAGTACGTTTCATATTCATACTCTCGTTCAACATTTAGAATGATGGCAGTAGAAATAACGTTTTTTGTTTTATGGCTTTTGCACGGATTACAGCAACAAACGTCGACAATCAGCCAGCATATTTGCCAAATAAGCATTGAAGCGGCCGGCTGCGGCACCATCTATAACACGATGATCCCAACTTAAGCTGAGAGGAAGTATCAACCGAGGCACTCCCTCTTTGCCATTCCACACAACGCGAGTAGAACTCTTACCCACTCCCAGAATCGCAACCTCAGGGGCATTGATAATCGGAGTAAAATAAGTGCCTCCAATTCCACCCAACGATGAAATCGTAAAACTCCCACCTTGCATATCTCGCCCTGACAATTTTCCTTCACGAGCACGAATTGAAAGAGATGACATTTCCTCTGCAATTGCAAAGACGCCTTTTTTATCCACGTCATGCACTACTGGTACAACCAAGCCGTTTGGAGTATCTACCGCAAACCCGATGTGATAGTAATTCTTAAATACTATCTCCTCCCCTACCAAACTAGAGTTGAACTCCGGAAATTTGTTGAGCGCAGCTACAGACGCTTTCATAAGCAATGCAAGCAAAGTAATTTTTGCCTTCGCTTTATCCTGCCCTTGGTTGACTTGTACTCGGAACTGCTCAAGCTCAGTAATATCAGCATCTTCATGGTTCGTAACATGAGGGATCATCACCCAGTTACGATGAAGGTTGGCACCACTGATTTTCTTGATTCGTGAAAGCTCACGACGCTCCACCGGGCCGAATTTTTCGAAATCAACTTCTGGCCATGGCAGTAACCCAGGCATACCTACACCGGTTGACGCTTGAGCGACCTTCTGACCTTTAGCCTGGAATTCACCCGACATCACCTCCCGTACATACCGTTGGACATCGTCCTTGGTAATTCGGGAGCGAGGGCCACTGCCTTTGATTTCAGCCAACGAGACGTTTAGTTCTCTGGCGATCTTGCGTACTGATGGAGACGCAAAAACAAGTTGACCGGATGTTGTCGGTGCAGCCTCTACTTTAGGCTGTACAACACTTGTAACAGGTGACGGGGCTGGCTCTGCAGCCTGGGCCTGAATGAGTTGAGCACTGGCTTCACTCGCTTCAGGCGTAGCAGTGGCGGCCTCAGGCACCTCACTTGGCGCTGCCTGCGCCACCTGCAACATCGCGATCAACTTCCCTTCACTTACCTTGTCGCCTACGGCAACTTTTAGCGACTTGATGGTACCGGCGCTTGGAGCTGGGATATCCATCGATGCCTTGTCTGTTTCTACAACAATAAGACTCTGTCCAGGCTCGACGTGCTCGTTATCAGCAACAAGCACCTCGATAACCTCCACCTCTTTAAAATCACCGATGTTGGGAACAAAAACTTCCTGCAGCATGCTCATGCACTCACTCCTGGCGAGCCGCCACAACGGCTCACCGATTTGAAAATGAAAAATCATTCAACTTGTGATTGCTGCCGTGGCAGCAAATTAAAGACTCAACATTCCCAAGGAGCGTGTGGCGCCTTTTCGATCCCGTATTTCTGGATCGCTTGCAAACAAACTTCTGGGCTGAGCACACCTTGTTTAACCAGTGAAGTCAGAGCACTGAGCACAATGTGGAAACGATCGATTTCAAAGAAACTGCGCAGTGCCTCACGGGTATCGCTTCGTCCGAAACCATCGGTACCCATCGCAGTGAACGGCGCCTCAACATAAGACGAGATCAATTGCGGCAATGCTCTGACGTAGTCAGTGACAGCAATAATCGGTACCGCACCAGGCAGAGAGGTGCATACGTGTGAATCATTTTGTGGGTTCAACGGATTCAGACGATTCAAACGTTCGACTTCGCGAGCATCGCGCGCAAGCTCGGTAAAGCTAGTCACGCTCCAGACTTCACTGCCCACCTGCCAGTCCTGCTCAAGCAGTTCTGCCGCCGCGATGGCTTCACGCAAAATCGTCCCCGACCCCAGGAGCCGAATTTGTCGTTTACTATCAGGCACTGTGTGCGATTCGAAGAGATACATGCCCTTGAGGATTCCGGCCTCTACACCGGTAGGCAGACTAGGTTGCGCATAGTTTTCGTTCATCAGGGTGACGTAATAGAACTCATCAACCTGATGCTCAAGCATCTGCCGCATCCCGTGATCGAGGATCACCGCAAACTCACCAGCGAACGCCGGATCGTATGCCCTGCAGTTGGGCACCAAGGAAGCGCAGATATGACTGCTGCCGTCTTGGTGTTGAAGCCCTTCACCTCCGAGCGTTGTTTTCCCTGCTGTAGCACCAAGCAGGAAGCCACGCGCGCGTTGATCCGCTGCAGCCCAAATTAAATCTCCAACTCTCTGAAAACCGAACATGGAGTAGTAGATATAGAACGGCAGCATAGGCACGCCGTGTACCGAATAGCTGGTAGCAGCCGCAACCCACGAACTGATAGCACCGGCCTCACTAATACCCTCTTCCAGAATCTGGCCATCAAGCGCTTCCCGGTAGCTCAAGATAGATCCGATATCTTCAGGCTCGTAGCGCTGCCCTACGCTTGAGTAGATACCAATTTGTTTGAAGAGGTTGGCCATACCAAATGTTCTGGCCTCGTCCGCAACGATGGGAACGATCCTCGGCCCCAACTCTTTGTCTTTTAGCAGTCCGCTGAGCATTCTGACGAAAGCCATCGTCGTCGACATTTCCTTACCTTCAGCATGCGTCGCGAACGCGGCGTAACCCGACATCGCCGGCACATTGAGTACCGGAGCTTTTGGGCAACGGGAAGGACTGAAACCTCCAAGAGTACGGCGGCGCTCAAGCAGATACTCAAGCTCCAAGCTTCCCTCAGAAGGTTTGTAATAGCTGAGTGACTCCACCTGGGCATCGGAGAGAGGGAGATTGGCGCGATTTCGAATGTCGATCAGCGACTCTCTATCTAACTTCTTCTGCTGGTGCGTGGTCATTTTTCCTTGCCCAGCTTCACCCATCCCATAACCCTTTTTAGTTTGGGCAAGGATGACGGTAGGACGACCTTTTTCGAGCATGGCCGCTTGGTAGGCGGCAAAGATTTTGACCATGTCATGGCCGCCACGCTTGAGACGATCGATTTGCTCGTCCGTCAGCCCCTGAGCCAGAGCGGCAAGCGACTCGTTCTGGCCAAAGAAATGCTCACGATTGTAACGACCGTCCTTCGCAGCAAATGTCTGAAATTGACCATCCACTGTGGTGGAAAGCGCTCTGACAAGCGCCCCATCCTTGTCCCTGGCGAACAGTCCGTCCCAATCCGAGCCCCACACGAGCTTAATGACGTTCCAACCTGCCCCAGAGAAAAGTGCTTCCAACTCGTCAATGATGCGACCATTGCCTCGAACAGGCCCGTCCAAGCGCTGAAGGTTGCAGTTCACGACCCAGACAAGGTTATCCAGCCCTTCCCGAGCGGCGAGCGTCAACGCAGACATGCTTTCCGGCTCATCCATCTCACCATCACCGAATACACCCCACACCCTTCGACCTTCGGTGTTCAGCAAATTGCGGTGCTGAAGGTAGCGCATGAAGCGAGCTTGATAGATTGACGAGATCGGGCCGATCCCCATCGAACCAGTAGGAAACTGCCAGAAGTCAGGCATCAGCCATGGGTGCGGATAGCTGGAGAGACCTTGAACTCCCTTACGACTTGCCACGATCTCTTGACGATAATGATCAAGGTTTTCTTCGCTCAGGCGCCCCTCAAGGAAAGCTCGTGCGTATACACCAGGAGCTGAGTGAGGCTGATAGAAGACCAAATCGGGCCCTATCGCACTATCTGGCCCCTTGAAAAAGTGGTTGAACCCCACCTCGAACAGGTCTGCCGCACTGGCATAGCTCGATATGTGGCCGCCGAGTTCACCGTAAGCTTGGTTGGCCCGCACGACCATAGCGAGTGCGTTCCATCGCATGATCGAAGCAAGGCGCTCTTCGATTGCCAAATCACCAGGAAACGGAGGTTGCTGGTCGACAGTGATTGTATTGACATAAGGAGACCCTAGCATCGGACGCCAGCCAATCGCAGGATCGCGAGCTACCTCGGATAGCATGTCGAGGATTTCCCTCGCGCGGGCTGGCCCGGCATGCTCTACCAAAGACAGAAGCGCTTCACGCCACTCTGCTGTTTCAGCGCTATCGGCGTTAGTATCGGCTGATTGGCCAGGCAAAAAATCATGCAGTTGAATATGGCTCATAGCCGTCTCCTTATTTTTGTTATCGAACTATTAAATAAACTATTTAATAGACCGCAAAACGATTACTGTCGGTATATTCATTACGACCTCGCGGATCAACTGCTCAGCCGAAGCAACATCATCCACTAACACTCGTAGAACATATTCAAAATCGGGCCCATAACGATACATAGCCCGCACCTCATCATATTGCCGCATTGCTTTCTCAAAAAAATCAGCCGCACACTGAGTATGCTCTCTCAGCTGCACATTGATAAAAATGTTCACTTCGGTGCCTCAGATTAACAATGCCCGAGTCTTTCGAGCCGGGCACAGAAGGAAAGAGCAGTTCAGCGTTTGAAAAAAATCACCACTAATAGCCCCAAGACCAAGACAACCCTGAAACTTTCTATGTCGATATTTGGCATACGCTGAACCACCTATCCCGTCACGCCTATGAAAGCTCGGCTGTTAGGAGATTACCGAGAGCACTGATGCCCTTGACTATATTTTCATCCGACTGTGTCGAATAACTGACTCGGGCGGTATTAACTTTTTGATCTACTGAAAAAAAGCTAGCACCGGGAACATAAGCAACTTTAGCCTTAGGCAAGGCCTGCTCAAGCATAAATGTTCCTGCATCAAAACCCTCAGGAAACGTCAACCAGGTAAACATACCGCCACTTGGCTCTGTATAGCGAACCGAAGCAGGAAAAGTCTCTCGAATAGTATTCAGCATCAAGTCTTTCTTGCGCAGATAAACCTGACGAATTGACTCGATATGAGCATCCATATCGTATTTTTCCATGAAGAGTGATACTGCAGCCATATTCAGAGTGCTGCATTGCGTATCGGCGGCGAGCTTCAGCAAACTCAGTTGCTGGATCAATTCTTCAGACGCAACAGCCCAACCCAAACGAAGGCCCGGAGCGAGAATTTTCGAGAAACTACCCAAGTAAATTACGCGATCTTCGGTATCGAAGGTCTTAATAGGGGGAAGTGCCTCGCCTTGATAACGGATCTCACGATAAGGAGTATCCTCAAGCACAATCAGATCATGTTTGTTAGCAAGCTCTATGAGGCGCTTGCGCCGATCCAGACTCAGGGTTACGCCTGTTGGGTTCTGGAAATCCGGAATTACATAAATAAATTTAACCCCGGAGTTTGTCTCCAGGGCTTGAGCCAAAGCGTCCATATCCATTCCGTCATCATCCATCTTGACAGGAATGTAACGCGGCTCATAAGGGTTGAACGCGATCAACGCGCCCAGAAAAGTTGGGTCTTCGGCAACAATACCATCGCCCTTATTGATCAGCAGTTTTGCGACTAAATCCAGACCTTGCTGACCGCCCTGGAGAACAAGCACGTTGTCTGGCCCACAGGCCACGCCTTCTTTCGCCATGCGCTCAGCGATTTGTTCACGAAGTTTCAACGACCCATTAGATACGGTGTATTGCAGAGAGTCTCGACCTTGGTCAAGAATCGCCGTCTGATACACATGATTCAGCTGTTCAAGAGGAAACAACGATGCATCAGGATAGCCTCCTCCAAACGAAATAATTTCCGGATCCGCGCCAAGCTTCAGCAATTGGCGAATAGCCGATGGCTTGACGTTGATCATCCGTTCAGCGAGCCGAAGTGTCATTGAATCCACCCTGTAAATTTAAGTGTTGGTACGCCGTTTTTTAACGTTCAGGGAAACTGCGCAAGCGCCAATTTTTGACTCGAAAAAAACGAAATGAATATGGGAATACGATACCAGCCCCTATTTAACGAGCTTTAACGAGCAGGCCTAAAGTTTCAGGAAACAGCCATAGTGAGTGAGGTCTGCGCAGATTCACTGGCCTGCCTCGGCTCCCCAAATCTTGAGCAGCCATTCACAGGTTTCCGACATTTTCGTCCCAGCTTCGCCAATCTCAGCAGCCCAACGAAGATAGCCATGGTTCAAGCCATAGTCCCTTTTCCACGTCACTTGAACAGAGAACTCCTGGAGCCTTATAACGAAGGCCTCCGACTCATCGCGCAGGGCATCAAATTCAGCAGTTTGGACATGCGTGGACGGTAGGCCATGTAAGTCAGCGCGGCCTGGTGAAACGTAGGCTTGGCTAGCTACCCGAGGATCATCAAGGTACATATCCCAAACCAGTGCATGGTGTTGGCCGTTAGCCCGAAGCCAGTATCAAAACTGGTGTAGCTTGGATACTGCGCGTCGTAATGATCGGTAACCGGATAAAAGAGCAACAGACCACAGGCCAGGGACATGCCCTCATCACGCAACCGAAACGCCGAGACCGCAGCCATATTTCCGCCAGCACTATTTCCAGCTAAAACAATTTTTTCAGCGTCGATCGACAAGGCCGCTGCGTTATCCGCCACCCATTTAGCGGCATCAAGACTGTAATCTGACCCTCGGGGATTTGGCGACTCTGGAGTAAGTCCGTAATCCACAGATACAACAACGCATGGAGCTCCCAAACAAAGCAATCGGCAGATCTCGTCGTGTGAATCAAGATCGAGAACACAAAAACCGCTACCGTGAAAAAAGATTACGGCAGGGAAGACAGACTCTCCGGAAGGCATTGTAAATGCGAATCTTGATGCCTCCGTGTCGACCAGCAATCGTCGAGTTTTGCACCGATGAGACAGCTGTGGTCTGAGCGTAGATGTACCCTTGTTTGGCCCGTCGTCGGGCTTCCTCTATGGACAACGTTTCATAAACGGGGGAGATTACGACCGGCGTCTAAAATCGCCGAGATGGTGGGATGAAGAGGAGTTTTGCTCCTTCCGAAGATTGCATTGGAAAAAATCAGTGCATCAAAAGCTCCGAATGTGGGGATGTCATTCGGAGCTTTTTTGATAATTAATTCATGGCTGTGACTATCTCGAAATCCTTCCCTACGACCTTGAACAAGGCGTAATTGCCGGATACATCGCCGTTAGCGTCAAATTTCAACTCACCAGACGCGCCTTTGTAATCGATGTCTTTTCCAGCATCGATCAGTTCCTTGGCCTTCTTCCACTCACCCGCCAGGATTGGCTCTCCCTTACCGTCTGAAATAGCACGCAAGGCTTCTGGCAATTTGGTTTTGTCGCCACCCGCCTTCTCAAGCGCAAGTGCAAGCATGAAAACGGCATCGTAGCCAGTCGTTGTGAAGATGGCGTTAGGGTCTCCACCATCCTTCTTGAATGCCTCGCTAAACAGCTTCAGCGATTCGGACTCAACACCCACGGGAGAAGAGACAAGGAAGTTAGACAGGTTGTCTGTTCCCACCCCCTTGATCAGCGCAGCGGACTTCATACCTTCTCCGCCAATGAAATTCTTGAAGAAGTCATTTTCAATGGCTTCACGCATAATGGTCAGACCGGAAGTGTCGCCATAGTCGAATACCAGCAGAGTACCGGCACCAGACTTCGCCAACTGGGCCAAATCAGAACGATATGAAGACTTGTTCTCTTCATGCGCAGCATAACCGGTGACCTTACCGCCGATTGACTCATACTCCTTCTTGAAGGCCTCTGCGAAGCCTTTGCCGTAATCATTGTTGATAAACGACACAGCGACAGTTTTTGTGCCACGCGAGATCAGAGTACGTGCGAGTGCCTGACCTTGATATTCATCAGACGGGATAGTGCGGAAAACCGTATCTTTATCTTTCAGCTTAGATAGTTCAGGCGAGGTGCCTGCCGGGGTAATCAAAACGATGCCAGCGGGAATAGTTACAGAGTTAGCCGCAGAAAGAACCGCACCAGAGCACCACGGCCCTACCACACCCAAGACCTTGGATACGTTAACCAGTTTGGTAGCGGCATCAGCACTCAGTTGAGGGTTGCAACCATCGTCCGAAGTGATACCAACTAATTTATCGCCCTTCAGCATACCGCCTTGGTCATTAACTTGTTTCACCGCAAGGTCATAGGCCTTCATAATTTCCGGCGCTAATGCAGCAGTACCACCTGTAATCCCACCCAAAAGCCCAATCTTAATATCTGCAAAAGCAGGTACGCTGACAGCAATGGTACCGAGCAAAACTGAACACAATCCAATCTTCTTAAAGTTCATACGAAGCTCCAGTGCTTAGGTAGTGGCAGTGCATCAATTGATGTTTTTATTTATTTGAGGACGGGCTAACTTCGCAGGCTGCATCACTCACAGGGGGCTGCGCTTTTTTTACCGGACTTATTACTTTTCGCATTGCCTCGGGCAACAATCCCTCCGGACGGAATCGAAGAACGAGTTGAAGTAGTAACCCAATCAGAAATATTCGCGCATATTTGGCTTTCAAAGCCCATTCGGCCGGTAACTGATCAGTAACAAACTCGGATGAAGACCAGATCAACCAGATGATTAGAGCGCCAAGCAATACGCCTCGATTGTTTCCAGAGCCGCCCAAAATAACCATGATCCATGCCAGGAACGTAATGATCATAGGATCAATGGCATCTGGCGTAATAGTTCGAGCCAGGTGAACATACAGTGCGCCTGCTAGGCCCATGAGTGCGGAACCCAGAATGAAAGCTTGAAGCCTGCGATAAGGGACATCTTTCCCCATCGCCAACGCTGCAGTTTCATTGTCGCGAATTGCACGCATCATCCTTCCCCATGGCGAACGTGCCTGACGCTCGATCAGTAGGTAAGCCACCAAAAGGATGGAGGCCGCTACTGCTAAGTAAGCCCATTGCGCCTGGGCATAGGGCAGATCGCCGAATGGCCGAGGAATCCCGCTTATGCCACGAGCTGAGTTGGTCAACCAATCTTCTGATCGCGCCACTAAACGGATGGCCTCGGCAAACCCGATAGAAACGATGGCCAAATAATCAGAACGAAACCGCAGGCATATTTTACCGATAGGCCAAGCCAGTATTGATGTGACCACCATCGCCCCTATCATCCCCAGCGGAACTGATAGTTCAAACCCACCAAGTCGACCTTCCGCGTGAGGCGAGGTCAGAATCGCTGAGGTGTAAGCACCTACAGCGAAGAACCCTGCGATGCCGGCGTTGAACAAGCCAGCGAACCCCCACTGGATATTCAAACCCAGCGCAATGCAGCCGTAAATACAAATAAATATGGCCAAGTAGACGGGATAATTTAATGCTTCAAGCCATTCCATAAAAACCACCTCTGCCTACAAAAGTTTGCCGTGAAAAATCCCCGTCGGGCGCATTAACAGGACGACGAGAAGAATGACGAATGGGGCCAATATTTTGTATTCCGTCGGAATCGCTAGAACTGAAAGTTCTTCCACAATCCCCACGATCAAGCCCCCCACAATCGCTCCTTCAATTCGTCCTACGCCTCCCAGGATTGCAGCGGCAAATGTCGGCAAAAGAATGTTCCAGCCCATCATCGATTTAACTTCGGTGTTAAGTCCAAGGAAGAAACCTGACGCAGCACACAAACCACCGACAATCATCCAGGTCAAAGTCACAACCTTGCGATTATCTATTCCGCACAAAAGTGCCAAGTTCGGGTTGTCGGACATGGCACGCATCGCCTTGCCCCACTTGGTGTTTGTCAAAAACAGTTGCAGAGTAATGACCAAACCCACCACTACCCACAACGTGATAATCTCATAGCTTTTTATCTTGACGCCAAACCAATCGTGAGGCCGGGTAATTCCGAGACTATAGCTTTCGGTATTTACGCCCCAAATCATTTGAACCACCGAACGCAGCATCAATGCTATCCCGAGAGAAGCAATAGTGGTGATGATCATTGGTCGACTACGCAAGTGGGCATAGAACACACGATCAATCCCTACTGCAACCGAACCAGATAGAACAACTGCCACCGGAAGGGCTACATAGATCGGCAACCCTAAAGATGTGACAACAAATAACGCAACGAAAGCGCCCAGTGTCGCCATATCTCCATGAGCAAAATGCCCGTGACGCATTATTGCGTAGACCAGAGTTACCCCAATAGCTCCAAGCGCATATACAGAGCCTTGGACGATACCGGGTACTAGATAGAAGTTAATGAAATCGAGAATGCTCATAGATCTTTCTTATCCACCCAAAAACATTTCAGCGACTTGCCGATTGCCTAATAGCTCGGCCCCGGTGCCCTCGTGGCGATTTTTTCCTGCTGCAAGTACATAACCGCGATCGGCGAACGCTAGCGCTTGTTTAGCGTGTTGCTCAACCAAGAGAATGGCTACGCCTGTATCCCGAATGTCTCGGCTGATCTGGAATATCTGCTCCATGTATTTGGGAGATAGGCCAGCTGTAGGTTCATCTAAAAGAAGAACTTGTGGATCAAGCATAAGTGCCCGCCCCATAGCGACCATTTGGCGCTGACCGCCTGAAAGACTGCCCGCTGGGGCCTTAGCTTTTGCTTTCAGATCGGGAAACAGGTGATACACATTGTCCAATGCTGCCGAATAGTCACCTTTACGCAAAAAGGCGCCCATCTCAAAATTTTCATGTACCGTCATGTCAGCGAAAATGTTCTGTACTTGAGGAACGTAGCAAACACCTGCGCCCACGATTTTGTTAGGAGCCCAACCCGTAACGTCTTGATCCCCTACTTTGATAGATCCACCTCGGACTTTTAAAAGTCCAAATATGGATTTCATCGCGGTAGACTTCCCAGCACCGTTAGGCCCAACGATAACGACAATTTCGCGTTTGGCCACGTCGATAGACACGCCATTTAATATATCCGCATCACCGTATCCGCCACGGACGTCGGCCATCCTCAATAGTGCAGTCATGCTGCGTTGCTCCCCGTTTCGCCAAGATAAGCTTCTAGCACCCTGGCATCGGCTCGCACTTCCGCTAAAGTGCCCTCTATCAATACACTGCCCTGTGCCATACAAACGACTGGATCACAAAGCCGCTCAATCATCTCCATATCATGCTCGATCAAAATAAATGTATACCCGAGCTCTTTATTTAAATACTCAATTTTTTCTTCGAGTTTTCGCAGCAATGTCCGATTAACGCCGGCGGCAGGTTCATCTAGGAGAACGAGTTCCGCTTTGGTCATTACTGTACGACCAAGTTCCAACAGCTTTTTTTGACCGCCGGATATTTGACCTGCGCGCTGATCAGCAATATGCGTGAGCTCTAAAAACTCTAGAACTTCCCACGCTTTCTGGCGTGTAGCTTTTTCTGCGACTGAGGCACGACGAGGTGTGAGCCAATTACTGAATATCGACTCTCCTGGTTGATTCGGATCAACCATCATCAAGTTTTCTAAAACCGTTAACTGGTGAAACTCGTGAGGAATCTGAAAAGTACGAACCAAGCCTTTGTGGAATCGCTGATCAGGTGTTGTCCGGGTGATATCTTCACCGTTGTATATGATCTTCCCTGCACTGGGCCGATAAGCCCCTGCGATCATATTGAACATCGTAGTCTTACCGGCTCCGTTAGGGCCAATCAGACCAGTGATCGATCCTTTCTCTACAGTAATCGTGCATCCATCAACAGCTTTAAATAGTCCAAACTGTATTCCCAAACCCTCACAGGAAAGAATGGTCGAGGGGCGACTTTTTGCCTGATCAACCTGAACAGCATTACTTCTTTTAACTTCGGAGTTTATGTCCGGCGCAAGCGACAATGTCATCGGTGCCATTCCTCGAAAGCTCTCCGCCCAAACTAGCTGTAAGGGCGGTAGGCTTGGTTTCTGTGTGATATGAAATTATCAGCTTGCGGTTAAAAAACCTGCCGCAGGAGAGCCATAGATTTCATAGGAAGGACGTTCTTTAACGATGCAAGGAACTAGACTGCGAAAGGATCAACCGTTTTGTTGCTTGGCGAGGTCAAGAGCGACATCTTGAATCATGTCCTCCTGCCCACCGATCAGACGGCGGCGCCCGATCTCTACCAGAACAGCGCGTGGATCCAGCCCGAACTTAGCAGCAGCATTTTCGGCATGACGCAGGAAACTCGAATAAACACCGGCATAACCAAGTGTGAGCGTCTCCCTGTCCACGCGTACCGGCCGATCCTGAATAGGTCGGACGAGGTCATCAGCCGCATCCTGGAGCTTGAACAGATCGCATCCGTGCTCCCAACCATAGTGGTTAGCGACAGCAATAAAAGCTTCCAGAGGGCAATTGCCCGCCCCTGCGCCCATACCTGCCAAGGACGCGTCTACTCGACGAGCTCCCTTCTCCACCGCAACAACGCTGTTTGCAACAGAAAGGGACATGTTTTCATGAGCGTGAATGCCACGATCAGTCCCAGGCTTCAGAACCGCATCCAAAGCATCGAAACGCTCTCCACAGTCTTTAACCGTAAGTCCACCAGCAGAGTCGGCCACGTACACACAACCAGCACCGTAGCTCTCCATTTTCAGCGCCTGCTGAGCCAGTAACTCTGGTGTCGTCCCGGATGACATCATGAGAAAACCGGAGACCTGCAATCCCAGGTCTTTCGCAGCAGCGATATGCTGCGCCGAAATGTCGCCTTCGGTGCAGTGGGTGGCAATACGAATGTTCTTAATCCCTGCGTCTCGGGCGCGTTTCATGTCTTCAATGGTGCCGATACCAGGCAGCAGAACTGTCGTCAGCACCGCACGCTTGCAGACCTTTGCCGCCTGCTCGATGTAGGCGAGATCTGTATGCCGGCTGAAACCATAGGTCAGGCTGGAACCGTTCAAGCCATCGCCGTGGCCCACTTCAATCCCATCAACACCAGCTTCGTCTAGAGCTTCGACGATATCGCGAACGTGGCCCAGGTCGTATTGCTGGCGAATAGCATGCATGCCATCACGGAGGGTGACATCAAGAATAAAGAGTTTGGTCATTTCGCTCACCCAATCCAGTTCCGGAGTTCAGATACACGCTCCGCTGTTTTAAGCGCAGCGGACGTCATAATGTCGAGGTTCCCGGCATAGGCAGGGAGGTAATGTGCAGCCCCCTCAACCTCAAGAAAAACGGAAACCTTCAAGCCTACGAACGGATCCGCTGGACGGGTAAGCGGCAAAGGGCTTTCTTTGGTGAATCGCTCGAACTGCACACTTTGCTTCAAGCGGTAGCCCGGTACGTACTCCTGGACGCTAGCGACCATCTCGTTCACGGACAGTCGAATGGCTTCTTCGTCAGCATCTGCACAGAGGCAGTGAACGGTATCCCGCATGATCAGAGGAGGTTCAGCTGGATTAAGAATGATGGTTGCCTTACCCCTTTTTGCTCCTCCAACTAGCTCCAGACCACGAGATGTGGTTTCCGTGAACTCATCAATATTGGCCCTAGTTCCTGGCCCTGCCGACTTGGATGCAATGGACGCAATGATTTCTGCGTATTGAACCGCTGCCACTCGATTGACCGCCGCCACTATAGGAATTGTCGCCTGACCACCGCACGTCACCATGTTCAGGTTTGGCTCGTGCAGATGCTCTTCAAGGTTCACCGAGGGAACGATGTAGGGGCCGATCGCGGCAGGGGTCAGATCGATAATCTGTACGCCTTTGGCCCGGAGAATTTCGTCATGATGTTTGTGTGCACCAGCTGAAGTAGCATCAAAGACTATGCGAATACCCTCGAACTCCGGCATCCGCAATAAGCCCTCAATCCCTTCATGGGTAGTGGCTACACCAAAGCGCCGAGCACGATCCAATCCGTCTGAATTGATGTCGACACCTACCATTGCCACAACCTCAAGCACGGAGGATTGGCGAAGCACTTTAATCATCAGATCGGTACCAATGTTGCCCGATCCAATAATCGCGACTTTGACCTTTGACGTTGACATTGTTTTTCTCGCAAAGATTTGATGGCTCTCTAATCGGGGACTTACGCACCAACAAAGTGCACCGTTCGAGTTTTGACCGGCTGAGGGCATTTGGCTGTTTTATATGCCCGTCTACCTAGTCACGATCCTATCCTCGGTCTAGAGCTGTCGCTCCCTCCTAAGCGCCATTTCTTTCATCAAAAGGCCAGAGCACTCTTAAAGCTTGGAGTAGACTGAATATAACCCGCAAGCACGGGGCGCGCGGGCGTTTCACCCGCGCCAAAGGACTGCATGGCATGGTCTGTGCAAGAAATGCTTTTGCGAGAAAAACGTTACTTTCGGTAAGCGAGTCCTGAGATGCTGAATTCCCCAGTTTTATTCAATGAATACGCTCATGCACAAGCCATCAACCCTCTGAGCAATTGGGATAACTACTCAGATTTCTACATGGGATCTAGCTACTCGAAATTTCCGCAGGAGCACCGATCCTCCAAAGGTCGCCTACCTTTCAGAATGATCAAGGTTGAACAGGGATCTCATAATTTCGTTGACCCAAGCGTCAACGAAACCATTCTTGCCTTACCTATCGCCGTTTCCAACCAGTGCACTTGGTCGTGGAAAATGGGCGATCATAGCCAACGTCAGATCGCGGAACCTGGAAGAATGCTCGTCGTTCCATCTGAGATGGAGAGCGCTTGGGAGGTAAACGGTGATCGCACAATTCTGGTACTGGCGTTACCAAACGAGACAGTGAAAACCGTCCTGGGGGCCACCTGCCCTCACCGTATCACTGAAGCGTTCTGGCCTCTCGCAGAAGAAACGTGGTCAGATCCACTGGTAGAATTAATGATGAACCGTCTGTGGGAGAACATAGTCGGAGGTCAGCCCGCCAACAGTTTGTTGGGAGATGGCCTTCTGATTTCAATTCTCTCTCAAATGCTGATCAAGGCTGGCACCAGCCTCGAAGCTAATACTGCCGTTGTGCTCCCTCAGTGGCGGTTAAAGCGAGTAAAACAATTCGTTATGGCCAACCTTGGCTCTGAAATCTCGCTTGACGACCTCGCCAGCGCAGCTGGGTTGAGCAGACGCCATTTCGCACGAAGCTTTCATCAAGAGATTGGTGAAACACCACACAGATGGTTGATGCAAATGCGCCTGGAAAAAGCAAAGGAAATGCTTAAGCTCTCGGATAGCAGCCTCTGTGAGATTTCGGAAAGTTGCGGTTTCGCTAGCCAAAGTCACTTCACAAGCGCGTTGAAACAAGCAACGGGAATGACCCCTCTAAAGTGGCGCCAGCACTTTCGCACTTGACTAAATAGAGTTAGTTCATTCCATTCTCGTGAGCAGCCCGTCTGCTCACGCAGCCTAACAGCTTATTAAGAAAATTCGGTAGACTCATCTTTACTCAAGTACATATCACGCATTGACCCGTCTTTTCTTTGCATTGGGTAAACATGCTCTTCTGGATCGACTTGTACATCTACAAAAACAAGTCGATCCTTTATTTTGAAAACATCTTTTAGTTGTACGGCCATCTGATCACGGTCGGTGATACGCACGCCAAAATGCCCGTAAGCCTCTGCAACAGCGACAAAATCGGGAAGCGAGTCCATATAGGAATGAGAGTGCCGACTTCCGTGATTGATATCCTGGAGCTGCCTAACCATTCCCAACGAACTGTTGTTAAGATTAATGATCTTAACATTTATACCAAATTGCAGACATGTAGAGAGCTCTTGAATATTCATTTGAATACTTCCATCACCCGTTACACAAATCACTTCATTCTTTGGAAAGTTAAGCTTCACACCCATCGCAGCGGGCAGTCCGAACCCCATTGTCCCTAACCCTCCAGAGTTGATCCACCGATTGGGCTTATCGAATAAATAATGCTGTGCGGCGAACATTTGATGCTGCCCCACATCAGAAGCTACGAACGCGTCCCCTCTTGTAATTTCATGAAGAGCTTTAATTACCTCCTGAGGCTTGATCAGGACACCAACTCCTTTCTGGTACGGGAACATCCCCCGCTCATCCCTCCATCCCTCAATCCGGTGCCACCAGGCGCCTAGGCGATCACTAGCAGCTCTTGACATCAACTCAGAGACAAAGGTAAAAAGATCACCAAGAACACTACGCACATCACCCACAATAGGAATATCGGCTTTGACAATCTTAGATATCGATACTGGGTCGATATCTATGTGGATAACTAACGCATCAGGACAAAATTTATCGGCTCCATTTGTGACTCTGTCGTCAAACCTTACTCCCACGGCGAGAATGACATCTGCATAATGCATAGCCATATTCGCCGTGTAACTACCGTGCATACCTAGCATACCCACAAACTGCCGATCAGAACCTGGATATCCGCCAAGCCCCATCAGCGTGTTGGTCACTGGGGCATTAAGCAACTGCGCAAGTTCAGTTAGGATAGTAGAACCCTTCCCAAGTATGACTCCTCCCCCAGAATAAATGATGGGTTGGCGCGCGTTGACTAACATCTCAGCAGCTCGTTGTATCTGACCTAAATGTCCATGTTTAGGTGGATTATAAGCCCTTATCCTTCCTGACCGGGGATAGGCATACTCGAACTTGTTATCTGGATTTGTAACATCTTTCGGCAGGTCTACTACGACTGGGCCTGGGCGTCCGGACTCTGCTAAATAAAAAGCCTTCTTGAGGATTTGCGGAATCTCTGATGCATGCTTAACAATGAAACTATGCTTCACGATCGGTCGTGAGATTCCGATCATGTCAGTCTCTTGAAAAGCATCCGTACCAATTTGCCAGCTGCTAACCTGACCTGAAAGGACAACCATTGGTATCGAGTCCATGAAAGCGGTAGCTATACCGGTGACCGCGTTCGTAGCACCTGGCCCAGAGGTTACCAAGACAACCCCCGCCTTCCCTGTCGCCCTGGCATAACCGTCAGCCATGTGTGTAGCTGCCTGTTCGTGGCGAACAAGGATGTGTTCAATCTCCGGCACCTTGAACAGCGCATCATAGATGTGCAACACAGCGCCGCCAGGATAACCGTACACGTAACGTACACCCTCGTCCTTAAGAAACTGGACGATCATCTCCGCACCCGACAATAACGACATATCAAGATCCCATTATTCTTATTGAATCACTTGAATAGAAGTTGGTAGGCAGTTATAGCTACCTCGCCCAATGCAAAGCAGCCAAACTAACAACCTAAATAAATTGGAAAACTTTACCTATTCTCCCTGAAGCCTCACACCCTTCCGAAGTATTTTGTAACGCTCGCCTCGAGCCCTGACACGATAGAAAATGAAGAGTGCGACAAACCAAATCGGCACCAGAGATAGTGCTTGCCGGGTATCCGGCACCAAGGAAAGTAAGGATACAACAAACACAAAAAAGATGAGGGTTATCCAACACATTGGCACCCCCCAAGGCATCTTAAACTCTGAACGCTCATGCAAGTCCGGACGCTTCTTTCGATATACCAGGTACGAAATCAATATCATCGACCATGTAAAAATAAACAAAATTGCGGAAATGGTCGAAACGAGAGTAAACACTGTCATCACATCAGGAATTGCAAATAGCAACCCTGTTCCAACCAGCATGCAGAAACAAGAAAACAACAATCCTGCCACGGGTACTGAGGATCGCGACAAAACCTTAAAAATTGCTGGAGCGTCTTTTTCTACAGCCAAGCCGTATATCATGCGACTGGTTGAGAACACACCACTATTGGCAGCAGACATCGCCGAGGTGGTGACAACAAAATTAATCATACCGGCCGCTGCGGGCAGACCCGCCAGCAGAAACAACTGAACGAACGGACTCTTAGTTGGCGATACCTCATGCCAAGAGGTAACTGCAATGATACAGATCAGCGACAAAACATAAAATAGAATGACCCGTATAGGAACGGCATTGATAGCTCGCGGCAAAGTCTTCTTAGGGTTAGCAGTCTCGGCTGCGGTGGTTCCTACCAACTCAATACCTGCGAACGAAAATATCGCTATCTGGAAACCGGCAAAAAAACCTGCCATGCCATAAGGAAAAATGGTTCCTTTCTCAGTTAAATTTTCAAGAGATGCAGTTACACCATTTGGAGATACGTAAGCTGTGCTAATCAGGATAGCCCCAACAATTATGAGACCCACAATCGCGACGATCTTGATTATTGCGAACCAAAATTCAAGCTCACCAAATAGCTTTACAGTTAGAATATTCAAAAACAAAAGCAACCCAAGCGTGCAGATAGCTGGTATCCAGGCAGGTAAATCAGGATACCAAAACTGAAAGTACCCTCCAATCACTACATAATCGGCGATAGCACCAACTACCCAGGTCAGCCAATACGACCAGCCGATGAAAAAACCCGCCCAAGGCCCAAGATAAGCCGCACCAAAATCTGCAAAAGACTTATATTTCAAGTTAGAGAGCAGCAGTTCCCCCATCGCTCGCATTACAAAAAACAGAAAAAAACCGATAATCATGTAAGTCAATATGATCGAGGAGCCTGACAAACTAATAGTTTTTCCTGCCCCCATGAATAACCCTGTCCCAACAGCACCACCTATTGAAATAAGCTGGATATGTCGATTCGAGAGTCCTCTCTCAAGATTCTGTCCCCGCGAGTTGGAGTAATCGTGTCCTCCGAGTAGATCGCCTTTTAGTGCCTTATCAGAATTCATAAAATTTACCAGTCTGCTTAATTGCTGCAGCACAAGGTAGTTATCTTGGTCAAACTGGCCGCCTGATCTACGCCACCACCTCGACCCCACCGTCTGCAAGGTCTCTCGTTTTATCCCAAAGAAATCATCCAAGACGACCTAAAATTGCGGCGAACACAGCGATGGCGCCGCTTTAGTGGAAAAAAAGGCCTCTTTCAAACAAATCCTGATGAGGCGACACGCGATAATCTTCAGTGTCAGTTCATCAGCACACAGAAGTTCGCGTCTGGTCAGATAAACGTCTGACCTCAAGGCTTAAAGGCGCTAGAGGCCACGTAGCTTTGATGACCTAACATTTTTTTCTGAGCGGGCCACCGGCGTCGGTACCACTTCCGTTATGGGGGCGGCAGCTATCAACTCACACCGACACTGACCGGCCGCTATTACTACGGCGCGCTGGATGATGTGTATCGCCAGTAATTCCTCGGCCTGATTCACGCCTCACGCCTCACGCCTCGGAAAAGGCAAAGTGACCACCGATTTACACGCCTTCTCCAGTCGAGACATCGGGCAGGTTCCCGGGTCCGTCGTCACTACTTACACCATGATTATGCCACCGAGAAAAAAGAAGCTTGGAACTCGTTGGGCGAGAAGTTCATCGACATCTTGACGGCCAGGATGGTTTTGAGGGGCTCGATACACAATAGGGGATGTCACCGCCTCCACCATATTTGTAAGCTAAAGCCCTTATTATTCAGGGCTTTGTTGTTTCTGGCTTTTGAAAAAATCTCCCAGCCTACACCTTGGGTGAAGTATTGCTTTTCGACCAGCGGCTAGTTTTTCGAATGGTCTGCCTGCACCTACGCCCCTGAGGAACGGGCTTGGAGGTAGTTTTCGCAGAAAGTGCCGGAACAAATGTAGAAATCATGACCTCTCCTCGACGCAGCCCAACAAATTACACACAAACAAAAACGCCGATGAGTAAGCGGCGTTTTTGTGTATTTGGAGAGGGGAACGAGACTCTCATCTGGCGTCCGATCCATTGAAATCTATAGGGTTTCTTTTATTCCTGAAGCAGGAACGAACTCATTCTTGGACTTGTTCGGCGGGCATGTCAATAATAGGAAGAACATAACCCCAAGACGTGCTGCTCGAAAGAGTTTTTACATAGCCTCGGTCGAAAGCTTCCATCAATCCACGGTCATCTATTTCCGAATCTCAAACAACTGACATCTTCTCGGTAAGGTTTTGCTGCATATAGGCGAGAAACCGTCGTTGAAATAGCATCGTATGCTCGTGCGCCGCATGCTCGGCTTCATCGGGTTTACGGGCCACAATGGCATTTACGATCTCATCGTGGTCCCGACCCAGTCGCGTTGAGGTGCTGGCGGCGCTGATGATGTAGTCAAAGTGCAAATGCAGCAGGCGTTGGCCTTCACCCAAGAGCTTTTCGTAGTAACTGATGAAGTACGGGTTTTTCCCCGCCTCAGCGATCGCCATGTGAAAGGCCTTGTTGGTCTCGGACATGGCCTGAAAGTCCCCGGTACTGACCGCGTCCAGATAGGCTGCGTCGGCCGCCCGTATTCGAACCAAGTCGTCATCGGTGCGCTGCAGGGCCGCGAGCCGGGTCACCGCACGCTGAATCAGGTCCAGAGCGGAAATATAGTTCGGGAATTCTTCGATCTCGAACGGCGTCACCAACAGCGTGCGGTTCGGCAGAATGGTGACCAACCCTTCGCTGATCAAACGGGCCAGCGCATCACGCACCGGCGAGCGGGAAAGACCGAATTGGGCCGCCAGAGATACCTCATCCAATGGCATGCCCGGCTTGAGCTTCAGCGTCAGGATCTGCTTGCGCAATTCTTCGTAGATATAGCGACCGCCATGGCGTTTGGCACCGCTGGCCGTTTCAGTTGTTTCTTTGCTCATAAGGTCTTGTTCTCAGCAGTGCAGGTCAGTCATCTGACCAGCCTGCAACTTTAACATCTGCCCCGGGGTAGTTAGAAACCTTCACCCCAGGTATCGCTCAGCATGAAGCCTGCCGCAAGGGGATCGTCCGGATCGACCCCGATCTGATGCAGTCCGTATATCCAGGCCCGCCCAGTGATTCTAGGCAGAACCGCCGGTTTGCCGCCTACCTCCGTCAGCCCCAGCAGCTCGACCTGAAATTCGCCACCGATGGTGGAGCGCGAGGTGAGCTTGTCCCCCACCTCCACCAGCCCTCGCGCACTCAAGGTAGCCAGATTGGCGGAGCTGCCCGTCCCACAGGGTGAGCGGTCAACCCGCCCTGGAGGCAGCGTGGTACAGGTCTGGTAGGTGCTCTTATCCAAACGATTGCGGAACATCACATAGGCCACTTCGTCGAGCTCTTTGAACAACGGGTGACTGACCCTCACCTGCTCGTTGATCAGTCCCTTCAGGCGAACACCTTGTGTGGCCAACTCGCGAGCGTTCTCAGGTGCAATGGTCAAACCGACCTGGTCCACGTCGACCAACGCGTAATACACGCCGCCGAACGCGATATCAGCTTTGATGGAACCGAACTCGGCTGTCTGAATGGGGGCGTCCAGCTGTTCGACAAAGGACGGCACCATATCCAGAGAGACACTCATGCAGCGCCCGTCAGCGCACTGCGCGCGAGCAGTCACCAAACCGGCAGGCGTGTCCAGCACGACAGTGGTAACGGGCTCTACCATCGGCAGCATCCCAAGTTCCAGTAACGCCGTCACCACACAGATGCAGTTACTGCCGGACATGGGATGCGCCTTGTCCGCCTGCAAGACGATAAAGCCTGCTTGAGCCTCAGGCCGAGTGGGTGGCAGCAGCAGATTCACCGACATTTGCAGGCAACCACGCGGCTCAAGAATCACCAACCGTCTCAGGCTGTCGTCGACTTCGTTGATGTAGTTCATCTTGTCGAGCATGGTCTTGCCGGGAACATCAATGACCCCGCCCGTGATGACCTTGCCGATCTCACCTTCACAATGCACATCAGCCATTTGCAGCGTTTTTTTCCAGCGCATAGCGGCCTCCTTTACTTGATGTACCAGCCCCACGGCTGCTCACTGTCGTATCGAGTGATCTGCTTGGTTTCTAGGTAGTTGTTCAACCCCCACTCTCCCAGCTCACGTCCGATCCCGCTTTGTTTGTAACCGCCCCATGGGGCTTCGGTGAATGTCGGTTGGGAGCAATTGATCCAGACGATGCCCGCTCGCAAACGACGGGCGACGCGCTCGGCACGTACAAGATCGCGCGACATCACGGCGGCGGCGAGGCCGAAGCGCGAGTCATTGGCACTGCGCAGCGCTTCAGATTCATCGTCGAATGGACGAACACACACCACTGGCCCGAAGATTTCCTCTTTCCAGATCCAGCTGTCCTCCGGCACGTCGGCAAAGATTGCCGGCGTCAGAAAATAGCCTTTCTCACAGTTCGTCAGGCGAGTACCACCGGTAAGCAGCGTTGCGCCTTCCTCTCGACCGCGAGCGATGGCTTCCAGGACTTTGTCATACTGACCGCGACTCACCAACGGGCCGAGCAGCACGCCTTCGCTCATCCCGTTTCCGATGCTCAGACGTTGGGTCTGCTCCACCAGACGCTTGAGCAGCGGCTCATACAGATTCCGCTGAACCAGCACTCTGGAAGTGGCCGAACACACCTCGCCCTGATTCCAGAAAATCCCGAACATGATCCATTCGACCGCAGCCTCGATATCGCTGTCATCGAAGATGATGAACGGCGATTTGCCGCCCAACTCCAGGCTAAGGTTTTTGATCTCCCGCGCGGCGGCTTGCATGATCCGCGTGCCGGTCGGAACGCTGCCGGTAAAGGCCAGCTTATCGATACCCGGATGCTCGCTCAGCGGCGCACCGGCATCCGGCCCCAAGCCTGTCACGACATTGAGTACACCGGCAGGCAGACCCGCCTGATGGGCAATATCCGCCAGTTCAAGGGCAGTCAGCGGCGTCAGCTCGGACGGTTTCAGCACCATGCAGCAACCGGCGGCCAACGCCGGTGCAACTTTCCAGGCGGCCATTAGCATCGGGAAATTCCACGGAATAATGGCCCCGGCGACCCCCATCGGCTCCTTGCGAGCGACCGAGGTGAAGCGTTCATCCGCGAGCGAAATGCGCTGCTCGCGCTGACCATCGAGGCCGTCGGCCAGATCGGCGTAAAAATCGAAACAGCCCGCCGTATCACCGATGTCCCACAGGGCTTCGGGTAACGGTTTACCGTTATCACGAACCTCAAGCTCGGCGAGTTTGTCCTGGCGCTCGCGAATGCCGCTGGCGATTGCCCGCAGAATCGTCGCACGCTCGGCTCCGGTCATTTGCGGCCACGGACCTTCATCGAAGGCACGGCGAGCGGCTTTTACTGCCAGGTCGACATCTTCTGCCGTTGCCGCAGCGACCTGAGTGATGACCGACTCAGTGCTGGGGTCGATGGTGTCAAAGGTGCCACCTTTCTTCGGGCGAACCCACTGGCCGTCGATATAGAGCTGATCATAGGATTTCATGCATGGTCTCCAAAAAGGGCAAAACGCTTGGCGCTAAAAGGGCTCAGGTCCTGGGCCGGTGTACGACCGGCGACCAGATCGGCGATGAGTCGCCCGGTCGTCGCACCTAATGTCAGGCCGAGCTGGCCGTGGCCAAACGCCATGAACACGTTCGATAGCCGGCGGCTGCGATCAATGACTGGTTTAGTGTCGGGAAGAAACGGGCGATAGCCGACGCCGTACTCAATGTTGTCCAGTTGCAATTGAGGAAGAATTTTTCGGGCTTTCTCAAGAATGATGTCGGCGCGTTTGAAGTTAGGCTCGGCATCGGGGCTGGCGAACTCGATGGTTCCGCCGATCTGCAGGCCTCGGGTCATAGGGCTGAAGCAGAACCCGCCATCGGCGTAGATCACCGAGTGGCGGACTTCCACCCCCGGTGTCGGCAACAGCACTTGGTAGCCGGCGATGCCAGCCAAGGGAACATGAGCACCGATCTGTTCGAAAAACTGCCGCGAGCCGGTTCCCGCGGCAATCACCACATGGTCGGCCGCGTAGCGTTCACCGTTAGTGAGGGTGACGCCGCTGGCACGGTCAGCCACTTCATCGATGTGTTTGACCTGAGCACGTACACGAACGCCGCCCTGGTCGATGAAGCTTTGCGTCAGTGCGGCGATGAAGCCTTTGGTGTCGCTGACCGCGCGCCAGTCCGGAAACAGCAGGCCATGGCTGAATTTACCCGCCAGTGAAGGCTCCAGGTCCGAGATGGCCGCGCGGTCGAGCACTTCGGACTTGAAGCCCAGAGCCTTGCGCAATTCCAGATGCGGACGTTCGTGATCCAGCCCTGACGGCGTGTCAAACACCTCGATGATCGGCTTCTCCCCCATCAGGCTCTTGTCCGGGCAGGCGTCCAGCAAGGGCGCATAGTCCTCATAGACATGGTGCGTGAGGGTCGCCATATCCTCGGAAATCTCGACGATTTTCGAGTGCCGGGCACAGGACAGAAACCGCAGGAACCACGGCAAGATGCCGGGCAATGCACTGGGCCTTAATGCCAGAGGCCCTTTCTGGTCGAGCAGCCAGCCGGGTATTTTTTTCAGGATCCCGGGCTTGGACAGCGGAATGACCTCGCTGACCGCCATCTGCCCGCAACTCCACTTGGCAGTGCTGTCCCCCGCCGCTGCCGGGTCGATCAGGGTGACCGCATAACCTTCCCGTTGCAGATACAGCGCACAACAGACGCCAACGATGCCGCCGCCGACCACGACAGCCTTTTCGCGCAGGATGGGTTCTTGTGCAGGTGCCTGCAGAGGTGTCATAGGAAAGTCTCTTGGACAGAGGTTGGAGCGGCAAAATCTTCCAAACTGAAGCCGTCCCACCAGGGTTGGGTATCGTCGACCATAAACTCGGCGCGGCCGGTGATCCACGCCCGCCCTTCAATACTGGGGCGAATTGCAGAACGGCCATCTTCCAATTCAAGCAGCTGCGCCACGCGACCGACGAAAAAACTGCCAATCAGGCTTTCGTGGCGATAGGCAGCGTCTTCGGCCAGCCAGCCACGGGCGAAACGCTGAGCGACGCGAGCCGAGCTGCCAGTGCCGCAGGGGGAGCGATCGATGAGGCTGGCCCCGGCAATGACCACCGCCCGTCCCTGGGACTGCGGCGAAATCGGCGCGCCTGTCCACATGCAGTGTTTGACGCCTTTGATCGCCGGGTTTTCCGGATGGATCACGTCAATGGATTGGTTGACCAGATCCTGCATTTGCCGTCCCCAGTCCAGCAGCTGCTGCGGGCTGAAATGTTCACAACCCGGGTAATTGGGCTGCACGTCGATAATCGGATAAAAGTTGCCGCCGTAAGCAATGTCGACCTTTAACAACCCCAGTGGCGGGAAGTCGATAGTCAGATCACGGTGCAACAGAAATGACGGCACATTGGTGAAGCACACCGAACTGACTTTGTCGCCAGTGCGGGTGTAGGTCGCGTGAATCTGGCCTGCAGGAACATCCACCACCACCGTACCCGGAACCTTCGGTTCAATCAGGCCGGACTCGAGCGCAAAGGTAATGGAACCCAAGGTGGCATGCCCGCACATCGGCAAGCAGCCGGAGGTTTCGATGAACAGCAGACTGAAGTCACTGTCAGCACGCATCGGCGGATAGAAGATCGTGCCCGACATGTGCGAATGGCCTCGGGGCTCAAACATCAAGGCGCGGCGCACCCAGTCGAACTCGGCCATGAAATGTTCGCGCCGTTCGCTCATGGTCGCGCCTGCAAGTGTCGGTGCTCCAGCGACGACCATGCGCACCGGCATCCCTTCGGTATGGCCTTCGATGCAGTTGAAAACGTGTCGGGTCATGTCATATCACTCCGTAGAGCCGCATCGGCCGGGCGTGGCGACCGATGCGGCAGGCGCCATTAACCTTGAGCCAGTTCGAAGGCTTTGCGGAAGCTGGCTTTTTCTTCGGTGGTCAGCGGTTGCAGCGGCATCCGTGCGTTGCCGGCGGCGAAACCCGCCAACTCACAGCCGTACTTGACCTTCTGAATGAACTTGCCGGATTCCATGTCCGCCAACACCGGGAACAGCGAACGCACGATGGCTTGGGCACCTGCCAGATCACCGCTGGAGTAGCGGGTGTAGAAATCACACACCTGCTGGGTCAGGCAGTTGGCCGGACCGCAGATCCAGCTGGTCGCGCCCCACAGGAAGAAGTCCAGTGCCTGGTCATCGGAACCACAGGACAACTGATAGTGATCTTTGTAGGTGCCGCCAATTTCGATGGCGCGCAGCAGGTTACCGCTGCTTTCCTTGATGGCGATAACGCGCTCGTGGTCCTTGAATGCATCCAGTACACCGAAGCCGACTTCAACGTTGGTGCGCACCGGGTAGTTGTACAACACCACATTGATGTCGGGTGCCGCATCGAGAATGGCCTGGTAGTGACCGATCAGCTCTTCCTGCGACGGCAGTGCGTAGTACGGTGGCGCGATCAGCAGGTTGGTGTAACCCGCATCACGGGTCTGCTTCACCTGTTCGATCACTTCACGGGTGCAGGAGCCGTTGGCACCAGCAATCAGCACGCCACGGTCACCGACCACTTCACGCACAGTCGCCAACACCTGGCGTCGTTCTTCGTTGGTCAGTGCGTAGTACTCACCGGTAGAGCCCAGCGGCACGAAGCCTTTGACGCCGGCCTTGAGTTGAAACTCGATAATGTTGGAGAGCATGTCGTAATTGACATTGCCGGCCTTGTCGAAAGGCGTGACCAGAGCAGGCAGGATGCCTTTGAGTTGAGTCATTGAAGACACTCCACTTAAGTTGGATGACAGGGTTGGGGTTAGTACGCATAACGACGCAGCATCCGCGTCTCGATCACGCCGACCAGACGGGTCAACGGGAACGCCACGAGGAAATAGATGACAGCCACCGCCGAGAGGAACTCGACCGGGCGAGCCGTGCTGTTGGAAATGTTCTGGCCGACGAACATCAGGTCGGCGATGCCCACCGAGGAAATCAATGCGCTCTCCTTGAACAGCGAAACCACGTTGGAAAGCAGCGGTGGAATGCCCCTGAGCAAGGCCTGGGGAAACACCACAAAGATCGTTTTATTCCACGAGGCCAAACCCAATGCGACACACGCATCATGCTGTTCGCCGGGAATGGATTTCAGGGCGCCGCGGAACGTCTCGCTAGTGATGGCGGTCATGTACAGGGTCAGCGCCAGCAACACTGACACGTAGGGCGGCACGTCGATGCCAAACACCACCGGGAAGCAGAAAAATACCCAGAACAGCTGAATCAGCAACGGCGTTCCGCGGAACAGTTCCACGTAAAGTCCGGCAGGCACGCTTAACCAGCGACTGCGGGACGCTCGCAACAGGCTCAACAGAAAACCGCACAGACTGCCGAGAATGGCGCAGCCCACGGTGAACGCCAGCGTCAGCGCCAGCCCCTGCAACAAGGCTTGCCAGTAAGAGAACACCACGGTGAAATCGAGATTCATGACAGTCTCCTCAGCGCGCGAGCGCAGCGTCCTGGCGACGTTCCAGCCACTGCACGAACTGAGCAATGGGCAGCGACAGGGCGAAGTAGATGAGCGCGATCAGCGAATAGGTTTCCAGCGGACGGTAGGCTTCGGTGGCGATGCTTTTACCGACGTACATCAGGTCCGCCACGGCGACGATCGCCACCAGCGCACTTTGCTGAAGGATCGAGATGCCATTAGTCATCAACACCGGGATGGCACTGCGCAGCGCTTGCGGAAGAATCACGTAGAGCGTGCGCTGCCAGGGGCGTAGGCCCAATGCAACGCAGGCATCCAGGTGCTCGCGCGGTACCGCCTGCACGCCGGCCCGGTAGGCCTCGGCGTTGAACGCTGTGAGGTTCAGGCCCAAGGCGAGTACGCCCATGGTGATCGGGTCGATGAACACGTCAAAGAGCATCGGCACGCAGTAGAAGAACCAGACGATTTGCAGCAGCACCGGCGTGCAACGAAAGAACTCGATGAACAGCTGTGCCGGCCACCGCAGGAAAAACCAGCGGCTCAAGGTCAGCAGGCACAGGCCAAAACCCAGCACCAACCCGACAATGTTCGACACCAGTGCCAGCTGCAGAGTGACTTTCAGGCCATCCCACAGCAGACCGACATTGCCGTTTAGAAAGTTGAAGTCGAATTGATAATTCATGACCGTACTCCTCGGTTCAGGTGCATCAGTCCAGGTGCAGCACTTTTTCCAGAAACTCGCGGGTGCGGGGTTCCTTGGGCTGAGTGAACAACTGATCGGGATGGCCTTGCTCGACCACTTTGCCGTTGGCGCAAAACACCACGCGGGTGGCGATATGACGGGCGAAGTGCATGTCGTGGGTGACGATGATCATCGCCATCTTCTGTTCGGCCAGTTGCAGCATCACGTTCTGCACCTCGATGACCATCTCCGGATCGAGTGCCGAGGTGACCTCATCGAACAGCATCAGCTTGGGCTCAAGCATCAGCGCCCGGGCAATCGCCACCCGCTGTTTCTGGCCGCCGGATAACTGGCTGGGGTAAACGTTGAGTTTGCTTTCCAGCCCCAGTCGAGCCAGCAACTGCCGGGCCTTTTCGATGGCCTGAGCCTTGGACAGGCCATGAACCTTCATCGGCGCCAGGATCAGATTGCCCAGCACGGACAGGTGCGGAAACAGCGTGTAATGCTGAAACACCATGCCCACCTGGGTTTGCAGCGAGCAGTCCATGGGCTTGCCTTTGCCCCGGGCATTACCATCGATATAGGGTTTGCCCTGAAAGCGGATGGTTCCGCCCTGAATGCTCTCGAGCCCCATCATGACCCGCAGCAATGAGCTTTTTCCGCTGCCGCTCGGACCAATGATTACCAGGCGGTCATCGGCCCGCATATCCAGATCGAGGTGGTCCATCACCACCAGATTTTCGCCGTAGGACTTATAGACGTCGCGCAGCTGAATGAACTCAGTGCTCTTCGTTTCACAGGCGTGCAGAGGCCGTGGCGGCACCGCCGCTAGAGTGGAAGCTTTCATCGGACATTCTCCGAGAGCGCGCAGCCCGCTGCGCGCTCGGCATCGGCGGGGTTTACTGAGGGGTTTTGTCGGCGTTGGCCAGTTGCGAGGCTTTGTCGACCAAGGCGTCGATTTCACCGGTCTCACGACGCTGGGTGAGATAGATGTTCAACGTCTGCAAGTCCGCGGCGCTGACGTCTCGGCGGACACCGAACGCGACACCTTGCTTGGCCAGCGCAGGCTTGGGCAGCACTTCCTTCGACCAGCCAGGGTTGGCCACGGCAAACAGGTGGTTGGTGTCGCTGGCATCGACCAATACATCAGCACGCTTGGACATCACGGCAAGGCGCACCTCATCCATGCCTGGCAGGCGCATGATCTTGCCTTGCTTGACGACCGCCGAAATCGCCTTGTCCTGGGCGGTTCCGGACATGACCGCGAAGGTCACATCAGGTTTGTCGAAATCGGCGAGGGTGTTGCCGGCATTCGCCAGTTTCGGGTTGTCCTTGTTGATCAGTAACGAGACTTGATAGTCCGTCGCCGGCACGGAAAAGCTCACCGCCAGCGCGCGTTCAGGCGTCTGGTTGAGCGCCATGGCCATGTCCCACTTGCCGCCTTGCAGGCCGGCCACGAGGTTGTCCCAGTTGGTATCGACAAACTCGACCTTCACCTTCAACACTCTCTCGCCGAAGTCGCGGCACAGGTCCACGAAGTAGCCACTGTATTCACCCGAACGGGCATCGCGCATGACGTAAGGCGCAGCAACGGCAGCCCCACACCGTAGAACCCCCGCCTTCTGAATGTCTTTCCAGAGTGAAACATCAGCCGCCTGGGCTGGGACCTGGGTGAGCAACACGCCAATAGCGGATGCACAAACGAGCATGTTGCGGATGGTGCGAGGAAGGAACCGAGCCATTTTGACCTCTCCGATGATTTCGTTCTTGTAGGCAGGAAGGTACAAATTCAACATCACTGTGCGCCGTCATGTGTGCAGCGCTGTATGCAGATTAGATTTGAATGAATCAAGCTGTCAACACACGTCGAAAAAATTTATTGAGGAAAATGACCGAGCGGTCGGACGACCGCTCTCGGGGAGGAAAAAACTAGAGGGCTTGCTGAATGGCTTTGAGGAAGTGATCGAGAATCAGGCTTGGACGACGGCTTTTGGAGGTGACCACAGCCAGTGGCGCATCGAAATACAAGCGCTGTGGCGCCAAGGGTTTCATCAAGCCTTTCTCGACCCAGCCAGCGGCTAAATGATCGGGCAGAAAACCGATGTAGCTGCCGGTAAGGATCAGAAAAGCGATGCCTTCACGGTCCGTGGCCGTAGCCGAACACTCAAGCAGCTGATGTAGACCAATCGCCTCGGCGGTCATTCGGTAGCTCGGGACGACCGCATCGACATGCCGCAGATCGTCATTGCTCACCTCCTCCGCGTGCCCGAACAACGGGTGCTCCCAGCTGCAATAAAGATTCGAACGCTCCTCGTAGAGCAGCGTGTATTCAAGCCCTGAAAGGGGCGTAATCAAAGGGATTGCCCCCACATGCAGACGCCCGTCAAGCAGGCCTCGCTCGATCTCGCCCGGAGTGCTCATGCTCAAGTTGATCGTCACGCCATCTCCTTGACCACGCAGGGATTTCAAGGCGCGGGTGATGCGCATTTTCGGCTGTGTCACCAGGTTGTTCATGACGCCGATATTCAGATCGCCGCGCAGCTGGCTGTGCAACTGATTGACCTCGCTGCGAAATCCCTCGATCGCTGCCAGAACCGCCTCACTGGAGCGCAGAACCTCCCTGCCCTCATCGGTCAGTGCGAACCCGGCGCGACCACGTTGACACAACCGCATTCCCAGGCGTTTTTCCAGGTCACTCATGTGCAGACTGATCGCTGAGCGACTGATGCCAAGCGTGCTTTCGGCGGCGGAGAAACTGCCGCACTGCACCACCGTTTTAAACAATCGGAGCAGGCGCAGATCGAAATCACTGACCTGGCTCAGTGGATTTTTCTTGCTCATAGGTGAGTTTTTCCAAACATAAACGTTAGATATTAAATATATTACTCACACATTGATGGGTTACATGCTCTCCCAGCAGAAATATTCTAGGCACCAGCGATACCGCCCCCCACATGAGCAAAGTAGCCAACCTTATCAACGGCATTGCGGTCGTCAGCACCGAACATGCCGCTGGTGGACACAGTGATGGCAAATGGGTAGCGTACCGATGCTGCTTTCGAATCTGGAAGGCAGCAGTGCTTGCCGTCGCCCTTGTCGTGTTTCTCAGGGCGATGTCGCGTTTGCCGCGACCACTTCTAAGCTAGACAAGCACTGACAGGGCGACAAGGAGTGTTATACGACAAGCCATCGCAACCAGAAACGCGACATGGCATGTCATCTAATCAGTAGTCAGACCTCAGGAGAGATCCTCGATGCCCAGAGAGTTCGAGCTCATTACGTCGGTGCCAGTCCCCGCGAGGTCCGGTATCACCCACCTTTACAAGTCGATGAACCTGGCGGACGCTTTTGCGATTCGGCTCCCTGCGGGTACATCCAGCAATCCAGATTTGCTAGCTCGATTCATCTTTTCCCACCAGCCAGCCTGGATCGGATGGCTCACGAAAGTCCGAGACACTATCGTTGCCGGTTTTGGTCTCAAGACAGCCAAACACTTGGCATCACTTGCTAATCGGATTGGAATCTTCAAGGTCTACAGCACGAACCAGACTGAAATCGTGTTGGGAGAGGACGACAAGCACCTCGACTTCCGGATATCGGTTCTATGTTCTGGAGAGGCAGAGCCAGAAGGCAGCCGCCAACTCGTTGTTTCAACCGTGGTCCAGTGCCACAACCGTCTAGGCCGGGCCTACATCTTCGTCATTGCCCCATTTCACCGCTTGGTTGTTAAGGCCAGTCTCTTGCGTGCGGCGCGCATCGGTTGGCCTCTGGCTACCGCCCCTAAGGGCTGAGAACGCAGTATGCCTCCCGAGGTCCGGCCCTTCTATCGAGAGGCTAGTTCCGGCAAGCCCGGCCCAGCCCTCTCATGCCAAACGTCAGGCCTCTAAGACTCATTCGCTCCATCTGCCGTTCATCACTAAAGGAATGGAAAATATGTCCAGGTCTGCGTTCAGTGCCAAGGTCTTCGCCATCTATTTGTTCGTCGTGGGTGCAGTGTTAGTCGTCGCGCCGAACTTCTTGCTGGCGATCTTTCGGATTCCACCAACCTCCGAGGTCTGGATTCACGTGGTTGGCATTATCGCGTTCAATATCGGCATCTACGCGTGGGTCGCAGCCAAGCACGAAAACAAGCCATTTTTGGAAGCCTCGGTGTACACGCGCTTCCTTGTCTTCGTGGCCTTCACTACCTTCGCTGTCGTTGGCCTTGCCAGTCCAATGATCGTTCTCTTCGGAGTAGCGGATCTTCTTGGAGGCATATGGACCTACTTCGCACTGAAAGCCGATGCTCAGTCGGTCATGCCTATTCTGACGGGCCAGCACTGAGGCCTGACTCGTCCATCGAGCGGACGTTAAGTTCAAGTGCTCAATAGACATTCAAGAATGGGAACGCCGTCGTCATCAACCCACGACTGGTCACTGACACAAAGCCTCAGATAGTTTGATCAAAATCTGAAGCTATGACTCTATCCTCAATTGCCACACCCCGACTCTTCTGACCCGGGACGCTGCGACTGAAAAAATCGCGCGCCTTCGACGGTTTCCAGCTACTCACTCGGCAGTTTTTCGGTAAGCCGACCATTGAAAGAGCAAGCCCCTCACCGCTGATCTAGGGAACGCGCGGGCGCGCCCGCGCGCAGTCCGTCCATGACAAGGTCCATGAGCCGGGTGAGGCGCGGTTGCCAGTCTCCACCGGAATCGATCTGCCAAATACCGGCGATAGCCAGAAAGAAGTCGTCCGTAGTAACTCCGGGGCGAATGGTGCCGGCCTCCTCGTTAACGCTGAGCAGGAGTTTGGCCGCAGCGGCTACCGGGGCATATCCAGATGTTCCCGGACAATCTCGTGCACTGGCGGCCTGGCGGATTGCATCGGCTAAACCGGCCTTGGTCAAGGCGTACTGGGCAAGACGATCCATCCACTCCCGCAGGGCCTGGTCCGGTGAGCAGGTCTGGAGCAGGTGTGCTGCGAGATCGGCAACCTGCTCCATCTCGTAACGGTAGACCTCTATTATCAGGGACTCCCGATTGGGGAAGTTACGGTAGAAGGTAGCCTGCCCGACACCCGCCTTCTTTGCGATTGCGCTCAGCGGTACGTCCGCCGAACGTGTCAACTCGGTGATTGCCACTTTCAAGATACGTTCACGATTCTGTAGCGCGTCCGAACGCGACTGTGTGTCCATCTGTTGCGGCACTCGTCCTCCTTCCCGAAAGGGACACTCTTGCTAACCGGACAACTGTCCGTTACGCTTCGAAAACGGACAACTGTCCGATTCACCATCTTAACCACAACATAAAGTCGGAAATTATCTCATGAAGACCAGAGGCAATACGATCCTGATCACCGGCGGCACCTCGGGCATAGGGCTCGGTTTGGCGCTGCGCTTTCATAAGGCCGGCAACAAGGTGATCGTCGCCGGCAGACGCAAGGAACTGCTCTATCAGATCACCACCGATCATCCGGGCATTGATGCAATCGAACTTGATGTCGCTGACCAGGCATCCATCTCTCAGGCGAGCCAGACGTTGGCTGCCAAGTACCCTGATCTGAACGTCGTGGTCAATAACGCCGGCATCATGCAGGGAGAAAACGTCCTCGAACCGGCTAGCCAGAAAATCGCAGAAGAATCCGTCACCATCAACCTCCTCGGAACGATCCGGATGGTGTACGCCTTCTTACCGCAACTGGTGGGCAAGGATGATGCAGTCATTGTGAACGTCACTTCCGCTCTCGCGTTCGTCCCGCTTCCTGCCACCCCCACCTACAATGCCACCAAGGCCGCGATCCATTCATTCACGGAGAGTCTACGCGTGCAGCTCGCCGATACGTCTGTCAGCGTGATCGAAGTGGCGCCGCCAGGCGTGCGCACGACCTTATTCGGTCAGCAGGACAACGAACAGTCTATGCCGCTGGAAGACTTCCTCACTGAGACTTTGGCCCAATTGCATACTGAACCCACTCCACAAGAAATCATCGTGGAAAGTGCCAAATTCGTTCGCTACGCAGAAGCCAATGGCAACTATGCCAATGTGCTTGGCATGCTCTCCGCGGTGAAAGCTCCGCAAAGCTAAGCGGATGAAACACCGATCCTCGCTTGGCTAAGCGATCCGATGTCGCACGCGCCTCTGGTAATTCAGACCCCATGGAACGCTTGGCATGGCCGTTCTCGTCAGGTCATTTCGCCAGGAAGGAAGGTGCGTGCGGCGTCCACGATGAGAGTGATCTGGCGGGCACGAGCGTGGCATCACCGGCCAATGGTCGCGCACCACTGATGCAAGGTGCCGCTATGTGGTCTTGAAGACCGTGCCCGCAATCGCAGGTACTTCATCGCCGACGTCCGAAGAGCCCGCGTCGAACTGCTGTCGTGCCTGCCGAATATCCTCATGACGCTCGTCTGCCCACGCGATCAACACGGCCAGCGGATCAAGCAGCGATTGCCCAAGGGGCGCCAGGCGGTACTCGACGCTGGGGGGGGTGGTGGCGAAGACGTGGCGTGTGATGAGGCCGTCCCGCTCGAGACCGCGCAATGTCTGAGTCAGCATCCGCTTGGAGATGTCGGGCACGAGCCGCTGCACGCTGTTGAAACGGCGTGGGCCGCCGGCCAAGGCGACGATCAGCAGGGTGCTCCACTTATCGCCGATCCGATCCAACACATCTCGCACAGGGCACTCCACCTGGTGCTCCCCCCAAGACTCCAATGCCTGAAAAGCTTCGATGATCCTCGCATGCTTCACCGCAGTAGGTTCCTTTTTTGTTACCTGGATAGCCAAACCTGCCTCCTATGCAGCCATTAAATAGGTCTCTAAAGTAGACCTAGACTTAATCATATACCTGGGTGAGGAAAACTCAATGACAGAAGCAAAGTCGCCCACCTTATTGGTGACGGGCGCCAGCGGCCATCTGGGCCGCCGCGTGGTCGAACTGCTGCTGGAGGGCGGCGCGTCGAACGTCGTCGCCACAACCCGCAATCCCGATGGCCTCGCCGATCTGTCGGCGCGCGGCGTGGAGGTGAGGCGGGCCGACTTCGACGATCCGGCATCGCTCGATCGGGCTTTCGCGGGGATCGATCGTATCCTGATCATTTCCGTGCTCGACACGCCCGATGATCCGCCGCGCCGCTTGCACCAGCATCTGGCCGCAGTCGAGGCTGCGGTGAAGACCGGCGTCAAGCACATCGTCTACACCTCGATGCTGAACCCGGGGCCGGGTTCGTCGATTCCGTTTGCGCCCGACCATCACGGCACCGAGCAGGCCATCGAGGGCAGCCGTGTCCCCTTCACCATCCTGCGCCCGAGTTGGTATGCCGACAGCGTGTTCATGTGGCTGCCACAGGTATTGGCCTGCGGGCAGTGGTTCACGGCCGCCGGCGAAGGGCGGACCGCCCATGTCTGGCGCGACGATCTTGCCCGAGCCGCTGCTGCGGCGTTGACCACGACTGCGGAAGAAGGCCGCCGGCTTCCGGTCACGGGACCCGACGCACTAACGCCGGCGGAGATCGCCGCCATCGTGAATGAGGTATTCGGCGCGTCGGTGGCGCTGATTCCCGTGAGCGATGCGGATCTGAGGAATGGCCTAGCGGCCGCCGGGATTGCGCCCGCCTTGATCGACCTGCTCGTCGCGATCGACGTGAACACCCGCCAAGGCGGCGTCGATGTCGTCGGTAACACCGTGGAGCGCCTGACCGGCAAGCCAGCGCGCAGCCTGCGCGAGTTCCTGATTGAACACCGCGCCGCCCTGCTGGCGGCCAGGGACGCGATCGGCGCCTGATCTGTTTTTATTTTCGTAAAGGATTTCTTCGATATGTCGCAAACCGACCTCGCCACACTGCTGTCCCCCTATCAACTGGGGGATCTCACCCTCAAGAACCGGCTGGTCATGGCGCCGATGACACGCAGCCGCGCGGTTGAGGGTAATGTCCCCAGTCCGCTGGCTGCGACCTACTACACGCAGCGCGCATCGGCGGGGCTGATTGTGTCCGAGGCCACTCAGATCAGCCCACAGGGCGTCGGCTACATCCGCACGCCAGGAATCCACTCTCCCGAGCAGGTCGAAGGCTGGCGACGCATCACCGAGGCGGTCCATGCCGTCGGCGGTCGGATCTTCGCCCAGTTATGGCATGTTGGTCGCATTTCGCATCCCGACTTCCACGGCGGCGAGTTGCCGATCGCACCCTCCGCGCTGCTGGCCGAGGGTGAAGTGTTCACGCCCCAGGGCAAGAAGCCGATCGTCGTGCCAAGGGCGCTGGAAACCGAGGAGATTCCCGCCATCGTCGAGCAATACCGCCAGGCGGCGATCAACGCCAAGGCAGCAGGCTTCGATGGCGTGGAGATCCATGGCGCGACCGGCTACCTACTCGATCAGTTTCTGCGCGACGGCTCGAACCAACGCACCGACCGCTACGGTGGCAGCATCGAGAATCGCGCGCGCTTCCCGCTGGAAGTCACGGCAGCCGTCATCAAGGTGTTCGGCGCCCATCGCGTGGGTTACAAGGTCACGCCGACCCTGCCCCTGCACTCCATGTCGGACAGCAACCCGGTGGCGACTTTCAGCCATCTCGCGCGCCAGTTGAGCGCGCTGTGTATCGCCTACCTGCATGTCGGCGAGGCGATCGCCGGCCCAGCGGCGGCGCCTACTTCGGTGGAAAGAGTTACACCGCACCTGCGAAAGGTTTTCGGGGCCAGCCTGATCGTCAATGGCGGCTACGATGCCGCGTCCGGCGAGAGCGCACTGATGGCGGGCGATGCCGACCTGGTGGCCTACGGCGTTCCCTTCCTGACCACTCCAGACCTGCCGGAACGCTTCTATCGCGGCGTCCCACTGAACCCACCCGACTTCGCAACCTTCTACGCCAGCGAGAAGGACGAAGTGGGCTACACCGACTATCCGTCCCTCGAAAGCACAGAGGACTGAATCGCAAGGCCCTGCTTCAAGCAACGCAGCGCGCAAACTTTGTGCAGCCCTCTTATTGAGACCTTTGGAGAAAAAATGTCGCAGAAACGTATCTATTGGGGAAGCACCGCCCTCCTGGCACTCTTGTACTTGGCGGGTGGTGTGTTCTATCTGAGCGCCACCACGCAGGTTCAAGCGATATGGGGCCAGCTCGGTTTTCCCGGCTACCTCGTACCCATCCTTGCTATCGTCAAGCTCACGGCAGCGGTCGTCATCCTTTGGCGTCCGGTGATCGCGCTGGTCGATCTCACTTATGCGGGCATGTTCTTTCATTTGCTGCTGGCTGTGTCGGCACATGCCAACGCAGGTGACGGCGGTTTCGTGCCAGCCCTCATCGGGCTCGTTCTGATTGTCCTGTCGTACTTCACCCAGAACGCCGCACGGGCGAAAGCATCGCCTTACGGCCGCTGGCCGCTCACGACCTGACCGGTCAGCCTATCCAGGTAAGACCGCTGATGGAAATCGGTGTCTACACCTTTGCGGACGTGGGGCACGGTTAACCTTGCCGTCGACCCCGCACAGCGCATCCCCGAACTGCTCGAAGAGGTCGCACTGGCCGACCAGGTGGAGCTCGGATCGGACACGCAACCTGGCAGCGTCATCTACCCGCAACCCCACCATCAGGAAACACGAATCATGACCCAAGCCCTCACCGTTGAAATCTGGTCGGATCTGATCTGCCCATGGTGCTGGATCGGCAAGCGTCGTTTTGAGCGTGCGCTGGCCGAGCTCCCTCAGCGCGACTATGTGGAAATCGTGCATCGCTCGTTTCGGCTGATGCCTGGCGCTTCTCCAAGGGTTGCGCGGGAGGTGCTCCTACAGCGACTGAGCTCCGCGCAGCAGGTCACAGCCATGCTGGATCATGTGGAAGGCGAGGCTGCGAAGGAAGGCTTGACCTACCATCTTGTCGACACGCTCACGGGCGACACGCTCGACGCTCATCGTCTTGTGAAACACGCGACGACCCAAGGCTTGCAGGAGCAGGCGGTGGAGCGCTTCTATCGGGCCAACTTTTCAGAGCGGGCGTCCTTGTTTGATCGAACGTCCCTGCTTCGGCTCGCTGCCGAAATCGGCCTCGAACCGGATACCTGCGCTGCGGTGCTCAATGGAAATACCTACACGGCGGAGGTCGATGAGGACCTGCGTGTCGCCCGGGCGCTTGGAGACAATGGCGTTCCGTTCTTCCGGATCGCTGGCCGACAGACGCTCTCCGGTGCGCAGCCCAGTTCTGCGTTTCTTACCGCACTGCAGCAGGCATGGGACGCCCGCCCTCAGGAAGTCGCGAGCATGGCGACGGGCGAAGTCTGTGGCTCCGACGGCTGTATCATCTCTGCGCAGACACAAGAAAACTAGATTATCGACCCGACGCATCGCAACCCGTTCCTGCTGGCCAGCAATCGAGTCGGTGTTCGATCAAAAACTCGAACAGGCTGGTCGGCGGCGTGCCGATCATAGGCTCGACTGCGTCACACACAACGCCGCCCCGCCCCCCCCCCCCGTGAATTTCGCTCCATCTCACCCCAGAACCGAACAGGTAGGGTGGGTCAGTTTTTTATCGGTACTGACAGCAATGACCGAATCAGTCATCTGAATAGGGCACAGGTTCGATTTTCAGCACGCGACTCGCTAAACGCCAACCCGCCTGGGTTGGCCGAAGCTTGTCCAGGAAGGTAACGCTTGCGAATGCCCCATTAGCCAGCAGCCCCAGACCTTTAGACTCCGCGATGAGTTCGTCTCCTGGCCCATCTTGCACATACACATTGGTCGTGTGATGCGCCCGTGCATGGCCTTCCTGATCAAACATCCCTCGAATCGCGTCAATACCCGAAACAGGTGTATATCCGAAAATGCTGCAGTCATAGAGCGCATCGTCGGTAAGCACCTCATCAAAACGGTGCCATGCGCGCCTGTCAACGAGGTGACTCCAAAGGGATAAAAGCTGGTTGACTTCAACGATGTCACTGATGGACGGCTTCATAGATGATTTCCGTGCTGAATGATGGGCTGGTTAACGTTGAGATGAGCGGTTCTAAATCTATTGATACCGATATCAGTATTACAGGATCTTTTGGTTACTAACCGACGATCGACCCTCTGCCAAAAAAGCCAATACTACAGACCCGCATTGCGCCAAACCATATCGAAGATTATTGACCAGATCAAATTAACTGGTATATAAATTTAACAGGTAGTTCAACAGACAGAAAAATGCTGATACGCCCTGTCTGACGACAGCTCATAAAAATAAAAACGAAAGGGAGACGTCTTGTGAAGCGCCTGCTGTATCCGGCCATCGAGCTGATGAATCGCCTGAGCTTTGGTATGAAGTTCAGCCTGATCAGTATTCTGTTTTTCGTACCCATGCTGGTGATCAGTTTTTACCTGGTCCGCGATTCTTACGCTGAGTTCCTGAGCACTCGTGTTGAACTGCAAAGTCTCGACCTGCTAAGTGCCAGCCTGACCTTACGCAGGGACCTGGAAACCCTGGGAAATCTAGTCGAAATCAATGCAAATCTGGGGCAATTGGGTAAGGCCGGTGATATTGAATCGAAAGTCAATAGCCTCGAACAGACCATTTTGAATCACCTGCAAGGCCTGACGGCGGTCAGCATCGATCCGGAGCAAATCGCCACTTTTAATAGTAAACGCGACGAGATGGTTGCAGCGTTTCGGGCGCAGCAAGTAGATAAGTCCTTGCTGAGTAGAAGTACACAGATCGAAAAGCTGCTCGGTAGCGCGCAGATATTGAGCAAAATCGTCGCCAGCCAGGCCAGGCTCAATCAGGACAGCAAGAGCGAAGTGCGCCAGATGAGTGATTTGATTACCAGTGCTACGCCACTGATCACTCAGACCATCGGCAAAGGTCGGGCGATGGGGGCTTCTTCTTTAGGTCAGGGCTTTCTCCTTTCGTCAGCCAGCAGCCGTTTCGATGAACTGCTCCAGCAACTCGAGAAGCTACAAGGCGAATATGATTTGAGATTGCAGGATGCTTTGGGGGCTAGCAAGTCCGCCCGTGACGCCCTGGATCAACTGGCCAGCGGCAGCAAGGCGACACTCAAGCAGAGCACTGGGGTGTTCGAAAAACAGGTGGTCATGGCTGACACTCTGGATACACCCTGGCAAGCGTTTTATGACCAGGTCACAGGTTTGATGGAGAAAACCTACCAATTGAATGATGCAACCCTGGCCTTCCTCGACCAAGAGCTGCAGCAACGCCTGGAACAGAATCGTCTGCATATGCTGCTACTGGTGGTCGCCCTGTCCAGCGTATTCCTACTGATCGTCTACCTCTACGGTGGTTTCTATGTCTCAACGCGCACCACCCTGAAAAGATTGGGTGAGGTGATGAACAAGGTCGCAGCCGGAGACATGACCGTGAGCTTCACCGCCCAGAGCCATGATGAGCTGGGAGAATTGGGGCAGGTATTCAATGGAACGGTGGTGAAGATTCATGACCTGATCGAACTGGTCAGCAAGACAGTAATTGAAGTCGAGCAGCAAGCAGCACAAGTGGAGTCGATTTCCGCGGTGAGCAATCAGGCCGTCGCCAGGCAGCGTAGCCAGATCGAGCAAGTTGCCACGGCCATGAACCAGATGGCAGCCACAGCCCAGGAAGTAGCGCGTAGTGCTGCCGCGGCGGTCAGTAGTGCCCACAGCGTCAATGAAGAGACGGTCAGTGGACGCAGGCTAGTGCAATCCCAGCAAGGCAGTATTGCCCAGCTCGCCAGCGAGATAGATCAGTCAGCATTGGTGATCAATCAACTGGCCAGCGACAGTCAGTCCATCAGCCTTGTGCTTGAAGTGATCAAGAATATTGCCGAGCAAACCAATCTGCTGGCCTTGAATGCGGCGATCGAGGCCGCCCGCGCGGGTGAGCAGGGTCGTGGTTTCGCTGTAGTGGCTGATGAGGTGCGAACACTGGCCAAGCGTACTCGGCAGTCCACGGAAGAAATTGAGCAGATGATTTCCAGGATTCAGGGTGGCGTGGGCGCGGCAGTGAAGGCCATGAACGTCAGCCATCAGATGGCCAACGGCACAGTCAGCCAGTCGGAGAAAGTCCAGCAGGCCCTGGAGAATATTCTTGGCGCGATGGGGATGATCGTCGATCAGAACCAGCAAATCGCCGCGGCAGTAAAGCAGCAGACGGCTGTTGCCCATGATATCGATCAGAACATCGTGGAGATCAACCGTGCCGGCGAACGTACTGCCGAAGGTACTTGTCAGACTGAACACGCGAGTCGCCAACTCTCATCGCAGGTGCTCCAACTCAAACAACTGATCAGCGCGTTTCGCATCTGAAAAAACTGTCGCCGACAGCGCTAATCTATCGCCTGGTTGAACAGTTCACGGGCATTTTCCAGGGTGTGCGTTCTGTGAGGTAGCGCCTTCATCCATTGGTGACAGCCAGGAAGCGCTGCTTATGGCATCAGCAGCGCCTCATGGATCTCAATGCAAGGTATCCCGCCATCCCTGCGCTTGCCTGCAAGCCAAACCCTCATTTTGCTCACATCAAAAATCTGCCCCTGCTCCATCAAGGTTAATACGAGGACATCAGAAACCCGGTAACGCCCACAGGATGGACAGTCTCGCTCCTCCCAATCACCATCACACATAATGCGCTCGGCGATTCCTGCACAAATGAGACAGGTCATGGGCGCACCCTTCTTTTTTCAACAATCGCTACCCGATCCGTCATCGTCGTACCCTCCCCCCATCCAAAAGCCGTCGTCTATCCAAATTGCTGTGTTTTGAATCAATCAGCCACACAGATGCTGGCATTGGTACCTGACTCCAGATAGAGGGGCGACATGCCGTTGAGGCACGCGACAAGATTCGCAAGCGGAGCAGATTGCTCGGCTGGCTCGATGAATATTAGGGTAGACGCCTTCAGCCTAAGCGCTGAGATGAGATGAGAAGGGTATATGGGGCGGACCTGCGGAGGTACTGCACTGCATAGGCCGTCAGGCGCGCCCCGCTACCAGGTTGATACGTCTCACTAGCTCCTGGGTACTGAGCTCGGAAATCGTTACAGCCTCCTCCACCGCAGACTCGGATGCGTCAGGAGGCTGAAACTCCACTCTGATTAATCACATTTCCTGATGGTCAAACCGTTACAGAACCTCAGATCCAATGCGGCGACGGGTGCTTTAATTGGATTGGACCTACTGGCCGGACGCGCCGCAACAAAAAATATGACAGCGCTGGAATCAGCACTAAAGCTCCGATCATGTTCCAGACGAACATGAACGCCAATAACAGCCCCATATCGGCCTGAAACTTGATCGGAGACCACATCCAGGTAATCACCCCTGCGGCCATTGTTACACCAATTAACGCAACCACTCTCCCGGTAAAACCTACAGCCGCCCCATACGCCTGAGCCAGGGTTGCACCTTGACGCTGCATGACGAGTTGCACGCTAAGAAGGTAGAGAGCGTAGTCGACGCCAACCCCAACACCGAGTGCATGCACGGGTAGCGTCGCCACTTTCAAACCGATACCGGCCTTGACCATCAGCGCCTCACAAACCACTGCGGTAATAAGCAGCGGAATGAGTGCGACGATCACTGCTCGCCAGTTGCGGAATGTGACAAAACATAGCAACGCAACGGCGCTATAGAGCAATAACAGCATTTCACCATGCGCTTTACGCACCACTGTATTGGTCACGGCCTCGACGCCGGCGGTCCCTGCGATTGGCAGGAACTGTATCGTGTCGGAGTCATGTGTTCGCGCGAAGTCTTCGACGATTTTCAGCATACGGGCCAGTGTTTCAGCCTTATGGTTCGTCAGATAAGCAATAACCGGCATAACCGAATAATCGGCATTTACCAGCTCAAGACCGCGTTGCGTATAGATGTTAAAGACCGCCACGCCAGCATTGCTATTTCGCGGAATGGTAAGCCATTTAGGATTGGCCTCAAACTGGCCCATGTTGACGAACGGCACATCCGCTGCAATCGAGGACACGCCTTGCACATCCGGATCTTGTTGCAACAGCCAGCCGAGGCGATCCATCTCTGCGAGAGTGTCGTATTCCTGGCCACCGTTCTTTGATGTTTTTACGATCACTGCAAATTGATCGCTCGATAAACCAAAGTTTCGGTTCACAAAGTCGACATCCCGGTTGTAAACCGAGTCGGGCCATAACTCGGGGGCTCCCGCATCCAGATCCCCAACCTTCAAGTCGCGACTGATCAGCCAGCTTGAACCGGCCAGCACCGCTGCCACCACAAGGGCAGCTATAGCCCAGCGCCGCTCGGTGAAGCGAGTGAGGGTGGCCAACCCCAACCCTTTCAAGCCTTGTCCAGACGCTTGCTCTGAATCCAGAGCCAGGCGGCGCATCGCTGCATGGTGATTCACACCGATGTAAGAGAAGGCAACAGGGATCAACACCAACTTGGTTAAAATCAATATCGTTACGCCGATACTGGTGATAAAGGCCATCTCCCGAATGACCGGAATATCCACCACCATCAGCACTGCAAAGCCCAGGATATTGGTCAACAACGCAGTCAGGCCGGCCAGAAACAGGCGGCGAAACGTATAACGCGCCGCAACGTATCGGTGCGTACCGCGGGCAACGTCCTGGGCGATCCCGTTCATCTTCTGTGCGCCATGACTGATGCCAATGGCAAAGATCAGAAACGGCACCAGAATCGAATAAGGATTCAACTCGCGCCCGAGCAACCCAATCAATCCCAACAGCCAGACCACGCCAAGCACCGAAACCCCGACGAGTACGAAAGTGCTGCGCAGACAGCGACTATAGGAATAGATGATCACCCCGGCGATGGCCACTGCAGCCCCGAAAAACACCATGACCTTATAGAGGCCCTGGATAAGTTCGACCATCAGCACGGAGAAGCCAACTGCATGAATCTTGATTTTGTCGGTCTGAAGTGCAAGCAAAGCCTGAATCCCCGTCCGACCAAATTCCTCATAGTTGAGCGGCTCTCCGGTGTCAGGATCATAGTCCAGCATCGGTATCACAATCATGCTCGACTTAAGGTCAGGTGACACGAGTTGGCCAACGAGGTTGGCACGCTGCACGTTGAGCCGAAGTTTCTCGATCATCAATGGTGAGCCGTCGAAACCATCCGGCATCACCGGTCCACCGGCATAACCTTCCGCAATCACGTCTGTCCAACGCACCGTAGGCAACCAAAGCGACTTTACCCAGCCGCGGTTGACGCCCTTGGTGACCATGGCTTTATCTGTCACCTTGGCCAACACTTCCAGGTAGGCCGGATCAAAGATATCGCCATCGGTGTTCTCCACGGAGATGCGCACGGTATTGCCCAGCGCACTCAGATCCCGCAGGTGAGCCAGGTAGTTCTGCATGTAGGGATGCGACTGCGGAAGCATCTGTTCATAACTGGCATTCACGCGCAAATGCAGTGCCTGCCAGCCGAGCAAGATCGAGATCACGAGGCAAAGCAGCAGCACCGGTATGCGATTGTTAAAGATCAGTCGCTCAAGCCAATTTCCCGATTGAGTGTCAAAGTCTTCAATCCGTTTCACCACAGGCATAGCATTGAGGTTTATATCGGCAGTCATGTCTGTAAAGGCCTATTCAAGGAGTAACGCTGCTAAGCGCGCGCACGCCGCCAAGACCGGCCAAGACCAAGGTCTTGCCACCAGCATCGACAACTCCGGTATACGGTCGCGCAGCACCTATGTGCCACGCAGAAAAATGACGGCCGTTGTCGTCGCTGACCCACAGACCGGCACCACCATCAACCAGCACCACCCGCCCATCGACAAGCACAGCCCCCCCGGTCACCGAAGACGCACCAAGGCCGGATGATTGATCCCACGTTTTGCCACCATCGCGCGACACGATGGCCCGGCCCAGCAGACCGTAAGCCAGCACAAAGTCTGGCGTACCGATCACGCCAAAAAGGCTACCGCCCTCCGGTGGTTGAGTGCTGATGAAGCGCCCACTGGCAGAGTCCAGCTTCAACAACAAACCTTGATCGCCGGCGATCCAAAACTCCGATCCTATGGAGCGAATCGCGTAAAGATGCCCGGTGCCAGGGTTGTCGACCAGATGCATCCAAGGTGTCCACGTCGCTCCGGCGTCTGTGGTGTGCAGCACCAGACCCCATGCACCAACGATGAATCCTTCATTTGCATCACTGAACCAGACATCCAGGAAGGGGCGGGCCCCCTGCTCCTTCACAAAGCGCCGGGACTCGGCGAGCGCAGCCTGCATGCGCGGGTCGTCAGCGGGTTGCGCCGCGTAATAATCGAGCATGAGTTGCGCCGCGCGTCGCCCATCAAGTACCCGTTTCCAGGTACTCCCGGCGTCAGCGCTCTTGAGCACAACGCCGTCATGACCCGTGGCCCAACCGATCTGCGGAGTCGGAAACTGGACGCTGACCAAATCCACACTCACCGGCACTTGTGCCTGCGTCCACTCCAGACCCTGATTATCCGAATACACGATATGGCCCCGAACACCGACCCCGACGATTCGAGTTCCAGCGACAGTCACCGCGATTATCGGAGCCGTCGTGGCCAGACGACTGCTCATTGCAGGAACCTGTACCGGCTCAAGCACCGTCTGCCCACCGCTCGCAGCACTCAGCGGCAACACAAATGCCCACAGAGCACACCATACGAGGGTTGCAAACCTCCCCATCAGCCAGGCAACAATTCCCGCTCTTCTCGGCCATGCCGCCGATCGGCACATCGTGTATTCACCAAACATGGTTAACGGACCCCTCGCGCCGCGATCGCATCAGGGGACCAGTCACCCTTGCTCCAGGTATCCGCCGCCATCGGCCCTTTCAATCCTGCCTTGATCGGTCCGTTGCTCGGCATGCCGCACATGACATAGACGTTGTTGGAAAGGTCATAAACCAGCCATGGGATCGCATACGGAATCACTTTGTCATAGAGCTGGATCGACATGGTCAGGTTGACCCGCAGCAACTTGCCGGCGTTGTCGTATTGATCGGACATACCAGCGCCTGCGTTGTCTTCATCCCAGTAGAAAACCCGCTTCGAATAGAGATGGCGCTTGCCTGGCAACAACGTGGCCTCCACCACCCAGACGCGGTGCAATTCCCAGCGCATATAGTCGGGGTTCACAAACTTGGGTGACCCAACAGCCTCCATCCCCTTCTCAAAACTATTGGACTGCAATGCCCCATAAAGCTTGTAGAGGTTATAGGGGATATACACCTCTTTCTTGCCAATCAGCTTGAAGTCGTAACGGTCCATACGCCCCGAAAACACGCCAACATCATCCAGTGTGACCATACCGGCACCCGCTTGAAACGGAGTGTCGTAAGCCAGCTCCGGAGCCACTTTGACTCGACGCTGCCCAGGCACATATTGCCAGGCACGGCGATCACCGGTAGTGAAGTCAAGCGGATCGAGAATCACGAACTGTTGCCCTGCCAGCGCTGCAGGCTCCATCGCACTGGTGTTTTGCTTGAGATAGTAGGTGCTTCGCTCCGGGTTCTCCGGCTGATAGTAAGGATACTCGTAGCGCATTTGCGAGTTACCGGTACTGGTCTTGCGGCCGGACTGGTCAACATAGAAATTGCTGGAGGTGAACTCCGCAACATCACCCCCGTAAGCCAGCAGGTGGTTCCACATCACCTCGTGGCCAGTTTTGGGTATCGGGAAGGGTGTGCCGCCTTCGGCGCCAGTGATTCCGACGCCATTACCGGTCGTCTGTGTGCGCGTGGCGTTCTTGACGGATGCGTCAAGCACCGCTTGCGGCATCGCCACGGACCGGCGAGTCGGATAAACGTCCATCTTATAGTCGGGGTAACGCGTAAGCAGCGCCTTCTGACCCTCGGTCAGCTTGTCGGCGTACTGCGCCATATTTTTGGAAGTAATCGAGAACAGCGGTTTGTCGTCCTTATACGGATCTGGATAGATCCCACTGCCCTCCTTGAATTCCGCGGGAGACTTTTGCAGGCCACCGGTATAGGGCGGGATGCTGCCGTCCTTGTTACCTGCGACCTCAGCTCCCCACGGCGTGAGTGCGCTGCCAAGCTGTTTGGCTTCGTCGGCAGGCACAGCCGCCTGGGCAACGCCTGCAGATGCAATCAACAGCCAGGCGAACGGTAAAATTAACTTTTTCATGTTGATACCTCCTCGCGACTCAGAATGTGGTTTTCAGGGTGAGCGAAACCCAGCCACGGTCGTCGAAGGTGTTACCGACGCCATTGACTGAACTCACCGCAGGTAAACCGTTGACGACGCCTTCCTTGGTCTTGAGCAGATAACCGTTGTACTGAAGACTGACGTTGTACTTGCTGCGCACGTCTGCGGTCAGGCCGATACTGTAGGAGCCTGCCCCCTGGTTGCCCCCGAAAGGCACCGGTGAATTACCCTTCAAACCCGTCTGCAAAAACAACGGCGCCTTGAGATCAATACCGGGAAAAACCTGGTACCACACCGGCGTAAAGGCTAGTGCCAACCCCCAGGCGTCACGTGTTGCACAACCGTCCCATTTGTCGTTGGTCGGGCACCCGCCATAGCCAACGCCGCTGAAATTTTCTGCGTGGCTCGTCACCTTTTGCAACCGACTGTAGGTCAACTCGGCGACGTAGCTGGCGCTGTCGAAAACCGCATTGCCAGGCATCAGCCCCAGCACGTTAACCAGTGCGTGAAAGGTGTCACCACGAGGCTCATCACCAACCAGCGTTGCATCGCCGTTGAGCAGGCCAGTGTCCATGCGATAGACCATTTCGGCACCCACACTCAGACCGCCAACTTCTTTACTGAGACTGATCCCTGCAAGCTTCGTTTTTCGCAAGTAAGACAACCGCAAATCCGTTGGAAGGCCCGACTCCTGGAAGCCACCTAATACGTACTGCGGGAAGCGGTCGGTAAACTCGCGGTAGTAGAAGCCGAGCGCACCGTCCAGCACCTCGGGACGCCAGGATGCCTTGACGCCCCAGTCGCCACTGTTCTTGGGCCGGTCTTGCACACCTAGAAAAGGCACAGGACCGATCGAGCCGGGAGGCAGCCCGGCTCCGGACGCAATCGCCGCAGCCGCTGCGGGATTGACCACATAGGTATTGCCGCCCAATGAGGAAAAGTCGACCGCGCCCAAATAGGTTCCACCATCAGGCAACCTCGACGGATCCCATTCGAAGAAGTACTGCGCACCCACACTGAAATTGTCAGCCAGCTGGGCTTCGCCTGAGATCTGATTCTGTGGCAAGTAGAGTTCTTTTGCTTCTGCACCCGGCGTACTGCCGAGCTTACGAAGATCCACAGGCCCCTGGGAGTACGAAACGCCATGTACGAACGAGAAAATCGACTCACCCCAGTAGAGGTTGTGACGCCCCAATCGCCCATCCACTGGCACGCTCCCGACATCGAAACGGCCAAACACAAACGCATCGAGAAGCTCCCCGGACGGGCCGCGATTCCAGCGTTCGGTGTATGAGGAGTATCGAGCACCCGGATAGGCCGTGCTGGTATTTCCGAACGCCGGGTTGGATTTGACGTCGGTATCCCTGTAGGCGTCGTCGTACCAGCCCGCCGCGCTGACGCGACCGCCATACCGCTTCTTGTACTTGAAGTCGAACTCACTCATCACATCGATGCGATTGGTGACCACGTCACCTCGATCGAACTTCGAATCAGAATCGTCGTAGCGCGCGTTGTTGAGTAGCCCTTGGTCCTGCTTTTGAGCCCGCACGCCCACGTTGTAACGAAGGGTGTTGTCCCACCGGGCAGTCCAGTCGGGATCTTCAAGTTTGAGCTGAAACGCCGATGCCGCAAACGGCAGCCCGCAGCATGTCAACACTGAGATCGTCTGTTTGACGTACCTACCGCAGTAGGCCGAACCTGTTTTTCGCGCCATCGTTTCCACCCTCTTCTTATTTTTTTTATCTCAAAGGACCGATCGGATTCCCAACGGGTCAATCGCCGCTATAAAAACCGTTCGGGGTTATCGGGCCGGAACTACAAGGCCCGTTTCGAGCCCGCGCAGAGCTTGTAATACGAAAGACCAGGCACTCGAAAAACCGGCACCCCTCACCCATACAACGGAAAGGGATCGGCCTCGGGGCTTCATGCGGATGAAGGAACTCTGCTGCGCGTGGGCCCCCACTCCAGCTGGAGCGTGCTGCGCGATGAGCAATAGAAAGGGATGGGAGTTTTCGCGCGATCGCGCGGTCACGGAACAGGCATTTTCGAGGTGTGTAACAGGTTCACGCACGGCTACACGGTACTTCACGAATAGAGTCACTTTTCGTCTCCATCTTATTTTTATTATGAGCAGCACATCTGCGTCTGCTAACCAGCGCATGATATTGCATAGAAGACAAGCTAGATCTATTTTTTAGGGATGTCAATATTATCTGAACAAGGTGTGTCACGAGCTCATTTGAGAATGATTCACCACAAACTCATAATTTGGATACAGCTCGTAAAGACGGTACCTTACCGCGCAAATAAAGGCATAAAGGAGTCACTCCCTTATCGATAATCCGCGACACAACATTGTTGATACCCCAGTCAAATAATATCAACGAATCGATGCGACCTCATCCGCTGTCCACTCAACCCCATAGCGGGCATGCAAGGTCATCACCCACTAGAGTTGGCTGAAGGAATTAACGAGAGCCGACCCTCGCCCGTCCACCGCTGCGAATAGCGGTAAACGAACGGGGAGATTATTTTGACCGAAGCTGCGGACAGCATGCATGCCTGGAACGGCATCGCAGGTAAGAACGCGCACGACCGCCCGATTGCCGGGCAACTTTGGCAAGACTGGACGCGTTTGTGACTCTATGGCGGCCGTCGATTAAACGGCTATCGGAATCAAACAGACGAAGGATCGTCGACCTCGAATATCTGGAATCTTCGATGGGTAATCCAGCCCGCAGCCTCACTCGATCGCCACTGTGCCATATGGGACGACGCCGAATGTTCGTCAAATGCAGCTTTGCTCAACCAGGTTTCCTTAATCCGAATCAGCCCAGGATCAAGAACGTCCTCAGCATACGTATAGTCCAGACACCCAGCCTCCTCCCGACTGGCTGTAATCACGCGCTCCATCGCAGGCTTCGCTGCCTGGACCTTGTTTACCGGCAAACGGACCTCGCCAACTATCAGCAACATCATATTTTCCTTTATCCAGGGATGAGACTTCGCAAGACTTACCCACGAACGGTGCAGGGCATTCAGACGACTCAATGAACAATGCTTTCCTTCTTGCTCGCACCCTCGGACGCCGCCAGGGAAGCCTGCCATTCTTGACCATAGCGAGCCATAAAATGAGGGAATTCATTGGTCAAACGCTGTTCATCCACCCGGCCGGTGCGCCTCATGTAGTCGAACACAAGCGCTATCGGGCTAAGGTCGAGCTTCGACACGACATGCTCATACCAGGTAAAGCTTTTCTCCGCCGCACTGACCAGCTTCTGTTTTGCAGGCTCGCGCTCTTGACGGAAGGCTACGAGTGCCGAAGCAACGTCCGTATTGCTCTCCAGGACCGAGACCAGAGCAATGGCATCCTCCATGGCGATACGGGTACCGGAACCGATGCTAGGATGCGCACTATGCAGCGCGTCCCCAATCAACACCTTGTTGCCGACCGACCAGTTACGCACTCGGGTGACCGGGAGGCTATGCCACATTGACTTATTGCAGACCAGCGACAACCCCTTCAATTCCTTCGCGAACATCTGCTCGGTAAACCGTGCACTTTCCTGTTCGGTCATTTGACTCAGACCGGATTTCTCCCAAGTCTCGGCGTCGCATTCCGCGACAAAGGTGCTCATTTTTTCCGTATAGGAATAGCCCACCGCCCAGAAATGACCCAACTCAGTCGTCTTGAAGCTGAGAACCGGATAAGGAAAGGCTGCCTCGGTGCCATACCAGGCAAGCTTGTTGGTTAACGAATAGGTGGTTGTTCCGAAATCCTCCAAAAAGCCATTGCGAAGAGCGGAGTTGACGCCGTCGCTACCCACGACCAGATCGGCTTCGGGCAAGTCTTTCGCCTCCATCCGGCTTCCGTAATTGACAACGACGCCAGCGCGCTCGGCACAATCCTGAAGGATCTGCAGCAACCGCAAGCGCGCAATCGCCGCGCCGTAGCCGCCACCCTCGATAAAGATCTCCTCCCCTTTATGCATCACCACGCGGTGCCGCGAGATAAAGCAGGACCGCATGATCTCATCATAAGATTCAAGGTCCGCCTGCTTCATTCGATCCATGCCTCGGTCGGCCAGCACGATGCCGAAACCATAGGTGGCGTCGCGCGGATTCTGTTCATAAACCGTCACATCCGCACCCAGCCTTTTACGAGCCAGAAGCGCGAAATACAGCCCGGATGGACCACCTCCATAGACCACGATCTTCATGACTCTGATACCTCATTTTCGATGCGCATAGTGTCGCGACCATATTCCAGGATGCGACCGCAAAAGCCGCCCGTCAGCGCACTGTTCCAGAGCGCCGGACCTAGTCCGAGGGCCCTGCGCTCGAAGTGGATCTGATCATCCGACTCAATTCGCCAATAGCCATTCACAGGCTCACGCACGGTGCAATTTGCAACCGTAAGCGCTCCGTTGATTAGCGGTAAGAATTCGGGAATGTCCGGCACGAAGATTCTGACCATTATTCGGCTTGCTCCATTTTGGCATCGAGCATGGCGCCCTTGGCTTTCCAGACACTTTCGATATCCTCCATCCGCAGCCCCCGCCCCGTGCACTGCTCTTCAACCGCGATAGCCGCGGCGAGCGTCAATGCGGCGTCCGAGATGTCGAGCGGCTGGAAGGGCCGTACCGGTCGCCCGATCTCGAGGTAGTAGCCGTTTGGATCACGAAAATAGATCGACTCCACCACTTCGTGCTCAATCTGATACAGAACATCCACGCCCCGAGACTCGAGCAATTGACGCCACGCCATCAGCTCTTCCCGCGTCTCTACGCGCCAGGCGGTATGGATTGCATCATTGTCATATTCAGGGCGGTGAATGAGATGGTCGGGCTGCTCGTCCCCCAAATAGTAGAAAAATGCAATGGTGCTGCCTTTGCCACTGTCAAAGAAAAAATGCAGAAAATCGGGATGCTCCGATGGCCCCCAACCTCGCGCCGAAACACAATGGACAAGCGGCAGCCCAATAACATCGCGATAAAACTCGAGTGTCTCCCGTAGCTTCCAGGTAGGCCGGGCAGTATGGTGGACACCATTCAGTAGCAGTTGCTTGGTCATGGCACTTCCTGTCTGGCTAGTTAGTAACTACGTCGCGCTGTTCGAGCCGCTTCGCGATGTCTGTTCGCAACGCCGCCTTGTCTATCTTTCCGACCTTGGTTAGCGGCAGCGCGTCGATCGTCACGACTCGCTCAGGCCATTTGAACTTGGCCAGACCCAACCCCTCCATGTGTACCTGGAAATCTCTGACGCTTGGCGCCTGATGCCCACCTCGTAGCACGACATAAACGCAGACCCGCTCACCCAGAATCGGGTCAGGCATACCCACGACAGCACATCCGGCAACAGCGACATGAGTTGAAACTGCAAGCTCGACTTCTTCACAGTTGATCTTTTCGCTTCCGCGATCGACGACATCCTTGAGCCGTCCAGCAAAGGCGTAGTAGCGCTTGCCGTCGATAACACGACGAACCAGTAAATCGCCTGGCTTGTAGAAGCCGTCGGGCGTGAAGGCGTCGCGGTTACGCTCGGGAGCATTGAAGTAGCCCGATACCGTATACGGCCCACGGCAAATCATTTCACCGATCTCGCCATCGGCGACCTCGTCCATTGTCCCCGGCACAACAAGCCGCACCTCATCAAAGCTGGAAAGAGGCCGTCCAACCGTCCAGTCGCGCGCCTCTTCAGAGTCATCGGGGCGACAGTACATATTCATGCCTTCGGACATTCCGAACAGGGCGTAAGTTGGACGATCATATTTCTCACGCAACGTGCGGGCAGAATCCGCCGACCAGAATGCGCGCACATGCCCGAGCGCAGCGGGCTCAAGATCGAATGCAGCTTCAAGTCGCGGCAAAAGCGGGCGGATCACGCCGATATAGGTGGGCGGCGTGCGCTTGAAGGCTGCAGCCCAAGCCTCTGGCGTCAGGTCTTCAGGAATCACGAATGCAGCACCCACCAACAGGACTGGCATGATGAAACAAATCATGCAGGCGTTGTGCATCATCGGCATCGGCATAAACATGACATCGTCATGCCGATAACCTATGGCCTCGATGGTCAGGGTCGCATTGAGCAAATAGTCGTTCTGCATCCGGGGAATAACCTTGGGAACCCCGGTTGTACCCCCTGACAACTGAAAGACCGCAACCTGGTAAGCATCTCTCGGCACGGCCCTGACCGTCGCATATGCCTTCGCCGCATCGGTCGCAGCAATCAGGTCTTCCATCCGAACGACACCATCGCGCGGCCGCCCGCGGAACGAGATGACGTGGCGAACGGTCGGAATCTCCGGCTGCATCTTCAGCGCAAACGCCTCCAGATCGAACTTCGCGTCATCGCCCTGTACGATGAACGCCTTCGCATCGACATGCCGGCCGAGATAGGAAATCTCGCGCTCGCGATGGGGTGCCAGCGTGCAAGTGGGGATCAACCCCGCCTTGAGGCAGGAAATCAGGGCAATGATGAGCTCGGGTGAGTTACCCGCCTGAAAGAGCACCCGATCAAGCGGCACGAGCCCCATTTCAAGCAACGCGGCGGCAAACCGATCAGTCCGCTCATCAAACTCGGCGTAACTGATAATGCCATCGGCAGTGCATAAGGCCGGCGCACCGGCATTGTCTGCGAACGAAGCCATCAGGGCTTCGATGAGACTGGTCTCGGACAGCTCACCGCTTTCGACATAGGTTCGCAGACGGTCAAGCGGTGGATAGACAACGCCGGGCAAAGGATCACGGACGCCGATCATAATGATGCCTCCTTCTTGGAAGGGCTTTTCAACTGAGCCGCAGCGGCGGGAAAGCGTGGCGCGAGCCATTCAATCAAATGCTCAGCTGCAATCTCCTGACCATTGCGCTCGTCAAGACGCAGTGACTGACCATGATGGTTTCCGCGGATATCGACACGCTGCTTGTCACTGGTGGCAATGCTCGCAAAAATACTCGCGGCGTCGCCGGGAAAGACACTGTTGTCGCCGGTGTAGTACACGACAAAGGTCGGCTGATTGATCGAGCTGCCACACAATTCGAATGAGGCCCTCGAAGTCAATGCAGACCATGTCGAAAGCCAGCTCTCCGGCGTACACACCCGCGCGAAACTAACGCTCCCCATATTGGACACTGCAGGATTGGCGCCCCACACACTGCCCCATCGGCGGTCCGAGGGATCCAGAGACAGATCGAAGCAGCGCAGCTCGGCATCGGTGCGCCAGACGGTGAACACGCCAGAAAAGGCAGCTTTCAAGGCGTCACCTCCGCGGCCGTCGGCGATCATTTTTTTCTGCGCCATACGCCTGCCGATACTGCTGATGGCCGCCGCATCGATCCGAGCGATGCGGGCACGCTGAGCGGCGCGATATCGCTCAACGAAATCGTGGGAATAGTGAGCGCCGCCGGCTTTTCCGTCGCTGTAGCCATTTGCAGGACTAAACGGATCAAGCGAGGCATCAACCGAAAAAGGATCGTTCTCGTCGGTCAACGAGGGATCGATCATATTCATCAACAGTCGACCCTGGCCCGGGTGCGGCGCGACGAAGACAAAGCCGTCCGCGATTGGCATGGACGCTTCGGCCAGCCTGGTCGGCCGTCCACCCGGCGTGTGGGCAACGCGCTGGTCGCCATTGAGCTGCGATTGCTGATTATAGTAGGCAAAGAGACTTGCACCACCAGAGTTGCCGAGCATGACGATCTTCTCGAAACCCAACTCGCGCAGCTTATTCATACCCGAGGCGACGTCGTGGAGCGCCAGTTCGTGTTCCAGACGTATATCGTTTCCAGTCGAGCGCGGCGACTGCACCCAGCACGCATAACCTGCTGAAACCAGACCAGGTACAAGGTAATGCGAAACCAGTAGTTCACGGGGGTGCATGATGTATACGACGGTTCGTTCACCGCCACAAGTATGCAAATACCCCATGACCGGGGCACCGTCGAAGGTCACGCCTGGGTAGACCACTGTACGCATATCACTTGGCAGTAACGCCGGATTCCAGGACGCACCGCGAAGGCCCGCTGTCACCTGCCGCTCGAGTGTCGGATTATCTTTCTTCGTGCCGGTCATTCCTGCACCTTCTCAATCAAGTTCTATTATATTTATTATCTATCTTAATTAGCATCCAGATAGCATTTTCCGTCGCACTCAAATGACCGGTGTACACCTCACACTCATCGACTACCGGTGTCGTTACCCTCTGACAACCGGGCATCCTGATGAGCATCGACAGCCATTCAGCGCCACACACAATCAAACCTACCGAACTATAATTAATAGGTCAATCATTTTTATCCATGCCATTCACAGGCATGAACCTCCTGCGTGAGCATGCCGCTTGGCGGACGACCTTTACCCAACATATACGGGCCATACTTAACTCAGGCGACTTATCAAGAGCCGCCTATGAGCAATCGCCTGCCCGTTGAGAAAATCGCGAAAATGAAGAAACACGCAATTTTATTGACACCCCAATTAATCAAACCTAAGCTCGAGTCGCATCTGGAAAGGCCATGTGCCCGCCAGCGGTTCCGCACGACAAACCTGAGTTCAAATCCAACCAGTCGAAATCACAGATAGCCATGACAAAAAAATCGTTTAACGCCCTGGTTCTGCGCCAGGACGAGAATGGCACCGTGGCGATGATGGAGCCGCTATCCATTGACGACCTGCCAAGCGGTGACGTGTGCATTGCAGTCGAATATTCGAACCTCAATTACAAGGATGGGCTCGCCATCACAGGAACGGGCAAGGTCGTACGCAGTTTTCCCATGGTCCCGGGAATCGACTTCGCCGGCACTGTTGAGAAATCAGCGTCGCCACTCTTCAATCCAGGCGACAAGGTCATCCTGACAGGCTGGGGTGTTGGCGAGACATGGTGGGGCGGTTTTGCCGAAAAGGCCTCGGCTAAAAGCGAATGGCTTGTCGCCTTACCTGCGGGAATGACGACTAAACAGGCCATGAGCTATGGCACAGCGGGACTTACGGCAGGGCTCGCAGTCAATGCCCTTGAACGCCATGGCGTCGACCGGACGCGCGAAATCCTGGTCACCGGTGCCTCAGGCGGCGTCGGTAGCGTAGCGGTGCTCATGCTGGCGCAGCTTGGCTATCGCGTGGTGGCTTCAACGGGACGTCCTGAGCAGGAAGCGTGGCTCAAGGAACTGGGCGCCGAGAGCATTATCGCCCGCGATGTATTGGCGGCACCGTCCAAACCGCTACTGTCCGAACGCTGGGGCGGCGTGATCGACACGGTTGGAAGCCACACGCTTGCATCTGCGATGGCAGGCGTATGTAACCGAGGCGCAGTGGCGGTTTGCGGACTTGCGGGAGGCGCTGACCTGCCGACAACCATCCTGCCGTTCATCTTGCGCGGGATAGCAGTTATCGGCATCGAGTCCGTGCGCTGCCCGATTGAGGATCGACGCCGCGTCTGGCCCCGTCTGGCCAGCCTGTTTCCGAATGGACTGCCCGACAGCCTGGTGCAGGAGGTTTCTCTGGCGGATGTGGTATCCCCTGCGAAGTCCATTTTGCAAGGACAGGTGCGTGGCCGCATCGTGGTTCGCGTCGCTGAAGAGGTAGTAGCCTGATGAGCGCTCCCCGCACGCTGATTCAGAAGGTTTGGGATGCCCATCTCGTCGCGACGATAGGTGATGGCGCGGTGCTGCTCTACATCGACCGGCATCTGGTGAACGAGGTCACCAGTCCGCAGGCATTCGAGGGTCTACGGCAGACTGAGCGCCGCGTGCGCCAGCCGGATGCAACCATTGCAGTCGCCGACCACAACGTCCCCACGCAAGGCCGTGCCGGGGGCGTGGCGGCGATCGCCGAACCCGACAGTCGACTGCAGGTCGAAACGCTGGAACGGAATGTAGCCGCCTTCAATATCCCTTATGTACCACTACTCAGTCGGCAGCAAGGCATCGTCCATATCATCGGACCAGAACTGGGCCTAACTCTACCGGGAACCACGATCGTCTGCGGCGACAGCCACACCTCGACGCACGGCGCCTTCGGCGCGCTGGCTTTCGGCATTGGCACATCGGAAGCCGAGCATGTGCTCGCGACCCAGACACTGATCCAGCAGCCAGCCAAAACAATGCTGATCCGCATCAATGGGCATCTGCGTAGCGGTGTCTCAGCGAAGGATCTGATCCTCGCCATCATCGGCCGGATCGGCACCGACGGCGCAACGGGTCATATCATCGAATATGCGGGCGAAGCGATCGAGGCGCTCGACATGGCTGGACGCATGACCGTCTGCAACATGTCTATCGAGGCCGGCGCTCGCGCAGGCATGATCGCTCCCGACGAGAAAACCTTCGCCTGGCTGCGAGATCGACCATTAGCACCACAAGGCGTCGCGTTCGAAGCCGCCAAAACCTACTGGCAGACACTGCACTCCGATCCCGGCGCCTCATTCGACCAGAGCATCTCCCTTGATGCCGCCGATGTTGCACCGATGGTGACCTGGGGCACCAGCCCGGAAGCCGTCACCACCATCGACGGCCAGGTTCCCGACCCGGTGAACTGCACCGACCCTGACCGGCGGCGCCAAATGGAAACAATGCTCGCCTATATGGCGTTGACGCCAGGCCTGACCCTGAAGGGCCTGCCTATCGACGTCGTATTCATCGGGAGCTGCACAAATGGGCGCATTGAGGATTTACGCGCCGCCGCCGCGGTTGTCGATGGCAGACGGGTATCTGCGCACGTGCGCGCACTGGTAGTACCGGGCTCGGGCAAGGTGAAGGCACAGGCCGAAGCGGAAGGACTCGATCGGCTATTCATTGACGCCGGTTTCGAATGGCGAGATGCAGGATGCTCAATGTGCCTGGGAATGAATCCCGACCAACTCGCGCCGGGCGAGCGCTGCGCCTCCACCTCCAATCGCAATTTCGAGGGGCGACAAGGTCCTGGCGGACGCACACATTTGATGTCTCCCGCCATGGCGGCCGCGGCGGCAATCGCCGGCCATATCGTCGACGCACGGGAGTTTTCCTCATGAAACCGTTCCAACACATTACTGGAGTGGCAGCCGCGCTTCCGCTCGCCAATATCGATACAGACAAGATCCTGCCCGCCCGTTTTCTCAAGACAATCCGCCGAGAGGGCCTGGCCGACGGATTGTTCGCCGTCCTGCGCGAGGACCCGGCATTCGTCTTGAATCGCAGCCCCTGGCACAGAGCCGAAATCCTCGTGGCGCTGGATAATTTCGGCTGCGGCTCCAGTCGAGAGCACGCGCCCTGGGCACTGCTCGATTTCGGTATTCGCTGCATCATCGCACCGGGTTTCGCCGATATTTTCTACAACAACTGCTTCAAGAACGGCATCCTGCCGGTGGTACTCCCGCGCGATCAGGTCGATGCCCTGCTCGAGTCAGTCAGCGCCCCCAAACTGGCGCGACTCGAGATCGACCTACCAAAACAGACGGTACAACTCGCCGACGGACGCATCTTTTGCTTCTCTACCGACCCCGCACGCAAGCGCGCCTTGCTCGAAGGTCTGGACGACATCGGCAACACTTTGACTTTCGAAGACAAGATTGCAGCATTCGAAGCGGCGCGCCGAGAGAGCCAACCATGGCTCCCCCCCATCCCTACGGAGTTTTGAAGACATCCTTATTAGCCGGCAGGCCGGATCTTGATAAATCGCACCAGGTTGATAACGATGGCAAGCGAGGCGCAGACGAGGGCCACGACCACGGCAGTGATTGGGCCGTCGGTGCCGGCCACGCTAAAGGCGATCACCACCAGCGCGCCGCCCAAGCTCTGTCCGAACACTCGAGTGACGGCCTGCAAACCACCGGCGGCACCGCTGCGAATAAGTGGCGAGTTTGAAAGAATTGCACGACCATTCGCAGCCTGGAAAAAGGCGAAGCTCAATCCCGCAACCAACATCCCGATCACGATAAGAAAGCTGGGCGAACCTGGCGGCAAAACCACCACCCATGACAAGCCAGCCACCATACCTAACGCCCCAGCTCCACCTAACAGAGCTGGCGAATATCTATCGGAGAACCGACCCGCGATCGACGCCACCAACACAGAACCCAATGGCCATGCCCCCATCAGCAAACCCACCTCCAGATACGAACAACCCAGCACTTCCTGGAAGTAGAACGGCAAGGCAACAAAGGCCGACATTTGCGCGGTAAGCGTAAAGGTGGCCGCACCTACGGCATATGCCACTGGACGAATGCGCAGCAGATCGATAGGGACCAACGGCGCCGGTTGGTAACGCACACGCCTGTACAGCAGCAACCCGGCGCAGGCTGAAATCGACAACAGACTGGATGCATACAGAAAACTCTCCCCCAGATACCCCACACCACTGACAAACGCACCCAGCGTTACCATACTGAGCAAGGCGCTAACCCCGTCAAACGATGCGTCGCTGCAAGGCACATCAGGCAGATACCGCAGGCCGAACACGGCCGCGATACCGATCGGCACATTCACTGCAAAGATCCACGGCCACGTGGCTACCGCGAGAATAGCGGCACCCACGGTGGGCCCCAACACCGACATCACCCCCACCGTGAGCGCATTCCAGCTCAAGCCCCGCCCAAGCTTGTCCAACGGATAGATATTGCGCGTCAGACCGCCAACCAGGCTCATCAAGCATGACGCGCCTACTCCTTGAAAAATGCGTGCGCCTATGAGCGTGTTCAGCGAGTACGCCAGCGCGCACCCCAGTGACGCCAGCGTGAACAGCACCAGGCCGAAACCGAACATGCGACGAAAGCCAATTCGCTCAGCCAGAGCCGAGAACGGCAACAACAAAACCACCAACGTGAGGTTGTAGGCGTTGATTACCCACACAGCGGAAGCACTGGAGGTGTTCAATTCTGCAGCGATGGTGGGAAGCGCAACATTGGCGATCATCGCATCCAGCACCGCCAGGCTGATACCGGCGAGCAAGGTGGCAGCTGCCCATTGCCGACGCGGTGCGGGCAGCCCCTGAAAAGCATCAAGTTCGAAAACTTCGCTGTTCAGATCTTGTGGAGGATTCGAACTCATAATCTCTTCACCCCACATACCATCGACATTTTAACGCGCGCGCCCCAGGTTCATGCTGAGGCTTTGCGGCTACGGGCTGGCCGCTTGATTGCGACTGGCGCCTCACTTGTAATGTGGGTGTCAACCAGGGGCAAAGTATTGCCGAGATTCATACGATTAAGCGCAAGCTCGAGCGCATCGAACAACAAATTCAATCCGGCAGCGAATGTGGTTAACGCATTGAGGGTTGTATAACTTTCCCGAACGAAGTCGACGGCCGGGAACACTTTCGGGTCAAGGGCCGCCAGTTTAGCGTCAAGAAATTCCTTATGCTCCCCCGGCCACCGATGCCGTACGGTTGCGTGTGCGTTGCCAATGATGAAATCGACGATCAGATGCGCATACATCGAGGTTCGCGCTGCGTCGAACCCCATACCACGCACAGTCGAGAGCATCTTCTCGAATACAATCACACCGTAATCAGTTTCACCTTCAGCAACTTCCTGGAACAGTCGGTACCGATTGTGCGAAATCACGTAAGCGGCCACGCCTGGATATCTTATGTAGGCTCGATACATGGCTTCGGCAGTGACTTCGATGTTGTGCCTCCAGCCGCCCTGCTCTGGCGGCCAGGACTCCACCAGTTCTTTATAGAACATGTTCATCACGCCAGAAGTGAGCGGATCGCGCCCACCCAAATAATAGTGAATGAGTGCCGGCGTGACACCAAGCTCCTTCGCCACCTTGACGATAGAAACATCTTGCAAGGGGGCCATTTTCGTCAACTGGAGAGCGACAGCGATGATCGTTTTTTTATCAAGTAAACTGGTATCGGTACCTGTGGGGCGACCACGCCCGCGACCCGTTTTTGCCGTGATCGTCTTTGCAGAAACCGCCCGCACCTTTTTGGTTTCAGTCGTCGCCTGACTTTTCGTCTCTTCGGATGTTTTCCGCGCCATAGTTAACGTACTCCCACTGAATGGCTGATCGTTGCTCCGTCCCAACAGCGCAATCTAACGACCGTGAAAACTCAATATTACACTACGATTAATTATATTGAGTCATAAATTCACGCCACCAAACAGCCCCCTTCAGGCTTCACAGCGCCATTTCACTTTTTAGCTTGCAGTGGTATTTGCCACGGTGCTTTCTGTGCTGCATATCGATCCGTTGGCCAGCATGCGCCACATAAAATCCTTGAAAAGGCTTTCTTCGTCTGCCGTGAAACCGCGCAAGTGCTGATCTAGCACGCGCCTTATGCCTGCAGGAATTCTCTTCGCGGTGTCCGATCCCGCCTCGGTCAGCTCGATCTTGATTATCCGGCGGTCTTCATTACTGCGTATACGACGCAGCAATCCCTTGGCCTCAAGCCGGTCGAGCGTGCGCGTCATGGCACCGGTATTCACATTATTCAGCAAGGCCAACTCACCGGCAGTATCGGCACGCCCATTCCAAACCATGATGATCGGGCGCCATTGGCCGGCAGTCAGACCCAGTGGTGCCATTTCCTGGTCCAGCATCCGGCTTAGTGAACTCAAGACCAGTCTGACCAGGAAGTAGGCATTGTCGCATTGCTTCCAACCGGTATCGCCCAAGTACAGGACGGACTGATCGGGCGTAAGGGGAGAAAGGGAATCGCTCATGCCGACAACCTAACCGCTGGAATATTTATTATCAACTATATTAAATTATATTTTCTACAATCAAACCAGCGAATCGTCGTCCTGGGGATGCACACCCGCCGTATGTGACGACCGAAAAAAAGACTGCATTGACAAGGTAAAATTAACTGATATATAAATTTATCGGAAATCAACGATCTTCACGCTTGTCGAATACGGCGAGAATGATCATGTCAGCCAGACAACAACCTCGATGTTCGCCTTTCATTTCAGGCGTTTATCTTGACCGGAGCAGCGATGACAGTCAGATCAGAGGCTTTGATTTATGAGGGACCGGGCGGCCCGTTCGAGGGTGTCGTTGCATGGGATGATTCATTCCAGGGCAAACGACCAGGGATACTGGTAGCCCCCGGTTTTCTAGGACAATCGCAATTCGAAACAGACAAGGCTATCGCGCTTGCAGGCATGGGCTATGTAGGGTTTGCGATTGATATCTATGGTCGCTGGCGTCGCGGTGAAACGCTCGAGCAAGCAACAGAGCTTATGGGCGAACTCAACAACGATCGTCCAATGCTGCAACGACGGATGATCGCCGCATTGTCCACATTACGTGGACTGGAGAGAGTCGATCCAGATCGAACGGGCGCTATTGGTTTCTGCCTGGGGGGTAAATGCGTGCTCGATTTGGCCCGCACGGGATGTGATGTTTCTGGCGTGGTCAGCTTCCATGGCGTGTTCGACCCACCACCATACGACACAGCTAAGCCCATCTCAGCCAAGATTCTGGTGCTGCATGGCTGGGACGACCCGCTGGCGCCACCTAACGATGTTGCCTCACTCGCGACCGAACTAAGTACAGCCCATGCTGACTGGCAGATACATGCATATGGCGCGACTGCCCATGCGTTCACAATTCCCGGCGTGAATTTGCCTGAACAAGGAATGGCATATCACCCCACGGCAGACGCGCGGTCGTGGGCTGCCATGAAGTTCTTTTTCGAAGAGTTATTTACGACCAATGCCTGACTCTCGCTCCTGTTCACCGAGGCGCGCACTCAATCCACGCATCGAAATACCTGCAGGCACTAAGACTCAACTCTATCAGCGAAGCAGCACAACGATGCCTTTACCCCTCAAGAATTGCCGGCCAAGCGGGTCTTCGCTTGCTTGAAGCAACAAGTATAAAAAGAGGAACAATGATTATGGAACCCGTCTTTATCGTTGCAGGAGCGCGTACGGCTATCGGAAGTTTTGGAGGTAGCTTGAAAGATATTCCCCCGGCGCGCACCGGAGCGCTGGTGATCGCCGAATCCATCCGGCGGGCGATGCTGAGTCCGAGCGACGTACAACATGTAGTGCTCGGCCAGGTTGTTCAGACCATTCCCCAGGACGCGTTTCTTGCCCGTGTCGCCGCCGTTCACGCAGGCATTCCCGTAGAAGCATCGGCACTGACGCTCAACAGGTTATGCGGATCAGGCGTGCAGGCCATTATTTCAGCCGCACAAATGATCACCCTGGGCGAATGCGACATCGTAGTGGCCGGTGGTGCCGAATCGATGAGCCGCTCCCCCCATCATGTAACGGCCGCACGTTTCGGCCAGAAGATGGGCGACATGACCATGACTGATGCGCTCCTCGCGGTCCTCAGCGACCCCTTTGAAGGCTTTCATATGGGAATCACCGCCGAAAACATTGCACAAGAGTACGGCATCACTCGCCAGGCACAGGACTTCGCGGCCGCGCAAAGCCACCAACGCGCCGTAGCAGCCCAGGCAGCAGGATATTTCACCAGCCAGATCCTGCCTGTCGAGATTAAGGATCGGACAGGCACGCGGCTGTTCGATACCGATGAGCATGTTCGCCAGGACACCACGGTCGACAGTCTTGCAGCCCTTCGTCCCATCTTCAAAAGCGACGGTACTGTGACGGCTGGCAACGCCTCCGGCATCAACGATGGCGCAGCAGCCGTTGTCCTCGCCTCTCAACGGGCTGTCGATGCACACAACCTCAAGCCGCTGGCAAAGATTCTTGGTTGGGGTCATGCAGGTGTCGAGCCACACCTCATGGGTATCGGACCGGTCAAGGCGGTCCCTATCGCGTTGGCCCGCTCCGGGCTCACCCTTGATCAGATCGACGTTATCGAGTCCAACGAAGCATTTGCGGCACAGGCTTGCGCGGTCGCGCAGGCGCTTGGGTTCGATCCGCAGAAGGTCAATCCGAATGGGTCCGGCATATCACTCGGGCACCCCGTCGGCGCCACCGGGGCAATTCTGACCGTCAAGGCATTATATGAATTGGCACGAACGGGCGGCCGCTATGGTTTGATCACCTTGTGCATCGGCGGTGGTCAGGGTATTGCGATGACCATCGAACGAATGTGAACGATGAGATACCTGCGTCCAGGTATGACGCAGATTTGCTTGTTCGACACCACTGACAACCTGTGCAGCACGAGTGACGCTATGTTGTCGAATAGCCTGTTTTCGGCACCGCTCTGGAGTAATCATGTCGTACAAACTTCTATCGTTTGCATCCAAAGAAAACAAGATCAGGGCCGGCCTGTTGATCGGCGAAATCGTTCACGACGTCGAGCATCTCACAGGCAACGCGCACTATGCGACGGTTCTCGGAATCCTCGAAGACTGGGAGCATGCCGAGGCTATCCTTGCCAAAGCCTCAGCCTCAGCTCCCGCCGGCGAAGGCGCCCCCCTGGCCTCTGTCACCCTGCATGCACCAATCCTGTATCCCGGCCAGATTTTTGCCGCCGGAGCAAATTATCAGGATCATATCGACGAGATGGTCAGGCAAGGTGTGGTGGAAGCCGGACCGAATGCCAAACAGGCTGGAGAACGACCTTGGCACTTTATCAAAGTCTCACGCAGCGGCGTCGTCGGGCCGGGTACTGTTCTTCCCCTGCCCTCTCACTCGGCCAAAGTAGACTGGGAAATCGAACTGGCGGTCGTTATCGGCAAAAAAGCCAGGAATGTGCCGGTTGAGAGTGCGATGGAATATGTTGCCGGTTATACGATCGCCAACGACCTGTCTGCGCGAGATTTTGTTTTCCGTAAGGGAACACCACCTGATTCGCCGTTTTACCATGACTGGATCGGATCGAAGAACTTCGATGGTGCCTGCCCAATGGGCCCCTGGATCGTCCCTGCCTCCGATATCCCCGACCCCATGAATTTGTCAATGAAACTGTGGGTAGACGAAGTCATCCGACAGGACTCTTCGACACGACACATGATCTTCAACATCGCTGAACAGATCGCCGAGCTTTCTGCGCGTGTGACGCTAAATCCTGGCGATGTAATCATGACTGGAACACCTGACGGTGTCGGAATGGGCTGCAATATTTTTCTAAAACCAGGCCAGCAGTTGCGCCTGTGGATCGAGCATATTGGCGAGTTGCAGCACGGGTTTACCGCCTAATCAATGTTGGCGACGTTTAATTGAGGCGTTCATGGGCGACTGAGGTACTTCAATAGCCTGCAGCATGACGCGACGGTGGTTATTCAACCTTGGACAGGAACAACCAATGACATTCATGCCAGAGCAGATTATCGAAGCCTCCGAAGCGCTGATCCACAGGCGCCCCATTATCGTACGGCGCCAGGTACGATGGGGTGATTGCGATCCTGCTCAAGTGGTTTATACACCGCGATTTGCAGAGTATGCAGTCTCGGCTGCGGCCTTTTTTTTTGATGACGTGTTCGGTAAAGCTTCCATTGCAAGGCGGGCAGACAAGAGCTTTGGGTATCCGCTACGTGCATTGTCCTTCGAGTTCGAGAAGAGTCTGACTCCGCACGAACTCTTCGACATGCGCGTGGAAGTTTCGGCCATCCGGACTCGCACTTTCGAACTGACGATAACCGGGTTACGTCTGAATGGAGAAGCGGCGTTTCGCTGCCTCTTCGTTCCGATCTGCATTGCTGTCGATGAGCGCCGCGCCCTGCCACTCCCGGTCGAAGTCCGGGCTGCATTGGAAGAGTACATGGCTGAGTGCTCCGCAACATAAGCAATGCAGGACAAGATGTTCATCAACAGATCGGCCAGCAAAAAATAGCGCGATTCCCGTATTTTCACGGGAATCGCGCTATTCACCTGGACTCAATACCCTCTTCGGGCTGCCCGCAATATCTCTGAAGCCGCCAAATCGACAACGCCTGCACCGTCAACGACCACTCCATAATTCTCGCGAGCGCTATCGACGGTGACGTAACCTTGTCGCACGTCGCGAGCAACCCGTTCAAGATCGCGCTTGAGCGGATCTCCGTACCCACCCCCGCCCGAACTCAACACCCGAAGCGCATCCCCGGCACGCAAGTCCAGGTTCGCCTTCATGACGGCCTGCCTTTCTGCGCCCTGCCACTCGACATAGGTCTGCGGCACGGCAGCGTCTTTGCCGCCCAGGATCCCCCAAGGCGCACATCCGCTGCGCTCGAAATTGAGTTGAACCGAAGTGGGTGCCAGCGTCCTGATCAGCTTCTCCAGCCCGGCACCACCGCGATACTCGCCGGCCCCTCCCGAATCAGGGCGAACCTCATAATGTTCGAAGCGCAAGGGATAGAGCGCCTCAAACGCCTCGATCGGCACATCCAGTGTATCGCCATGGGACATCGTCTTGTACGGACCGGGACCATCATGTCCAGCCGATGCCCCCCAACCGCCGTGATTGCCGGTGATCGCGAGATAGAGCTCGCCGGTCTCTGGATGACGGCCTTCGAAAACATGCGCCCCAAAATTAGCGTGATGCCCTCCCGCGACATGGTGCGGCATCGCCGGCACCATCGCACGCAGGATGGTGTCGATCACCGTCGGAAGAGGAGGACTGTACATGCTCATGGCAGCCTGCCCGTTCGCGCTCAGGAATTTGCCGTCCGGGATGTCCACATGCAACGGGCGGTAACTGCCGTCGTTCGAAGGCTCGTGAGGCGCACAGAGAAACTTGAAGGCTATGCGCGCCGCCGTGGTCGCGCCACCGAAGCGCCCGGAGTTGATTGAGCCGGTCACCTGGTCAGCTACACCGGAGAAATCGACAGTCATTTCATCGCCCGAGACACGCACGACTACCTTTATCTCGACCGGCTTGCCGAAATCATGGCCATCATCGTCGAGAAAGGAACTCGCCTCGTAAACGCCGTCAGGAATCGCGGTAATCGCCTCGCGCGCGGCCGCCTCCGATCGACTCCAAATGAGGTCGATCGCGCTTCGGAATGTTTTCAGCGTATGTTTTTCCACCAGCTCGCGAATCATGTCGCGACCCAGCAGGCAGCCAGCGAGTTGCGATTCAATGTCGCCCAGCAGCATTCGTGGGAAACGACTGTTTGACTCGATGATGCGGTAGACATCCTCGACGCGTTTGCCTTCCGACCATAACTTGATGCTGCGGAACTGAATCCCTTCCTGGAAGATGCTGGTGGTACCGATAGGAGCGGCAGAGCCTACCGCCCAGCCACCAATGTCGAGCCAGTGCATGATGATCGCCATGAACCCGGCGAGCTGGCCATCGTCCATAAAAATCGGTGTGTACATGATCACATTGTTGAGATGCTGGCCTAGCGTCCCGGAATGGTTTGAGATGAGGACATCGCCCGGCTTGATACCATCCCGACCATGGATAAGCAGGCCATCGCGTACACCCACACCGAGGGCATCAGCAACGAACAACGGAATACCACCGCCTGACTCCGAGATCAGTCGACCTTCCGGATCCACAATACCGACAGCATAATCCTTGTATTCATAGACAAGTGGGCTGTATGCCGTGCGCGTGATATTCAGCTCAATCTGTTTGGGGATCGACAGCAGACTGTGGCGAATGAATTCCGCCGTTATCGGGTTGATCGACGTAGCATTGGCGGCACTGGCCGCGTGATCACGCGGAAGCGATTCGGCCTGATTCATAGTGGGCTCCTTCAATTGAAACGGATGTGGATTTCACCAAGCTGACCGACCTCAAATCGATCATCGGGACCAACGACGGTGGTTGAGCCATATTCTTCGATGATCGCGGGGCCGGCGGCAGAAAACCCGAGCTGAAGATTTCTTCGCTGATAAATCGGCGTGCTGATGCGGCCACCACGTTCGGCGAAATACACTGATCGCTCGCCACTTGGCTTGGAATTGCCCTCCCCGACCGACGGACTGAGCTCCTCAAGTCGAGGACGCTTGATCGTCGCCGCAGCTGTCAGAACCAGATTGACGATCTGTATCGGCGAGTTGACCTCGACATGGCCATAGCGACGTTTATAGATCGTCTCGAACGTCTCGCGAACGCTTGCCGTATCAGGATCGCTACCCACCGGAACGCGCACGGAGTGTTTCTGCCCCTTGAAACCAAGCTCGACCTGACGTTCGAAGCGAATGCTGGAGACGCCAAGATCACGCGTCATGTCGGCACCGACCCGTTGTTCCATTTCCTCGAAGCCCGCAGTGAACAAAGGAACAGCGTCCTGATCGAGGGCTTTGAGGAAGGTGCGCGTATCATCGACTCGAGCATCGGCGAGGATCATACCCAGTGCAGAAAAATTACCCGGCTCCGGTGGGATGATCAGGTGCGGTACGCCCAACTCCCGGGCAAGAGCAGCGGTATGCAGTGGCCCACCGCCGCCAAAGGCAATCATCGACAGATCGCGCGTATCGATACCGCGCTCGACAGTAATCTGCTTGATGGCAGACGCCATCGTCAGTGCACCCAGAGACAATATCCCTTGTGCGGTTTCATCCGTTCCAGCGTCGCCGGAAAAACCCAGCGCGGTGGCGACTTTCTCAATCGCATTTCGCGCCGCCGCTTCGTCGAGTGTCATCTCACCACCCAGGAACGACGATGCGGCAATTCGACCGAGTACCAGGTTGGCGTCAGTTATCGTCGGCTCGACGCCGCCGCGGCCATAGCATACGGGCCCCGGGGTAGAGCCAGCGCTGCGTGGGCCGACATGCATGCCACCATGGCGATCGACGGACGCAATCGAACCGCCGCCGGTACCCACTTCAACGATGTCGAGGACACCGCCGCGGACCGGAAATCCTCGCTCGTAGCCACCCACGTAATACGGCGACTTGACCTCAAAGCGCCCATTTTCGAGCAGCGCACACTTCGCAGTGGTTCCTCCCATGTCAAACGCGATGACCCGTTCCAGACCCAACGCCTCGGCGTATACACCTGCACCTATGCATCCTCCGACCGGCCCCGACTCGACCAGCATCACCGGCTGCTGCTGAGCACGCTCGGCCGAGAAAACACCTCCGTTCGATGCCATCAGGAAGAAGCTGTCTTTGAAGCCTTCCGATGCCAGTCGCTCATTCAGACGCTCGACATAGTCTTCGAGCTTCGGCCCGACATAAGCATTGGCCACAACGGTAGAGGTTCGCTCGTACTCGTACCACTCGCGGCTCAATTCAGTGCCGGCGCTGACATAGATACCGGGGAGAAACTTGCGTAGCTGCTCGACGGCAATGCATTCGTGCTCGTCATTGATGTAGGAGTTGAGAAAGGATACGGCAACAGATTCGACGCCGAGCTCGCGCAGACAGGTCGCGAGGCTTTCGAGCTCCGCCAGGTCAAGCGGTTGCAGGATCTCGCCTTCAGCCGACATGCGCTCGCCGATGCCGAACCGAAGATCGCGCCCGATCAAAGACGCTTCGCGTGCAAAACGCAGGTCGAAAGGAACCGGCCTGTTGCCCCGGCCCAGCTCCATGACGTCACGAAAGCCCTTGGTAGTCACCAGGGCAGTCTTGGCACCGTCACGTTGCACAAACGTGTTGATCACCAAGGTCGTACCGAACTTGACAGTTTCGGCCTTGGCAAGATCAATCCCGGCCTTCGTCACGCAGCTCATCAGCCCTTCCACGAGATCACCATAGTTGGTGAGGCTCTTGGTGTAGATGACGCGGCCACTCTCGCTGTCGTAAGCAGCCAGATCGGTAAATGTTCCCCCCGTGTCGGCGGCCAATATATAACTCATTTCGCTTCTCCCTTATTGTTATGGCGAGCGTTTGTCACGCCAGCCGACAGGCACGCGAGAAGCCCCGCGCACAGACTATTCAGACTCTTGCCCAGGCGCGATCCCGCCCGGCATCTGCAGATGATTTGTCGTAGTTTCGAATAGGCGATGGTCATCGCTGGTCGCTCACTTTCTCGAGAGATGCTGAATCAACCAGGCGTATACAGGCACGTTCCTGGGCAATAGTTCCGCGCAGTGCCAATCGCCTGAGTTGCGTGCTGATAGTCATCCGGGTCTTGCCCGCGAATTGCGCCAAGCGCGCCTGGCTGACGTGCACATAACCGTTGTCGTCAGCGAGTTTGAGCAGGAGCGCAGCGGTTTGCGCCGCGCTGGTAGCGAAGGCACCACGCTCGATGTCGCGCAACAAGGTTGCGGTCTTGCGGCTGATAACGTGCAGAAGTGCCGGTATCAGGTCCGGGTGGGCGCGTATCGCAGCGATAAGACTGGGAGGCGATATCTCGCCGACCCTGCAATTGGAGTCCGCTATACAGACCAGGTCGCTGTCAAACCGGGTGCGCCCAATAGCCATTTGCTCGCCGATGAGGCTGCCCGGACCGAGATACCCCAGAAGATGCTCGCGCCCATCACGACCGCGTAACGTTGAACGAGCGCATCCCTCAAGGATAATGATGATGACCGGCTCGCCATCCTTGCCTATGGTTGGGATTGGCCGACCTTCTGCGACCTCATGCCGACGGGCAATCGGGATCTGATGCAGCCATTCGGGAGAAACCACCCCCTCATTGCCATGCCCATTCGTGACAGGCGTCGCCATTTCCCTGGGCCAACGCGCCGGATTAGCCATGGACCGCCTCGCTTGATATCGCCCAAAGCCGTTGCGCCGCACCGAGGTCCCGCGCATGCGGTCCAACCCCGGACGGCGGCGACAACGCTGGAGCGCCAGCGATGGCACAATTTTCCAGGTAAAGTCCGCCCCGCCCCTCCAGCTCCGGCGCAAGGGCCGCCCAGACCGTCGTCGCTGCGCCTTGTTGTGGCGTCTTCTGCATGGATCCCACGCGCGCCATCAAATCTGCCTCGGCTTTTTCATCCATATCTTTGAACAAGCCGGTTCGGATGACACCTGGCATCACCGACCAGGAATTGATACCACGGGATTCGTAGCGATCGCTGATAGCGACGGCCGCCAAGGCCGTCGCCGTCTTGCTACGCCCGTAGGCGGCTGTTGGATCATAGGGTTGGGACAGGAAATTCCAGTCGTCGAAGTCGAACGGCCAACGTAGATGCGCGCCCGACGAGAGCTGAATGACTCGTGCAGGTGCTCCAAGCTCAAGATTGGGACGCAGCAGCTGGAACAGCAGAAAATGACCGAGATGATTGATCCCGATGTTCATTTCAAAGCCGTCCGCTGTCCGCGCGAGCGGCCCGGCCATAATCCCAGCGTTGTTGATTAGAAGATTCAAAGGGCGCTCGCCCCATGCAGATGCAAAAGCACGGACTGACACCAGGTCTGCCAGATCGAGCAGCCCGGTGCTGACTGCCGCCCGACCTAACTCAGTATTGATGGTCGCCGCCGCAAACTCGCCCGCCGCACGATTGCGCACGGCGATCATCACGTCCGCGCCCACACTGGCCAAGGCCCGCACTGTTTCGATGCCGATGCCTGCCGCACCACCCGTGACAATCGCAACAACGCCAGAAAGGTCACGACCACGCACGACATCTGCCGCTGTCGAACTGGCTCCGAACACTGCATTCGATACCATCCCATCCACCTTCTTATTTTTATTCAGATATGGCGTAACGTTGACCCATGGTTCAGGCATGTCTCAACATGAACAATATTTACTACCCTGTCAATTTATGTGCGAAAATTAATTTTGTCAATTACGTCCCTCGCGCAGGAAAATGTCCCATGCACAGCTACCCGCTCAAGTCGCAATGGCTCGACCGGTTCTCAATTGATACCGTGAAACAATATCGACCCGACTGCCAGATAACCTTGCCTGAAAAGGACCAGGCCTTAGGCATCATCGAAGGTTCAGTTCAGATAGCCATGCTCTCGTCGGACGGCCGACTACGCTCGCTGATGGCGTTGCACACAGGCGGTCTTTTTGGCGAACAATCTGCCTTGGGTGGGATCAGCATCACGACAAACCTCGTTGCTGTCGCGCTGACGAAGTGCACGATCGGCTATATTTCAGGGTCCAGCATCATTGCGGCGGTCAACCGTGATCCATCACTGATCCTGGAGCTCATGCAACACAGCGCAGAAAACACCTCGCTTCTTTTGAGAGAGCTTGAACGGATTGCATTCAGCGATTCCCTCACTCTCATAGCGATAATCCTGATGGAGCACAGCGATCACAACGGCACCGTCCCCCTCAGCCAGGAAAGACTGGCGCAGATCGCCGGCAAAACACGCGTCACTGTCGCCTCGGCCTTACATCGACTGCAGGAAATGCAGGTCATTGGACTCGAGCGTTCTCGTATCCTGGTCATTGATCAGGAGTCGCTACACCGGTTTACCCTCGGACACGGTGAGTCGAAACCGGGCCGGCCGATAGTAAAGACATATGCAGACAGGACAGACACGCAGCCACGAGGATGACACCTGCCCGGAGGGTGATGATGATAGCGATCCAATGCAATCCACCGCCTTTCGGTTTGTCGACCTGGTGTTACCCAGACTCAACCGCGGGAACGCCTCTCATAGTGAGGATCATCACATGCCTACGCACTCAATCAAGATTGACAATGCTGACTACCTGTTCACGATGGATCCCCAACGCCGCATCATTCGCGGAGGCTCCATCCTCATAGAGGGAAGCCGAATCACGCGAGTGGGAACGAAAGCCGAGCTGGCCGACGCCATCGCGGAGCGGGTCATCGACGCTCGCGGCAGGATCGTAACGCCCGGCTTCGTCAATGCGCATGACCATTTGTATCCGCAGATCATGCGCGGATTGTTTCTCGACGAACTGACATCCACCTATGTCGAAGAATCGTGCGCAGTGCGTAATGTAATGTCTGAAGATGAGGAATATATCGCCACGCTGGCCAGCCTGACCGAACACCTCAAAAGTGGCACCACCACCATCCTGAACCCGAGCGATTCGCAACGACATGAAACAGCCTTTCAAGCATATGAAGCGGCTGGTGCACGGGTCATCATGGGGCGCAACGTTACAGACACCCCGAATGAAATCCATATCGACGTCCAATCCACGCCAGATGCGCTCGCCGAGCTGAAAAAGATCATCAAAACCTACCACGGTCGCTGCGATGGCCGGGTCAGTGCCTGGGTGATGCTGGCTTATGCATCTTCCGACTGCTCCCCTGAATTCGCTACGGCGGCAAAGAAGATTGCCGACGATTATGGCGTCGGAATGACCTTCCACCAGTCTGCACGACCGCGTCATATCCAAAGAGCCTTGCGCGACCACAATATGCGGCCCATCCAGTATCTTGAGAAGCTTGGCGTTGTCGGCCCTAATGTGGTGTTGGGTCACGGAATTCTGCTGGATCAGGCTGAAATCGATATTCTTGCCCGCACGCAGACTCGCGTGGTCATGTGCCCGACAACGTCGCTGCGCTGCGGTTATGGCACAACCCAGCATGGCAAACTACCCGAGATGCTCAAACAGGGCGTAGTGGTAGGTTTGGGGACAGACAGTCCCGACTTCGGCTCTGTGGATATGATGCGCGCGATGTGTCTGACAGCCGGAATTTATAAAGATGCGCGTGAAAGCACTGCAATGATTCACGCGGAAACCGCCCTTGAAATGGCAACCATCCAGGGGGCCAAGGCAATCGGTCTTGATCACGAAATTGGTTCCCTTGAAGCAGGGAAGAAAGCCGATATTGTCATACTCAACACCAACTCATTGGAGTGGCAACCACTCATCAATCCGATCAATGCACTGGTGTACAACGCAGACGGTCGTAGTGTCGAAACAGTGATTGTCGATGGCCAGATCAAGATCGAGAACGGATCACCGGTATTTATCTCCGAGGACAAGCTCATCAATGATCTTCGCGCAGCGGCGGAACAACTCGTCGCACGCTCAGGCCACAAAGTTCCTTCTCGCTGGCCGTTTGTATAGCACGGGGAGAATCAATCGATAACGAGCGGCAGCGCCAACCAGACAACAAGTCTGGGCGCTGCTAGCCCTTACCTGACAACCCCATTCAAAACCGACCCAAGATGCCCACAAGCCGTACCACAAAAAGTAATACCCACTGCCCTTGCGTTGGGCGCGGCCACTAAAGCGTTATTCGGCCGACACCCATCGCTCTCAACCGGACGTCAGACCATATCGCCGAAGGCGAAGAAGTCTTCGGTCAGATTCCCAGGGTAATATTCAATTTCCCACCAGTTATGGTCGAGATCCTGAAAGAAGAAACTGTAGGCACCCCAGACTTGTTCCATGGGCTCAACAGTCTCCCGGATCCCGTACTTGTCCTTCAGCTCAAGGCAAGCACGATAGGCCTGATCGACCTCCTCCTTGGTTTCAACCTGAATCCCCCAGTGGTTGGCCAAGCCCATTGGACGCACTTCTTCACCCAGTGCCAGCACGACCACATGAAACCGTACGCCAATCGTAAAAATCACGCTTTCGGGTGAGATTCTGACGCAGCTCAGCCCAAGAAATTCTTCATAAAATTGGCGGCTCTTTTCAATATCGTAACTTTCAGCTGTGCCGTGGGTTAAAAGCATCGATTTGATGACCGGGTTGGCCACCGAGTTCTTTTCCCAGGTTGGCATCTCTGCACTTGCGTTCATGACATTTCCTCGGCTGTTGTTGTAGTAATTGGAAAAGCGGTCTCAGCTCGCCACGACGCTTTCATTCTCGACAAAATCGGCTTGCGTGAGAAATAGATCGGCGAAGAACTCGTCGCCTGGCAGCCCACACATTTCAACGAAATCACGACGGGCGGAATTGACCATGATTGGCGCGCCACAGGCATACACCTGCATGGATGACAGATCAGGGTAATCGGCTATAACCGCCTGATGAACAAAGCCGGTCCGGCCCTGCCAGGCATCTTGCGGAGCCGGGTCGGACAGGACCGGAATGAAGTGGAAACGTTCGTGCCGAGCCTCCCACTGCGTGGGCTCATCAGCCAAATACAGATCCGCCCTGGTTCGCCCGCCCCAATAGAGATGGATGTCGCGGTTCGGCATTGCCTCGAAGGCATACTGGAGCATCGAACGAATGGGGGCATAACCAGTGCCACTGGCCACGAGAATAATGGGTTTATCACTGTCTTCGCGCAGGAAGAATGTGCCCAGCGGCCCACAGATGGTGAGCAGCTCGCGCACCTTCATATCGCTAAATACATGATCGCTGAAGAGCCCGCCGGGACTGTGCCGGATATGCAACTCCAACTCCCAGTTCCCCTCCGCCCGCGCCGCGCTCGCCAACGAATAGCTACGACGAGCGCCATCGGGAAGCAGGATATCGACATACTGCCCGCTATTGAATTGAAGGCCCTTGCGAGGCGGCAGTCGCAACGAAACGATCATCACATCAGGGGCGGCCAGGCGCATGTCAGCCACTAGCGCCTTCGCTACATCGGACTTGGCAACTACCGGCAAAGGCTTCGCTTCAACCACCACGTCAGTGACGGGCATCGACTGGCACAGCAGCGCATAACCGGCGGCAAGATCTTCAGCAGACAGCGACGAGTGCTTGTGCAACACCTTGCCCTCAGTCACCCGAGCGCGGCACGTACGACAAACACCCTTCTTGCAACTATAGGGCAAGCCTATCCCCGCAGCGGCGGCGGCCGCATGGATGGTCTGTCCTTCATTCACGGAAAAGGAGAGTTCACTGGGCATCAAACGTACTGAGAAACTCATTTGCCCCCCTCCAGCGCGGTGATAAGGCAGACAAGTTCAACGCGTGTAACAGGCTCATGCACTGCCACGCGACCCTTCGCGATTAGAGTCACTTCTTGTCTCCATTTTATTTTTATATTGAGTAGAACATCTGCGCCTGTCACCAGCACATGACATTGCATAGAACGCAAATTAGATCTATTTTGCAGGGATGTCAATATAACCCCAACAGAGCACCACTCACCTCAATCCCCACGCTTTGCGGAGAACCCATCATGCAGCTTTCGACGTCCGCCACCCTCCCAATAGAACCTGTCGTACGGCAAAGGAAAGGGGAGATTGAGATACTTACCCTTAATCGACCAACACAACGCAATGCAATGTCCTGCGCGCTCGTCGCCAGCCTGACCGAGGCTTTAGCGGACATCAACGAAGATGCCAGCGTCGGTGCAATCCTGCTCATTGGTGAAGGTAGAGGTTTTTGCGCCGGCAGCGACCTTGGCGGTCTGAAATCCATGACCCCAGCTCAAAAACGTTCTTTTGAAGCAGAATCCGGTCGCCTCGCTAGGATGATCGGACAGTGTGTCAAACCGGTTGTTTCGGCAGTCCACGGCTTTGCCGTCGGTGGAGGCCTCACCCTTGCCACATCCTGCGACATCGTCGTCACCGACGCGGCTTCGCGATGGAGCCTGCCAGAAGTGCCAATCGGGCTGTTCCCCGCGTGGGGCATTGCGTCGGTCGTCGATCGGATCGGGATGCCGGCTGCGCGGCGATTGTCCTGGGGAATAGAGACGCTTACGGGCGCAGAGGCTCATCGTCTCGGGCTCGCGGATGTTCTGGTGGACAGCGCGAGCGAAGTCCGCGAAACAGCCTTGAAGATAGCTGGCCAGCTTGCCGCCTTGCCTCGTCGACAAGCCGAAGCGGTGAAGCGCTATTTTGCGTCACAATGTGCGGACGAAGGCGCTGACATCGCCGCGAACAACCTGTTCATGGAGATGACCAATAGCCCCGAGGCACAGGCGAGTTTCATTCGCTTTGGAAGCTAACACCCGCTCCCGGAGAGGCTGCTCGCAAGCTTGTCCATGAACAATCGGAGTCGCAACGCAGCCCACCGCTGCGTTGCGATTCCCCCTTACAGCATCAAGCGCCGAAAATCCGCCAGCGATTGAGCCACAAAGGCGTTGAAACGCCCGGCAGCGGCCCCGTCGATAACCCGGTGATCCCAACTGAGGCTCAGAGGCAGAATCAGGCGCGGCACACCCTCCTTGCCATTCCAGACCAGCCTGGTGCTGCTCTTTCCAACGCCGAGGATCGCAACTTCCGGTGCGTTGATGATGGGCGTGAAGTAAGTGCCACCGATGCCACCAAGCGATGAGATCGAGAAGCAGCCGCCGCTCATCTCGGCCGGTCCTAACTTGCCGTCACGAGCCTTGGCCGACAATTGCGCCATCTCCCTGGCGATGGCAATCACCCCCTTCTGGTCGACGTCGCGGATCACGGGCACTACCAGGCCGTTGGGAGTGTCGGCGGCAAAGCCAATATGGAAGTACTGTTTGAGCACGATCTGTTCGCCATCCAGACTGGCGTTGAATCCAGGAAATTTCTTCAGGGCCACGGCGCAAGTTTTCATCAGCAAAGCCAGCAACGTGACCTTCACCCCAGCCTTCTCGTGCTCTTTGTTGAGCTGTACGCGGAAGGCTTCCAGCTCTGTGATGTCGGCATCCTCATGATTGGTGACATGGGGGATCATCACCCAGTTGCGGTGCAGGTTGGCCCCGCTGATTTTCTTGATACGCGAGAGATCCTGGCGCTCGACCGGACCGAACCTGGTGAAGTCCACCTGCGGCCAGGGCAGCAGGCCGGATAAGCCGCCACCTGCAGCAGGTGTGTTGGCTTTCTGGGCTTCAGTCTGAGCCTGCCCGGTCATGACGCGTTTGATGAAACTCTCGACATCCGCCCGGGAAATTCGACCTCGAACGCCTGTACCGCGGATCTCGGTCAGAGGGACGCCCAGTTCGCGAGCCAGCTTACGGATTGAAGGCGATGCAAAGGGCAGCTCGCCCTTGGCCTCAGTCAATTCCTGTGCGAGTGGCGAAGCCACGACGGGCGCATGCTCTACAGGCTGAGCCGGTGGCTCTACAGACAGCGTAACAGCTGCCGGCGCCGGTTCGGGCAAGGGCGCGGTGACCGGGTTCGCCATGCCGGGTGCTGCAGCCACCTCCATCATCGCGATCAGCGAACCTTCACTGATCTTGTCGCCCACCACGACATTCAACGTCTTGATTACACCAGCCTGCGCGGCGGGTATTTCTATCGACGCCTTGTCGGTCTCGACAACGACCAGGCTCTGCCCATCGACGACCGATTCGCCGGGACTGACCAGCACTTCGATGATGTCCACTTCCTTGTAATCACCGATGTCGGGAACCCGAATCTCCTGCAGTGTACTCATGCCTAAACTCCTGACGAAGTAAGACGGACTGAACCCAGTCAGCCCGAACAAGATGATCGGCGGCACCAGGCGGCGCCGCGCGGAACAAGCAACCTTGGTGTCGTGCTTAGCACTCCCAGGGCGCGACCGAGTCGGCATCGATGCCATAACGCTCAATGGCTTGGGCACAGACCTCGGGCTTGAGCTTGCCTTCCTGCACCAGCGATGCGAGCGCGCTCAGCGCGATCTGGTGCCGATCCACTTCGAAGAAATTGCGCAGGGCCGCGCGTGTATCGCTACGGCCGAAACCGTCAGTGCCGAGGGCGGTGTAGCGCGCCTCGACATAGGCGCCGATCAGATTCGGCAAGGCACGCACGTAGTCAGTCGCAGCAATCACCGATGCACCCACTGGCAAGCATTTGCCGACGTGACTCTGCCTGGACTCCTGCTGCGGGTGCAGGCGATTCCAACGCTCGACTTCACGAGCATCGCGGGCCAGTTCGCTAAAACTGGTCACACTCCAGATTTCGCTTTCGATGTTCCAATCTTGCGCCAGCAGCTCGGCGGCGGCGATGACTTCGAGCAAAATGGTGCCCGAACCGAGGAGTCGCACGCTTCCGCGCGCACTGTCCGCCTGCTGCGTGGCATAACGGTACATGCCTTTGATGATGTCTGATTCAACACCTTCCGGCAGTGTCGGTTGCGCGTAGTTTTCGTTCATCAGAGTCACGTAATAGAACTCGTCGACCTGACGCTCCAGCATCTGCCGCATCCCATGATCGAGGATCACCGCAAACTCGCCGGCGAAGGCCGGATCGTAGGCGCGACAGTTGGGCACCATCGAGGCGATCAGGTGACTGCTGCCATCCTGGTGCTGCAAGCCTTCGCCACCCAGGGTAGTGCGGCCGGCCGTCGCGCCTAGCAAAAAGCCGCGTGCTCTTTGATCGGCCGCGGCCCAGATCAAATCACCGACCCGCTGGAAGCCGAACATCGAGTAGTAGATGTAGAATGGCAGCATGGCCAGGCCATGGGCTGAATAGCTGGTGGCCGCAGCCACCCAGGAACTGATAGCTCCGGCCTCGCTAATGCCTTCCTCAAGAATCTGCCCATCCATGGCTTCGCGATAACTGAGGATCGAACCGATGTCTTCCGGCTCATAACGCTGACCGACACTCGAATAGATGCCGATCTGCTTGAACAGGTTAGCCATGCCAAAGGTGCGTGCTTCATCAGCAACGATTGGCACCACCCGCGGCCCCAGCTGCTTGTCCTTGAGCAGGTTGCCGAGCATGCGCACGAAGGCCATGGTGGTGGACATTTCCTTGCCTTCGGCCTGGGTCGCGAAACCACCGTAGCCCTTCAAGTCAGGCACTGGCACGACCGCCGCAGTGGTGCTGCGGGTTGGCATGTAACCACCGAGCGCCTGGCGTCGCTCATGTAAATAGCGCATTTCCGCACTGTCATCGGCAGGCTTGTAGAAACTCAGAGACTCGACCTGCTCGTCCGAAAGCGGAAGATTGGAGCGGTTACGGATCGCGATCAGCGCGTCCCGATCCAGCTTCTTCTGCTGATGGGTGGTCATCTTGCCTTGCCCGGCCTCGCCCATGCCGTAGCCCTTCTTGGTCTGAGCCAGAATCACGGTCGGGCGACCACTGTGCAGCATCGCAGCCTGGTAGGCGGCGAAGATTTTCACCATGTCATGCCCGCCACGCTTGAGGCGATCTATCTGCTCGTCAGTAAGACCTTGGGCGAGCTGGGCCAACGCCTCGTTCTGGCCAAAGAAATGGTCGCGGTTATAACGCCCATCCTTTGCGGCAAAGGTCTGGAACTGACCGTCCACCGTCTGCGACAAGGTCCGCACCAGCGTACCGTCTTTGTCTCGGGCAAACAGACCATCCCAATCCGACCCCCAGACCAGCTTGATGACATTCCAGCCGGCACCGCTGAACAAAGCCTCCAGTTCGTCAATGATGCGGCCGTTGCCACGCACAGGACCATCCAGGCGCTGCAGATTGCAATTGACCACCCAGGTCAGATTGTCCAGGCCTTCACGGGCAGCCAGGGTCAGTGCCGACATGCTCTCCGGCTCGTCCATCTCACCATCGCCAAATACCCCCCACACGGTCCGCCCGGTGGTGTCCTGCAAACCACGGTGCTGCAGGTAGCGCATGAACCGCGCCTGGTAGATCGAGCTGATCGGCCCAATGCCCATGGAGCCGGTGGGGAACTGCCAGAAGTCAGGCATCAGCCAGGGATGCGGATAGCTGGAAAGCCCCTGTATGCCGCTACGTCGTGCGGTGATTTCCTGGCGGTAATGCTCAAGGTTATGTTCGCTCAGGCGCCCTTCCAGAAAGGCGCGGGCATAGACCCCTGGGGACGAGTGCGGTTGATAGAACACCAGATCGCCGCCAAGCGTGCCATTGCTGGCGCGGAAGAAATGATTGAAGCCGACTTCGAAAAGATCCGCAGCACTCGCATAGCTGGCAATGTGTCCGCCCAGCTCGCCATAAGCCTGGTTAGCCCGTACCACCATCGCCAGCGCGTTCCAGCGCATGATTGCCGCTAGCCGCTCCTCGATAGCCAAATCACCGGGAAATGCTGGCTGTTGCTCTACCGGGATAGTGTTGATGTAAGGCGTTCCGTGGACGGGATGCCAACCGATGGCAGGATCGCGAGCAATGGTCGTGAGCATGTCGAGGATTTCCCGCGTACGCTCCGGCCCCGCATTCTCTATCAGCGATAGCAGAGCCTCACGCCATTCGACCATTTCTTGCGCGTCGGCTTGATTCTGCTCCGGCGTCGAGGCCGCCAGGGCTTGGGAATTGAAATGGGTCATAGGCTTCTCCTGTGTTATTTTTAAATTATTAGACCTATTAAATATAACCAATATATATCCACAAATACCGGATAACTGTCAAATCATCATGGCTTTAATTTTCAATAACGGAAGGTCTCGGCATGCCCTCCAGAATGATGAACATCAGCGCCCGGAATGCGCAGGTTGCCGCTCAGTCATCCTGGGTTCAGCGAGGGGTCGATATCGGTGCAGAAGGGACGGCATAATCGCGACATCTGAGTGGTTAACGCACTGGCAGGTCATCCGGTGCCGGATGCAGGTCGCAGTTGCGTCCGGCTTTGGCCACCTGACCCGGTAGTTCATGGCCGAGCTGTGCTGGCAAACGTCGGGACATTTGCAGCAGGTGGGGCAGATCGATACCGGTGTGAATGCCCATTTCATTGCACAGATTGACCAGGTCCTCGGTACAGATATTCCCCGAAGCACCCGGCGCAAAAGGACAGCCGCCGAGGCCACCAAGCGCCGCATCGAATCGACGCGCACCAGCCTCGTAAGCGGCCAGTACGTTGCACAAGCCAAGGCCGCGGGTGTTGTGAAAATGCAGGGTCAGATCAGCAGCCGGCACCCGCTGCAATACCCGCCGAACCAGTCGATCAACCTGTCGTGGATTGGCCATGCCAGTTGTGTCGGCAAGGGTGATGCCTTGCATGCCCAGCTCCAGATAGGCGTCGACGATCTGCAGCACACGGTCTTCGTCGATCTTGCCTTCGAACGGGCAACCGAAGGTGGTGGCGATGCTCGCATTAAGCCGTACCGATGAATGGCTGACAAACTCGACCACATCGCCGAACGCCGCCAACGAACGCTCGCAACTCATGCGCATGTTCGCCAGGTTGTGGGTCTGGCTGGCGGACATCACCAAGTTCAGCTCATCCGCCTTGGCCTCCAGCGCTCGTTGCGCGCCTTTAAGGTTGGGGATCAGTGCCACGTAGATCACACCCGGTTGCCGGGTCATGCCCAGGAACACCTGCTCACCGTCGCGCAAGGCTGGAATGGCTTTGGGCGAAACGAATGAGCCGGCTTCGATGCGGCTGAAACCGGCCAGCGACAGCTGATCGATCAGCGCAATCTTGTCGGCGGTTTCGACCCAGGTCGGTTCAATCTGCAAGCCGTCGCGGGGTGAGACTTCCTGAACAATCAGGGTCTCGGAAAAGTCGCGGATCATTGCACCACCCCTTCGGCCTTCAGCCGTTCTATATCCACACCGGTGAGGCCCAGCCCAGCCAGAATTCCGTCGGTGTGCTGACCCAGGCTCGGTCCCGACCAGTTCACACCGCCCGGCGTCTCGGACAATTTTGGCACGATACCAGGCATCTTCACCTTCACGCCTCCGGGCAGTTCAGCGCTGAGTAGCATGTCCCGCGCCTGGTAATGCGGGTCGGCAACGATGTCGGCCACCGAGTAGATACGTCCGGCGGGGACTTCGGCTTCCTGCAAGGTGGCCAGCACTTGCTCGATCGGCAGGCTGCTGGTCCAGTGGGTGATCGCGGCGTCGAGCAATCCGCTCTTGGCGGCACGGCCATCGTTGTGGGCGAATTCCGGCGCTTCGGCGAGGTCGACACGACCGATGACTTCCATCAAACGCTTGTAGATCGGGTCGCTATTACCGGCAATCACCACGTAGGCGCCATCGGCGGTCAGGTAGGTGTTGGACGGCGCAATACCCGGCAAGGCACCGCCGCTGCGCTCGCGGACGTGGCCGAGCATGTCGTATTCCGGCACCAGGCTTTCCATCAGGTTGAACACGCTTTCAGCAAGGGACACGTCGACCACCTGCCCTTCGCCCCGCCCGGTCTTGACCCACAGCAAGGACATCAAGGCGCCGATCACCGCGTGCAGGGATGCCAGCGAATCACCCAGGCTGACGCCGACCCGCGCCGGTGGCGAACCCGGGGTGCCGGTGGTGTAGCGAATGCCGCCCATGGCCTCGCCGATCGCACCAAACCCCGGACGGTCGCGGTACGGGCCGGTCTGGCCGTAACCGGAAATGCGCACCAGCGTCAGGTTGGGATTGAGGGCATGCAGCACGTCCCAGCCCAGCCCGAGTTTTTCCAGAGCTCCGGGGCGCAGGTTTTCGATCAATACGTCGGCGCTGCTGGCAAGTTGCTTGACCAGTTCGATGCCTTCGGGGGATTTCAGATTCAGGGCGAGGGATTTTTTGTTCCGCGATTGCAGATACCACCACAGGGACGTGCCTTCGTGCAGCTTGCGCCACTTGCGAAGTGGATCGCCCTGGCCGATGGCTTCGATCTTGATCACCTCGGCACCGAACTCGGCCAGCACGCGTGCGGCGAACGGTGCGGCAATCAGCGTGCCGATCTCGATTACCTTGATACCGCTCAGCGGGGTGGTCATCGGGAGTACCTCTTATTATTGGAATGTGTGCCAAGGTTAGAGGACCAGCGGGGTTGGAATCCAATCGTCAGTTGATAAGGAGCGTTCGCGAAACGCGAAGGGTCTGCGGGGAAGTAACCGCGATCTCAGGAATGCTATCGCGAGTTCAAGCTCGCTCCCACAGGGGATCTCCAGTGCGAACACAATTGGATGATCACTTCAGATCTAATGTGGGAGCAGCCGGTCGACGCTCGATTGCTCGCGATGGCCCCTCAGCACCAACAAAGATGTCAGACCGGCCCGCGCAAACACTCAAACAACAACCGGCTCACCGGCGACAATGCTGCCTCATCGCGCACCACCAGAATCAATGTGCGTTCGGACCAGTCGTCACTGAGTGGCACCGCGTGCAAACCCAGCGCCCGGCCGAACAGCTCATAGGCCCGCTGCGGCAGAATGCCGATGCCCATGTTGGCCTGGACCATTCGGCACATGGCGTCAAACCCCGGCACATGAATCCGCAGGCGCAACACCTTGCCCGCGGCCCGTGCTGCAGCGTGAGTGCGCATATTGATCGAACTACCGGCATGCAAGCCGACGTAATCGCTGTCCAGTGTGTCGGCAAACACCAATTCATGCTCAATGGCCAACGGATGGTCCGGACGCATCAGCACCACCAGTTTGTCTTGTCGGTAGGGCATGCTGTGCAGGCCCTTGGTATCGCTATCACTGGAACAGATACCGAGGTCGGCCACGCCATCCAACACACCCTGAATCACTCCATCGCTGGGGCGTTCTTCAAGGTCCGTTTTGACTTGCGGATGCAGCTCGGAGAAATCCCGCAGGTCTTCGGGCAAGAACTGAATGATCGCCGAAAGATTGGCCAGCATCCGCACATAACCGCGCACGCCGTGGCTGTGCTCACCGAGTTCGAGACCCATTTTCTCGACGTTGAATAGCATCTGTCGTGCATGATGCAACAGGGTTTCGCCAGCAGGCGTCAGGGTCATGCCCTTGGCCTGCCGCACGAACAAACTGATACCCAGCGCCTCTTCAAGCTCCATCAAGCGCTTGCTCGCCGCCGACACTGCAATTGCCTCCCGGGCCGCCGCACGGGTGAGCGTACCCTCCTCGTGGATGGCAATGAAGAGTTGCAAGGTGATCAGATCCAAACGGCGAGTCAATTGTTTTCTCAGCATAAGCATGCTCGGCGATATCAACTCGCGATCACCTATCCGGCACATCCCTCACCCGAGGAGCTGAACGGAGCCGCCATGTTGTCCAACCAACAATAGCCGACAACACCAGCACGACAATAGGAGGAATCGCATGGGCGTACTCACCGTGACCAATGACGGTGGCTGCTGCCGCAAACATGGCGACGCAGCCAAGTGCTGCCCCCCAAAGACGCCCAGCTGCAACAGTCAACAAAACAGCCGTTATGAGTTCCAGCCCGCCAGTCACAAAGTGAAACCAGTCCGGATACCCCCAGCGCTGATAGTCTTCAGCAATCGATTCCGAGACAAAGATGTTACCTATTGCCCCAACCAAGAAGAAGGCAGAGAGGAGAAAAGCCAGAACGGCCTTCCAGGAAAAATTAGCCACGCTCATGAGTAGTCCTTTTGGCCTGTGTGCCGTGGAGGAAAGTGGAGACCGCGCCATTGACGATGGCGTCAATCTGGTCAGCCGGAAGCGGTTGCGGGTCGAGGCCGGCGAGTGCCCGCAGTTGAGCTTCCATCACCACCATGTTCACAAACTGCTGTGCCAGCGTGCGCGCCGGCAGGTGCGTTGCCAGGCCGTGGGAGCGCTTGCCTTGGAGCGCCTCAATCCACGACGTCAGAATGTCGGCAGCCTTGAAGTGGCCAGCGTGCAAGACAGCTTGCGCAAGCTCGGGGAAGCGCTTGCCTTCAGCAACCATCAATCGATGCAATTCCAACGTACGCGGCTGCAAGACTGTCTGCAGCAGCTGGCGACCAAAACTGAACAAGCCTTCGCGCACCTCATCATCTGCGATGTTCAGTTCCTCCAACGGCTTCGTAAGCTCGTCGCATAGCTGCTTCACAACTTCGATGAACAGCCCCTCTTTGCCGCCGAAGTGGCTGTAGATGTTTCGCCGCGAACCACCCACACGGGCGATCAGGTCATCCACCGCAACCGCGTGGAAGCCACGATCGAGGAAAAGCTCGGCAGCAGCAGCGGTCAGGGAATGAAGCCGCTCAGCCCCTTTGGCCGTACGATGGGTCGGCGCAGCTTGCGGGCTGGTCATAAAAGGAACTCCTTCTGCAAACTAACAAGGTACGGTATGTTACCATACCCGTTATGACTGTCGAGTACCTTCGCTGAAGTGGTTGCGGGGAACACCGACTCAGCAGTGGCATGACTGAGATGACTGCCCAACTCAACTATCTGGTGGAGACGTTCAGCCTATAAGAGTTGAGATTGTTATGAACACATGCAGATCTATCATCTGCGAACGAAGACTTTGTTGACCGTAAAGATAGTTAAATGGATTGACCTCACCGAGTAAAATTCCAGTGAAACAGCCACAGCATTTAGCTGTTAGCCGGTCAGCTATGTTGAGATGCTCCAGGGGAGGCCTATCCATCAAGATATGGAGGTCTATCCGCATATGTCAGGTTATGTTTTCAATCCGCATACCAAAATCTTCTATCGCCCCATCGACGCGGCATTACGATGGTGCAATCTCATCCATTACGAAGCACAGATAGTGCAAGCAGCTTGGTCCGCCCCTGAAAGCCTTACCGCACGCTTCCCTCAATGGCCATGTCTGCACGCCACTACCGAAAAAATCTACGACGCAATACGTAATGGAGAGCTGCCTTACGGTTGCCTCGGCATTTCGGTTCCTATGGGAACCTTCGTGGAGCCTTATCAGTTAACGATACGCCACTCCGACTTGCGTCACTGGATGGAGATTTACTATCCCGATCAAAAACCTAGCTTTCTGTTTGAGTCCGGCAGAGACATTCATGAAAAAATCAGCCTAGGAACATTTCTCGCACTACAAGCAGATCGAGATGCCCTCCTGCGGGAACTAAACACGCTACAGCATCACCATCAGGATATGTTGGTAGATCTCCAAGCAATAGGGATTGAACGGGATGACCTCAAGGCGATTGTCAAAACGCATGGACAACTCAGCGAGCGTAGCGAACTCACTTACGAGAACATCATCGGTGCTTTAGTCAACCTCTTCCTGGACCATTCACCCGCTGGAAAACCTCTCTCCGTATTCAAGAATCAAGCTGCAATCGTCGATGCTATTATCGCACGGTATAGAGATGTGCCCGGCCTCAGCAAGCGAACACTGGACGAAAAATTTGCTGCCGCAAATCGCAGCCTCAAAAAAAGAAAATAGCTCAAAGCATTGCACTGCAGTTCTCTCCATTGCAGTGCAATGACTTCCCCCCATTTCTGCTATTCAATTCAGGTCACTTCCCACCACGCGCCAATCGGCGCCAGGAGTGACCAGCATGTCCAAACAATCCGCTCCCATTACTGAAGAACCTCACCAACAGGTCGAACGCCACATCATGCGGCGCGAAGAAGTCGAACGAAAAACCGGCTTCAAGCGCGCGCACATCTACAACCTGATGAAGGAAGGTCGATTCCCTAAGGCCAAGCGTATCGGCATGCGCGCCGTAGGTTGGGACTCGCTGGAAATAGAGCAGTGGGTCACCGAGCGCTTGGCGCAACAGGTCTAACGCCATGCGCGTGATATCGGTGATTTCCACCAAAGGGGGCGTGGGTAAAACCACTGTGGCGGCCAACCTCGGTGGTCTACTGGCGGATGCTGGCCTGCGCGTCCTGTTGCTCGATCTAGATAGCCAACCCACCCTCTCCAGCTATTACGCCTTGAGCCAGAAGGCTGAGGCAGGTGCGTACGAGTTCATCGCACTCAACCTCACAACTCCTGCACAAATTGTTTCCAAGACAGTGATCGCAGGGCTCGGCCTGATCCTCTCCAACGACGATCAAGGCCGGCTTAGCACCTTGCTGCTGCATGCCCCTGACGGGCGATTACGGCTGCGCAATTTGCTGGGCGATTTCCGTCCCAACTATGACCTGCTTTTGATCGACACCCAGGGCGCACGCAGCGTGCTGCTGGAGATGGCCATCCTGGCCTCCGACCTCGCCCTCTCTCCCATCACCCCGGAAATGCTCGCCGCCCGCGAACTGCAGCGTGGCACCTTGAAGCTACTGAGTGAACTCGAACCATTCCGCCACCTGGGCATTCCACCGCCACCGTTGCGACTGCTGCTGAACCAGGTAAATAGCATCCGGGTAGACACACGAATGATCATCCGTGGCCTGCGCGAGACCTTCGCTGGGGCTACCAACATCTCGGTTCTAGACACCGTAGTTCCAGACCGAGTGGCGTATCTCAATGCCGCTTCCCTCGGCCTACCGGCCCACCGAATCGAGACACGCCGGTCACGGGAACGACGCTCGTCATCACCGCTGGAAACCATGCAAGCGCTGGCCATCGAGTTGTTTCCGGAATGGCGCGAAGCGATCTATTCGGTGAGCAGGTGCACGGAGGTTCAATGAGGCAAATCGTCAAGCCGGCATTTCTTCAAAAATCATCTTTTATCGATCTTGATGCCAGCACTGTTTGGCCAGGAGTCTTGTGATGTTAGATCAGCTTCCCATCATCGTTCAGCCATCCATTCGAATACACCAACCACCTTGCGAGGAATACTGCACCGTGGTCTTTCGCCTGCAGGGTGGTCGCTCGGCCATGGGTTGGTTCCTCGCAGAACTGTCCCAACATTTCGAAAATTCGGGGACTGCCGAGATCGTCAAGTTCGAGACCGGTGACCATTTGCGCAACCGGCGTTAACCGAGGTTGTTCCGATGAAGAAGCTCAGTCAGGAGCAGATCACCGACAAGCTGCACCAGGACCACTTCCCTCGCGGTCCAGAACTGGAGCGGCTGTCCGATCCACTCATCGACACGCCGATGCTGGTCACTCTGGAGCAGTTGCGACCCTACGAACACAACCCGCGCTTCATTCGTAATCCGCTGTATGACGATATCAAGGCCTCCATCCGTGAACGTGGGCTGGATCAACCACCGCCGATTACCCGCCGCCCCGGAGAAACCTCTTTCATCATCCGCAACGGCGGTAATACGCGCTTGGCGATTCTCGGCGAGCTGTGGCAGGAAACCCGCGACGAGCGTTTCTTCCGCATTCATTGCCTGTTCCGACCTTGGACCAATGAAATCACCGCCCTCCTCGGCCATCTGGCCGAAAGCGATCTGCACGGCCAACTCACCTTCATCGAACGTGCGTTGGCGGTGGCCAAACTCAAAGCCATGCTTGAAGCAGAGGGAGCAGTACTCTCGCAACGTGAGTTGGCACGACGTCTTGCCGCTGGAGGCTATCCCATTTCGCAGTCGCACATCAGCCGGATGCTCGACACCCTTGAACACCTACTGCCCGCCATTCCGCAAACCCTGTACGCCGGACTAGGTAAGCCCCAAATCGAACGCCTGATCGCTCTGCGTAGCCAGGCAGAGCGAACCTGGAACCGTTATCCAACCGCCACCGTTGCGTTCACCGAGTTTTGGTTCGACACCCTGGGCTACTTCGATACCGAACCCGAGGCCTTCGATCTTGAGCAAATCCAGGATGAACTGCTCGAACGCATGAGCCGCTTACTCGGACAGTCCTACCGTATGTTGGCCCTGGAGCTGAGCGATACCCAACGGGTCATCCCAACGCCTGGCGTTGTCGTCACCACGCCCTCGGAGAACAGCCATCTGCCGAGCGTTGATGAAGCCACGGCAGGACCGCCCTCCTCCGAGTCCCATCCCAAATCAACTGAGACCAGAACCCAGACCGAAACAGCGCGAGAGGAGCTGCTCACACCGCCCGAAACGAATGTCATATCAGCGGTCAGCCCTCCGTCACGCGTTCAACAGATTCGCGAGCAGATCGATCGCGAAACCGCCACCGAAACAGCACCGAGCGTCGAGGGCTGCACGACCAACGACCTCTGGACCATTGCACCAGCACTGGATTGCCCCGAACAACTGCGTTTAGCCATCGCCGGACTGGCACGGGAAATGGCGGCCTATGCCGGACATCCCGAGAGCATCATCGATCAGCAGCTTGGCTTGGGCTTTGTCCTCAACATCGAGCGAGTTGATCTTGCAGCGCCTCGCGCAACCGGCGTTCACCTACTGCTCATGGCCCTGCTGCGCGCTCAAGATGAAGTGAACTGGGAGGATCGCAAGCAACTGCCCTCCGCCCTGTTCGGCCAGCTGTTGCTGGGGGTTTACCAACTTCCGCTCACAGATCGTCCTGCCATGGATGTGGGACTGGAGCGACTACCCGACAGTCTGCTCATCAAGCTGTATCGGCTAATTCGTTTGGCCCGTCGCCTGATCGACTTAACGCTTACCCCTGAAGATGACTCACCGAAGGAGCTGCCATGAACCTGTCCTTCAATGTGCTCAACCAGGCTATGCTGACTCAGGTACTGCATGAGCTGCGCCTGGGTAATCTGCAACGCTGCAAAGCACTCGGACTGGGTGAGGACGACATCTACCTGTTGCAATCCTTACCGCCCACCACGCTGTCGCGCCTGGCCCATGCCACAGTGTCTTGGGTCGAGGTCAAGATCGACTCGCCGGTGCTGCATCGGTTGATCGAGCAAGCCGAACGCGACGAGCAGAACGAGCGCTTGATCAACCGCGCGCTCAAGCTCGGCGCCAGCAGCACCATCATGTACCAGTGCTTCGGCTTGGCGCATTCGGAAACCGCCCTGCGCCGCCGTCTGCTCAAGATAGAAACCCGCAAGGGCCGCCCTCAGCATTTGAGCGAAGCGCAGGAACATGCCCTCTGGCAGCGATGGTGCCAGCTACGCGCTCAAGACGGTACCGAGGATCAGCTCGACGCCATGATGATGCTGGCCGAAGAGCAACAGATCAGCTTGACCATCGTTTGGCAGCAGATTGACCAGTACAGCAATGGAACATGAACACTGCCCCTTCCAGTCGCTGGCAGCGTGTCCTGCAGCAATGCACCCAGCAGCTGAGTGAACGCTGGCCCGCACGCCCTACCACTGAACATCCCTCCAACCAGGCTCTACAAGCGGGCTTTCTGTTCAGTGGCCAATCACACGAAGTCGTGCCGCGTCGGCTGCTGTTGGATCATCGACTGACGCCATTGGAACGTAATGCCTGGCAAGTGTTTCGACTCATGCTGCAAGGTCAAGGCGTGGTCACACCGCGCTATGAAGATTTGCAGCCTTACCTGTCGAGCGTGCCCTACGGTGCGTCAGCCTCCCGTGAAACCATCGCTCGCGTCTTGACCATGCTCAGACTAACCCGCTGGCTCAGCTTGGTGAGTCGTGGCCGCGATCAGCTCAGCGGGCGCCTGCAAGGTTCTCTGTACGTCCTGCACGATGAGCCGTTAACCCCCGTCGAAGCCATGGAACTGGATCAGGATTACCTCGAACTGGTCGGACATGCCCTCGGTCATGCGACCAAGGCTGTACGCATTGTCGCTCAGCATGTTCTGGAAGAAGTTCGCCAGGACACTCGTATCGATTTAGGTCAGCTACCCACACGGCTCGATAGTTGGGGCGAACACTGGATGCAGCAAGGATTAGATAAGGCAATCGACGCCAGCATGCACGATTCCGAACTGGGGGAAGATCACCTCGTTCGGAATCGTGTGGGACCTCGTTCGGATTCCGAACCAGGCCTGAACGCCAATGTTTCCGGCGCAGTTCGGAATCCGAACGCCACCTGTACTGTATTAAAAGAAAGTACTTGTACTGTACCGCGCGCGACCCCGGCGGTGGATAACCTGCACTGGCCCGATCCGCTGCACCTGAGTCCAAGCGAGCGTCAGGCCGTCGCCGTGGCGCTGAACAAGCTCAAACCCGCGGATCGTCAGGCGGTGCTCAACGAAGCGGGTGCACGCTGTACGGCAGGAGGTATCCGCAAGCCAGCGGCGTATCTGATGGGTCTGATCCAGCGCGCACTGAACGGCGATTTTCGTCCTTGGGCAGGTCAGACAGCGCCCTCACCCGTTGCAGAACCGCCCTTCACAGCACCGTCACGTCCGTCCCGAAAACAGGGCGAACCTGCCTCCGCCCTCGCCCAAGCGTGTCTGAATGAGCTACGCCAACTGCGCGGTAAACGCCCTGGACGTCAGTAGATTTGATGCCAGTGGCATCAAATCTACTGAGGTCTACTGTGGGATCGCAAAGGGCCGAATCTGCGCAATCTGACTAATACAGCCATACCACTCCTGGAATGATGCCACTGGCATCACTCACGAACGTCTCCGAAATTAACCCTCTCAAACCGAACAGACCGCATTCAACTTTTTGGCTGCCCTTGCCCCTCATCTGTCGCAACGTTCCCGTCCAAGCCAATGCGAGGACAACACCGTGGCCGACCACTATCAACTCAATCTGGGTTCATTGCGCAGCAGCATCACCCTGACCCTGCACACTCACCACGCCGCCCGTATCTGGCAAGGTCGAAGCGCACGCGAAGGCGTCCACTCGATCATGGGCATGGCCGGCTACATCAGTGTCACCAACCTGATCAAACAAACCGCGGCCCAGGACGATCCCTATGCCGACTGGGCCATGGTGCAACTCGAAGAAAAACTGATGCAGGCCAAGGCTGGGATGCTGGAACTGACCCAACAGCTGGATCGGATCAGGCAGGACCTACCGACACAGATCGACATGGGCGACAACCTCAACATCCACCCCGTCACCTTGCCGTTATACATCGGCAGCCAGCTGGGTTTTTTGGCGGTCTACTTGCTGACCGACTACGACACCCTGGTGCGTCGTACCCTATTGGCCCATCACACAGCCCTGATTGGCCGCGTCGACATGGAAGCCTGGATCGACGACGGCGCCCATCTGCTTCGCAGCCTGTTCGGTCAGGCACAGCGCTATCGTCATGCCGGCGTCACGCGTGATGACATGGTGGCGAACAACGCCCGTGCCCTGGCGGCCATCGAGAGGCTGGGTTTTCCCCCGATGGACATTCTTGAGGGTCATCGCCGCTCCCAGTTCGCGCCGCCGATCATTCGTCGTGGTGCTGTGGCAGTGGATGACGCTGACGCGTTGGCAGAGGACGCGGGAGGGCCATCTGCGACAGTGGATGAGCCGGAGGACGAAGTATGAATCCCATGATCCCGGCGCAACCAACGCTCTTTGCAGCGTTGCCACCGGATGCCTATCGACAACTCGAACACGCAGCCTCCCTAAAAGGCCTTTTAAAACCTTTTAAGGGTAAGGGGGAGTTGGAGCACCTGGCGCAGGTGGCGAGGGATACCGAGGCGCAGCTATGTCACCTGATGGAGGCTGTGGTGCAGCAAGCCGGACAGCCCCCTTACTCACTGCTGGACATTCGATTGGTGTTGCAGAACACCAGCGCTGGCAGCACTTTTTTGCGTTGGCGCACCCGCGACTTCACCCGTATGGGGGTTGCAGTCTGGGAACGCCAGGTCCGCAGCAAACCCCTGCCGCAGGTCGTACGCGAGGGATTGCACCGTTTCGAATGCGATCGTATTGCACTGAACCTGCAGATGAGCGTGGCGCATTCGCTCTACCGCCAGGCCACAACCTGTGCGATCAAAATGGCCAGTGCCGAACAGCTACTGCGCCAGTTCACACCAGCAGTGGAGATATCATGATGAGTACTTTTTTCGTCGGCGAAGGCAACATCGGCAGTGCGCCAGAGTTCCAAGAATTCGCCTCAGGCAATGACGAGCCACGGCGCTTACTGCGGCTGAATGTGTACTTCGACAACCCCGTGCCACGCGAGGGCAGCTATGAAGATCGAGGCGGCTATTGGGCGCCGGTTGAGCTCTGGCACCGCGAGGCTGAACACTGGAGCACGCTGTACCAGAAAGGCATGCGCGTGCTCGTCGAAGGTCGTACGGTGCGCGATGAATGGGAGGACAGCGAAGATAACACGCGGGTGACCTTCAAGATCGAGGCCCGTCGCGTCGGCATCCTGCCTCACCGCGTGCACAGCGTAGTCATGCGGGAACGCTCCAGTGAACCGGCGGCATCGGTGACACACGTCGGGCAAAACACAGAGCACGCCAGTTCTCCTGCGTCGAAATCCAGAAAGCGTTGAGGGCAACCACCGACGGACTGACAGACTTCAGGCACAAAAATTGCGCCTTTGCGCGAAGTTGCTGAGCCATTTTTACTCTCTGCTCGTGAATATGCACACTGTCGTCGGGATGCGACGGGGTACAACCTCGTCCCATACCTGGCTGCCCTGACTGACAAATATGAGGATCCTTCGATTCAGGTTTCTCATATCCCTCACCTGCGGTTTCCAACAACGCTGCTCCGAACTCAATCTGGAGCAGTTCTATGCGCCTCTTCCTCTGCGAGAAACCGTCCCAGGGTCGGGACATTGCCAAGGTACTCGGGGCCACTCGGCGTGGTGATGGTTGCCTGATAGGCACAGAGACAACCGTCACCTGGTGTATCGGCCACCTGCTGGAAACAGCACCGCCTGAAGCTTATGGTGAACAATTCAAGAGCTGGTCGTTGGATCATCTACCGATCATTCCCGCGCAGTGGCAGGTTGAGGTCAAACCCAAGACTGCGGCACAGTTCAAAGTCATCAAGCGCCTGCTCAGTGAAGCTGCCACCGTCGTCATCGCCACCGACGCGGATCGTGAAGGTGAAATGATTGCCCGCGAGTTATTGGAGCTCTGCAAGTATCGGGGCCCTGTTCAGCGCCTCTGGCTGTCCGCACTCAACGAGGCGTCAATTCGCAGGGCACTGTCCGCGCTGAAGTCTGGTCAGGAGACCTTCCCGCTCTACCACTCCGCCCTCGCCCGCAGCCGCGCCGACTGGCTGATCGGCATGAACCTCAGTCGTTTGTTTACCCTTCTTGGTCGACGGGCGGGCTACGATGGCGTGTTGTCAGTGGGACGCGTCCAGACACCCACCTTACGTCTGGTGGTCGATCGGGATCGTGCGATTGCCAGCTTTGTCTCGGTGCCCTACTGGGAAGTGGATGTGTACCTGTCTTCTATGGGGCAACCATTCATCGCATCGTGGTTACCACTCAGCTCAGGACAAGATGAAGCCGGTCGTTGCCTTCAGCGGGAGATTGCACGTCAGGCAGTCCAAACAATCATTGACGGTTGCGCCGCCACAGTACTCTCGCTGCAGACTGAGCATTCCCGCGAAGCGCCGCCCCTGCCCTTCGACCTGAGTACCCTGCAGGAAATCTGCTCGCGCAAGCTGGGGCTCGGCGTTCAGGAAACCCTGAACATCGCCCAAGCCCTGTATGAAACCCACAAAGCCACCACCTACCCGCGCAGCGATTGCCGCTATTTGCCAGAGAGTATGTTCAATGAGGTACCCGCGGTATTCGATGCCCTGCTCAAAACGGATCCGGCGCTGCAGCCCACATTCGGAAGACTCGATCGATCACTGCACTCCCGCGTGTGGAACGATGCCAAAGTCACCGCGCACCACGGCATCATCCCCACCACCGAGCCGGCGAACCTTGCGCGGATGTCCGAACAAGAACGCCAAGTCTACGAACTGATTCGTAGCCACTACCTCGCGCAATTTCTTCCGCATCATGAGTTTGATCGAACTCAGGTCGAACTGGAGTGTGGCGCAGAGCGATTGACCGCTGTTGGCAAACAGATCCTGGTTCAGGGCTGGAAAGGCTTGCTCTACGAAAATACCGAGGAGGATGAGCCCAATCACAAGTCCCAAGTCTTACCCGTCTTACAACAGGGTACGCAGTGCGCAGTGGATGACGTCGAACTCAAGTCCATGCGCACCGCCGCCCCCAAACCTCTCACTGAGGGCGATCTGATCAAGGCGATGAAAAATGTGGCCAAGCTGGTCAACGATCCACGCCTGAAACAGAAACTTCGGGACACCACCGGTATCGGTACCGAAGCCACGCGAGCCAGTATCATCAAAGGGTTGATTGATCGCGGTTATTTGTTGAAGAAAAAACGCGCCTTAATGGCCTCGGCGGCGGCCCATACTCTGATCGAAGCGGTACCAATAGCGGTTGCAGATCCGGGTATGACCGCGATCTGGGAACAGGCTCTGGACGAAATCGAAGCGGGACGTCTGACCCTGGATGCTTTCGTCGCCAAGCAGGCAAACTGGATAGCGCAACTGGTCGCACACTGCGGCTCACTGACTTTAGCCATGCCTGTCGAAGCCAGCCCAGTCTGTCCCACTTGCAACGCCTCAATGCTCAAGCGAAAGGGGAAATCAGGGCCGTTCTGGTCATGCTCCCACTACCCGGACTGCAAGGGCACTGCCCCGATCAGAAAAGATACGCGTCGCCCATGATGCGCCAATGGAGATCAACATGAGCATTGGGGTCAATGTAGTGGTCAGTGCATCATCAACGGCGACTGATCCCTCTCTAAGTCGATTAAGGGTTGTCCAATTTCACGGGCCAAAGCAATGCCTGCTGCCATCCATATCTGCCCCAATTCGTTGAAGGCTTGCAGGTGTGCAGAATCTTCGTTGAGCCAATGGACAAGGCTGTCGAAGTGTTCGGGGTTATCAGGGCAATCATGGATCCTGATGAACAACTCCAGTGTTCGATCCCAGATCAAATCCATGACGTTCTTGCTCTCGTCTTCCATGCTCAACCATCCCTCAGCCTGGCCCATCAGACCGTTCATTCTCACTGACCACTCTGGACTCTGATTCCTGGTGGAATAGAAACCACGTCGCGATACACAGCTATTTAAGTCACTATAACAACCCAATAAGTCGATACTCAACCTTTAAGGATGTTCATGTCAACGGGTCTTTGCTCAACCATTCGGGTTGAACTGGAGAACTCATCACTTGGCACATAAACATCCAACCCAAGCCCAAATCGGGCGCATGATCGCGAAGCACCGCACCGAGCGTAATCTGACCCAGGAAGAGGTGGCTGAACGGTTGGGGATTGGTAGCGAAGCCATCTCGCGCCTGGAGCGGGGTGTGGTGGAGCTTTCCGTGGTCAAGCTGATGCAACTGGCGGACATTTTCGACTGCCGGATGGATGAACTGCTGACGGAATCGAGTAATCGCCCCAATGACCAGGGCCAGATGATCGCGGGTCTGCTGAGTGGACTGAAAGAAAGCGACCGCGCCTTTATCCTGGCAACCGTCGAGCAATTAGCCGCTCATCTCGCCAACAAGTGAGTTCATTCACTCGCATCCGATACCGGGGTCTTTGAGGCGGCGCACTCTGCCTTGACGTCGTCCCACCCTCTCTGCTGTAGTGCCTCAGGATCATCGCCAACGGCGACCCAAGACCGATTCGCTCCGGGCAGCTCGGTCAGACTCTTAGAGTTCGGAGCCTTCTCCTCTGCGGGATTTCGTTCCCGTTTTGTGCTCGACCTGATCGTGGTGGAGGATGACCAGTGTTGCCTCTACAAGGCAACAGCGGTCATCCGCCTCGGCGATCGTATTCAGCCCCGGGGCCCGCCGGGGAAACACTGGGCACCCTTTGTGCGCGGATGCGTGCCAGCATATTCCGACCCAGGCCACGACAAGGGTCGGTTGACGAATCAAGGCGCCGTTAAACCAAGCTTTGCGAGGAGCTTTTCGACTGCGTATGACCGTCAAAGGTGGCTTTTCTATTCCTCGCCTGGTGACCCACCAGGCCAGCTCTTCTTTTTCTCATTCCAGTGACTGCCACCGTATTCCGGCCATAAAAAATCGGGTTGCAGCGTCTTGACGCTCCCCTGTGACAGGCTTATACAAAGGGCGTGGTTCGCTGTCGTTGACAGCCCAGCCCAGGTAGCTTGAACCTTCAAGGCTACGCCACGTTCGTGGTGGTTTACCCAAGTGCGATCAGCGTTCGGAAGCTCGCGCGGTTACCGCTTCAGCGGTGATGAATGCCAACTACCCCATGCCTGCGGATCACCACCGCAGACGCTCCTCTGCTTCACCGCTATTCCCCTAAGGCGCATCGTTCTGATCGTCATCGGCTTGCCGGTGGCGGGTCGTTCATCGCTTGCCTTCACCTTACCCACCCTGACGGGGGCTCACTTCCCCGTCAGGGACTGTGCGTCGCCGTTTTCCCTTGAAACAGGAGAACCACCATGGCCCACGCCAACCACTCCCAAGAAGCGACCACTTACTTCAATCTGCACACCGTCGGTATCGGCTACCTCAACCGTGTTCGTGAAGTACAAGTCCGCCGCGGCCAGCCGTTCATGGCCTGCGATATCGCAGCTCTGCACGGTGCCACCGATGCGGTGGAGTACACCCGCTTCGACTGCAAAGTTGCTGGGGGCGAAGCTGAACGCTTGATTCGTCTCTATATGGACGCCGTCAACGCCGAGAAAAAGGTCTTGCTGTCGTTCCGTATCGGCGACCTGTGGATCGATCCGTTTCTCTACGAGAAAGGCGATAAACAAGGCCAACCGGGCGCCAGCCTGAAAGGTCGTTTGCTGTTCATTGACTGGATCAAGGTCAACGGCACGTTCGAATACAAAGCGCCCGCCAGGCAGGAAGCAACAGCACCTGCTGAGCAAGCGCCAAACAGTGAGCCATCCCCACCATCGGCTGATGCTGAAGCTGAGGCGATCAAAAACCCAACAGAGGCTCGGGTCGAACCTGAATCTCCACCCACTCCCCGCACGGCCCGCCGTGATGCCACCCGTACCGTTCAGTCCGCCTGAACAGTCCACGATGTTCCTCATCAAGGCGCTCCGTCGAGCGCCTTTTCTTCAATCCGCACAGGAGAACCAACATGGAATCCTTCTGGCTTTGCGACGACTGCCTGTTCGCTACTGCTTACGAGGACTACAGCACGTTATCGCTCTATTACACGACGGATGAAATTGAGAAACGCATCGCCGGCATCCATCGTGGACTGGTTCGGTTAATGCCCTTCAGTGCCGATTCGGTGTGATCTTTCTCGATGCCAAGCACCGGGTGTTGGCGTTCGAAGTCCTCTTTCACGGCAGCATTGATGGCGCCAGCGTTTACCCCCGCCAAGTCGTTAAGCGTTCCCTCGCGCATAACGCTGCCGCCGCCATTTTTGTTCACAACCACCCCTCAGGGTGTACGGAACCCAGCCAGGCGGATCGCGTTTTGACCGCACGGCTGAAGGAGACTTTGGCCTTGATCGAAGTGCGCGTACTGGATCACTTCATCGTGGGTGAAGGTCGTCCGCTCTCCCTTGCCGAATATGGCTGGCTTTAACCCTCACAGGCGTCTTCGGGCGCCTTATTCATGTTCATGTTGCGTGACAAATAAACGGAATTTGCCTTGTCAATCAACTGCATGATTTGCAGTCCGAGCTTAGGAGCGAACCTTCAGTATGACTTCGCAGGTCATCAAGCAGTGGAACGTGCTCGGTTCGAATTGGTGCAACTCAGCTGGCAGTTCCACTGCATATAGCAGGTCCCGACTTACTACTTGGCAGGTTTATGTATCGGGAGTGTTGGATGCTTCGGTTTGTTATCTGGGTTTACGTGGCGCCTTCTATCATCCTTGCCATCTTCGCGCGCTGGCTTGGGTCCGGGCTTGATGTGAGTCGACATACTTTTTCCTTATATCCGAAGGTAGTGTTTTCTGAATATGAAGCAGAAAATCGATCGCATCACGCCTGCGCGCAATAACGCATTCAGCCTCACAAACAATCAAATGAAGCTGAATTACGATAGACCAAGGCAAGACAGTTGCTGAAAAATTAATTAGGCCCACATCCGCAATTTTCAATCCCTTTATTAGTGCAGCGCTATAAAGAGACCCACCCTGAGTCGACTTTCTCACTGAATCACCCCTGCTCCTCATGTCAGGTTCTGCACTGAATCTGACATGAGGTTTTTTCCATGGAGCGTTTTTTCACGCCTGTCTGCCTGCTGGGTCTGCTGAGTGCCTGCACCGCGCAAGTCCCCAACACACCGCCGACCAATCTAGCGATCGACAATGGCTCCAATCGGACCCAGCTCTCGAGGGACCCAACCGAAGGAAGCCGTCCCGCAGAACTCCGCTATGGCCGCTATACGCTGATGAGCACCGAGCCCACCACGGAACAACGCGATCTTCTCGCCCAAATCATTGAAGTGAACATCCCCTCCAGCCTGAGCCCTTCGGTGCAGGATGCGTTGCAGTACGTATTGCAGCGCTCGGGCTATTCGCTCTGTCCAGTTTCCGCGTCGGTGAAGATGCTATTTACCCGGCCTCTGCCCGCAGCCCATTACCGGCTCGGCCCGATCTCTTTGCGCAGCGCGCTACAAGTGCTGGCTGGCCCCGCCTGGCAACTCACGACCGACGAAGTCAGCCGTTCGGTCTGCTTCGAACAGCAGAAAACGGATGCCGGCGTCGCGCTGATCACACCGGTCTCGCCCCATCAGTCGGAGGCACGCCCATGAAAGCCTCGACGTTTCAAACCCTCATTGTCGGGTTGCTTTGCCTGGCGGTCGCCGGCCTGAGTGGTGGTTTGTACAATCAGTATCAGCGCTTGGCCGAGCTACAGAGCACGAACACTCAGCACCTACAAACTTTGGACACCCTGCAACGTGATTCAAGCGCGCTCAAGGACACACAGGAGAAGCTGCAGTACGCGCTGAAAGACCTGAAGCAGATGGTCGATACCGGTGAGCAACAGGCCAATACCCTCGATCCCTTGCTGGATCAATGGGCGCAAGAGATACAGGAACTGCGCGATGGTCTGGCAGCCCGTGGCACCGAGACAGACATGACAGCGTTACGCGCACGCCTTGAGCACGTCGAGCAGCAGCTCCTGGACATCAAGACCCAGCCATCATTCCCACCACCAACCTCTTCCGCGACCAAGCCGAAACAGAAGGCTCGCCCCAAGCCCGTTCCGCTCTCGCCACCGTTCTCAGTGTTGAGTGTCGAGTCCCGCGGGGGTGAGCGCTTTCTGGCAGTCGCACCTCATGACAGTCGCTCTCTCATGGATGTTCGGCTGCTACATAGCGGCGAGCAGCTCGGAGCCTGGCACTTGAAAGTGCTGGAGCCGAACTCAGCTGTCTTCGCGGTGGCCGCTCAGCCAGACCAGACCGTGCAACTCCCTTGAGAAGCGATCATGAACAGAGCGCTACTGCCCACCGTTGTCTGTCTGGTTTCACTTCTGACCACGGGCGCTGCGATCGGCAAGCCCGTCACGACACAGTCACGGATCCAGGACACGCAGTCCGCTCCCCTGGGGCGCTCTCGCTCTGAACAGGCTGTGAGCTGGGGTCTGACGGAGCAGGAGTGGACGCGCTTCGAACAGATCCAAGCCGGCCCGCGCGGTTTTTGGAGCCCGAACCTCGATCCGTTGACCGCACTCGGAGTCGAGGCCGAGACCGACCAACAGCGCCAGCGCTATGCCGAATTACAGGTAGCGCTGGAAGCCAAACGCGCTGAGCGCGAGTTGGCCTACCAAAACGCTTACACCGCGGCCTGGGCCAAGCTGTTTCCCGGGCTGCTGCCGATCCAGGGCATGGCATCCCCGTCCCCTGCCAGCTCAGCGGTCGTGCCGCGTCAAGCCTTGTTTGTGGAGGACCACTGCCCAGCGTGCACCGCCGAAGCACAGCGTCTGCAAAGCAGTGACACGGCGTTCGATATCTACCTGGTGGGCAGCCAAGGCGAGGATGAACGCGTCCGTAGCTGGGCTCGGCAAGCAGACGTCGATCCGGCCAAGGTCCAACGCCGGCAGATCACCCTGAACCATGACCGTGGTCGCTGGTTCAGCCTGGGTGCCCCGGGGCCATTGCCTGCCACATTTCAAGAGGTGAATGGACAATGGCAACGCCTCGACTGAGTGGTATTGCGATCCTGCTGATGGTGCTCGCCGTCCAGGCTGACGAACTTCCGCCTCCGGCCTACCAATTGGCGGCGCATGACGCCGACATCCCTTCTACGGTGCTATTCGCGATTGCCCTGCAGGAGAGTGGTATCCACGTCCGTGGTCGACTGCTGCCCTGGCCCTGGACACTGAACATCGCTGGAACACCCTACCGCTTCGCCACTCGCCAGGCCGCCTGTCACGCTTTGCTTCAGGCCCTCGCCCGACATGACGCCAAGCGGGTCGATGCCGGACTCGGCCAAATCAACCTGGGTTACCACGGACAACGTTATTCCACCCCCTGCGAAGCCCTTGATCCCTACCGAAATCTCGCCGTGACCGCCGCGCTGTTACAGGAGCATCACGCCGCTACCGGTGATTGGGTGTCAGCTGCCGGCCGCTATCACCGCCCGGCAGGAGGAACGCCAGCCGCGCGTTACCGCGCCGGCTTTTCCCGACAACTCGAACGACTGCAGGTTTCCTTCAAACAGGGCACACCACCATGAAGCGAATATCCCTTATCTGCTATTTCATCCTGCTCTTGGCTCCTTTCGCCCAGCCGGAACTGACCGTAGCCGGGGATCAGCCTAGCGACTTCACCCGGCCCCATTTTCAAGTTTCCAGGCCGCCAATAAACAACAAGACCCAGCCTGATCGGGTCATGCATGCGGACCTGTCCACGTTTGCCGATGAAGCCTGGATACTGCCCGTCCGCAGCTCTCACTTGAGCCCTGGCCAGATCATGTCTCGCGCCCTGAGCATGCCTGGTTTGCGGCCATTTTTCCTGGTCGGTGAGGATCCCCACTCACTGGCTTGGTTGCGTCAACGCGCGGCTGAGCTGCAGGAAATGGGCGCGGCGGGCCTCGCCGTCGAAGTGGCCGATACTGAAGCCCTGACCCGGATTCGAGCAGCCGCTCCGGGCATCACCATCCTGCCGGTCAACGGCAACGACATCGCCACCCGCCTGCAGATTGAGCACTATCCCGTCTTGATCACTGCCACCTCACTGGAACAGTGAGTCCAGGTCATGGCCGAGCATGCGATGGAGCCCAGAGGCTGTAATCCCCCAGTGCAAAACCGGTGGTGGTCACCACCGACGTCACGTTCAGCGCCACATGCCGCAAGGCTTCCAGCCAATGCAGC
>NZ_JBNNVP010000021.1:0-106477 GCF_050280605.1 Pseudomonas sp. NPDC089918 | reverse complement strand
TCGGCCAACAGCGCCTGACCGGCCTCTTGAATGTCCCACAGGGTGTCGTCTTCCGGCAGCGTCGGCGGCTGGTTCCAGAACACCGTGTTCGGTTCTCTTTCTCAAGGTTCAGGTTGAGAATGGCCATCGACACGTTCGGCGTCGGAACACGGATCGCGTTACCGGTCAGCTTGCCGGCCAGCTCAGGCAGCGCCTTGGCAGCAGCGGTGGCAGCACCAGTCTCGGTGATAACCATGTTCAGCGCGGCGCTACGGCCACGGCGATCACCCTTGTGGAAGTTGTCGATCAGGTTCTGGTCGTTGGTGTACGAGTGAACAGTTTCGACGTGACCGTTGATGATGCCAAACTTGTCATTCACAGCCTTCAGCACCGGCACGATGGCGTTGGTGGTGCAGGAAGCGGCGGACACGATCTTGTCGTCAGCGGTGATTTCACCGTGGTTGATGCCGTGAACGATGTTCTTCAGCTTGCCTTTGCCAGGCGCGGTCAGAACAACGCGGTCGATACCCGGGCAGGACAGGTGCTGGCCCAGGCCGTCGGCGTCACGCCATACACCGGTGTTATCCACCAGCAGCGCGTTTTTGATGCCGTACTGGGTGTAGTCCACTTCAGTCGGGTTCTTCGCGTAGATAACCTGGATCAGGTTGCCGTTGGCGGTGATGGTGTTATTGGCTTCATCAATGGTGATGGTGCCATTGAACGAACCGTGCACCGAGTCGCGACGCAGCAGGCTGGCACGCTTGACCAGATCGTTCTCGGCGCCCTTGCGGACAACGATGGCGCGCAGACGCAGGCCGTCGCCACCACCGGTTTTCTCGATCAGGATGCGCGCCAGCAGACGACCGATACGACCGAAGCCATACAGGACAACGTCGGTGCCGGTACGGCCGGAACCATTCTGCTTGCCGACCACATCGGCCAGTTCGTCACGGACGAATGCTTCGGCGGTACGGCCATTACCTTCGGCTTTGAATTTGACAGCCAGCTTGCCCAGATCTACCGAAGCAGCGCCGAGCTTGAGCTCGCTCATTGCCTTGAGCAGAGGGAATGTTTCGTGGACGGACAATTCGCTGTCATCGGACTGGCGATGGCGAGCAAAGCGGTGAGCTTTGAGAATCGCGATGACAGACTGGTTGATCAGACTGCGGCCATAGATCGAGCTCACCACGTTGTTATTGCGGTAGAGCTGACCGATAAGCGGAATCATCGCTTCTGCGAGTGCTTCACGGTCGATCCATTCACCAAGACACTGGTCGGGCTTCTGAGTCACGGTAACCTTCCACATGTAGGGGCAGAAAAAAGGGGCTACATTATGCCGCCGAGTGGCTCCTGTAGCAATGCGCGCCTGTCGCACTGGCGGTAACAAAATCCTGTTCAAAAAAATTACGCCCCGCGCCAGCCCAGTAAAACCGGGGCTTTCAGCGCAGTCAATTTTCCGACGACAACGCTGCCGTGTCCGTAACCCTCCGTAACACTGAGCGGTTTTGGCACTACATTTTCAGTGTCAAAGCGCCAGTTTTTGTCATTACCACTACATTTCACCCAGCTTGTGCATATAGACACAGTCTGCAACTGACAGCCGGCACCTGAGGCCGTTACAATTGTCGACTTTGTCGCAACGCTTGGAGCTCAACCTTCCGTGCCCGTTCTGCGTCTACCGCTTCTCCCTGCCGCGGCAGGTAAACAGCACTGGGGCAACCTGCCCGGTGCCGCCCTGAGCCTGGCCATTGCCGAGGCCGCCAGCGCTGCCAAGCGCTTTACCCTGCTACTGACCGCCGACAGCCAGAGTGCCGAACGGCTGGAACAGGAGCTGAGTTTCTTCGCCCCGGATTTGCCTGTTCTGCATTTCCCCGACTGGGAAACCCTGCCCTACGATCTGTTCTCGCCACATCAGGACATCATCTCTCAGCGCATCTCCAGCCTTTATCGGTTGCCGGAGCTGGAGCATGGCGTGCTGGTCGTGCCGATCACCACGGCCCTGCACCGCCTGGCGCCGACCAGATTTTTGCTGGGCAGCAGCCTGGTGCTGGACGTCGGCCAGAAGCTCGATGTCGAGCAAATGCGCAGCCGGCTTGAAGCCAGCGGCTATCGTTACGTCGATACAGTTTATGAGCACGGCGAATTCACCGTGCGCGGCTCGCTGATCGATCTGTTCCCGATGGGCAGCAAACTGCCCTTCCGCATCGATCTGTTCGACGACGAAATCGAAACCCTGCGTACCTTCGATCCGGAAAACCAGCGCTCAATCGACAAGGTGGACACTGTTCGCCTGCTGCCGGCGCGGGAGTTCCCGCTGCAAAAGGACGCGGTCACCCGTTTCAAGGCGCGCTTTCGCGAGCGCTTCGATGTCGACTTCCGTCGCTGCCCGATCTTTCAGGATTTGAGCAGCGGGATTACACCGGCGGGTATCGAGTACTACTTGCCGTTATTCTTCGACGAAACCTCCACCCTGTTCGACTATCTGCCTCAGGACACGCAAGTGTTCTCTTTGCCGGGCATCGAACAGGCGGCGGAAAATTTCTGGAACGACGTGCGCAATCGTTACGAAGAGCGCCGCGTCGACCCATCCCGTCCTTTATTGCCACCGGCCGAGCTGTTCTTGCCCGTGGAAGATTGCTTTGCCCGCCTGAAGAGCTGGCCTCGTGTGGTTGCCAGTCAACAGGACGTGGAAACCGGTGTCGGTCGCGAACGCTTCCCGGCTCAGCCACTGCCGAACCTGGCCATCGAAGCCAAGGCCACTCAGCCGTTGGCGGCGCTGGCCGGTTTCCTCGACGAATTCCCTGGCCGCGTGCTGTTTACCGCCGAGTCCGCGGGCCGTCGTGAAGTGCTGCTGGAATTGCTGGAACGCCTGAAGCTGCGGCCGAAAACCGTCGACAGCTGGCCAGACTTTGTTGCGAGCAAGGAGCGCTTGGCGATCACCATCGCACCGCTCGACGAAGGTCTGTTGCTGGACGATCCAGCCCTGGCCCTGGTCGCTGAAAGCCCGTTGTTCGGTCAGCGCGTGATGCAGCGTCGCCGTCGCGAGAAACGCGCTGACGCCAACAACGATGCAGTGATCAAAAACCTCACCGAACTACGCGAAGGCGCGCCGGTGGTGCACATCGATCATGGTGTCGGCCGCTATCTGGGACTGACGATCCTGGAAATCGATAATCAAGCCGCCGAATTCCTGACCCTTGAATATGCCGAGAACGCCAAGCTGTACGTCCCGGTAGCCAACCTGCACTTGATCGCCCGCTACACCGGCAGCGACGATGCCTTGGCGCCGCTGCACCGCCTCGGCTCCGAAACCTGGCAGAAAGCCAAACGCAAAGCCGCCGAACAGGTGCGCGATGTGGCCGCCGAGTTGCTCGACATCTATGCCCGTCGCGCCGCTCGCGAGGGTTATGCCTTCGCCGACCCCAAAGCCGATTACGCGACCTTCAGCGCCGGTTTCCCGTTCGAAGAAACCCCGGACCAGCAAACCACCATCGAAGCGGTGCGCGCCGACATGCTCGCGCCGAAACCGATGGATCGCCTGGTCTGCGGCGACGTCGGTTTCGGCAAGACCGAAGTGGCGATGCGTGCGGCGTTCATTGCGGTGCATGGCGGTCGTCAGGTGGCGATTCTGGTGCCGACCACCCTGCTCGCCCAGCAACACTACAACAGCTTCCGCGACCGCTTCGCCGACTGGCCGGTGAGCGTGGAAGTGATGAGTCGCTTCAAGTCGACCAAGGAAGTCAACGCCGCCGTCGCGGACCTGGCCGAAGGCAAGATCGACATCGTCATCGGCACACACAAGCTGCTGCAAGACGACGTCAAAATCAAAAATCTCGGGCTGGTGATCATCGACGAAGAGCACCGTTTCGGTGTCCGTCAGAAAGAACAGCTCAAGGCGCTGCGCAGTGAAGTCGACATCCTGACGCTGACCGCCACGCCAATTCCGCGCACGTTGAACATGGCGGTGTCGGGCATGCGCGACCTGTCGATCATCGCCACGCCACCGGCCCGTCGCCTGTCGGTGCGCACGTTCGTCATGGAGCAGAACAAGAGCACGGTCAAAGAAGCCCTGCTGCGTGAGTTACTGCGTGGCGGTCAGGTCTACTACCTGCACAACGACGTGAAGACCATCGAGAAATGCGCCGCCGACCTCGCCGAACTGGTGCCAGAAGCGCGGATTGGCATCGGCCACGGGCAGATGCGTGAACGCGATCTCGAACAAGTGATGAGCGACTTCTACCACAAGCGCTTCAACGTGCTGATCGCCTCGACCATCATCGAGACCGGCATCGACGTGCCGAGCGCCAACACCATCATCATCGAGCGTGCCGACAAGTTCGGCCTGGCGCAGTTGCACCAATTGCGCGGCCGGGTCGGTCGCAGCCACCACCAGGCGTATGCTTACCTGCTGACACCGCCGCGCCAGCAGATCACTCCCGACGCAGAAAAGCGCCTCGAAGCGATTGCCAACACCCAAGACCTCGGCGCGGGCTTCGTGCTCGCGACCAACGACCTGGAAATCCGCGGTGCCGGCGAACTGCTGGGCGACGGTCAGAGCGGGCAGATCCAGGCCGTCGGTTTCACGCTGTACATGGAAATGCTCGAGCGCGCGGTGAAGTCGATCCGCAAGGGCGAACAGCCGAACCTCGACCAACCGCTGGGCGGCGGTCCGGAAGTCAATCTGCGTGTACCGGCGCTGATCCCCGAGGACTATCTGCCGGATGTTCACGCGCGACTGATTCTCTACAAACGCATTGCCTCGGCCACCGATGAGGAAGGCCTCAAGGACCTGCAGGTGGAGATGATCGACCGTTTCGGCCTGCTGCCGGAGCCGACCAAGAACCTGGTGCGGATTACGGCGCTGAAATTGCAGGCCGAACAGCTGGGCATCAAGAAAGTCGACGGCGGCCCGCAAGGCGGTCGTATCGAGTTCGCGGCGCAGACACCGGTCGACCCGCTGACACTGATCAAACTGATCCAGAGCCAGCCCAAACGCTACAAATTCGAAGGCGCCACGATGTTCAAATTCCAGGTACCGATGGAGCGCCCGGAAGAACGTTTTAATACTGTAGAGGCGCTATTCGAGCGCCTCATTCCGACCACTGCTTGAAGGACGCCGCATGCGCCTGTTTCGCTCACTGACCTTGTTGATGTCGTTGTTTTCGCCGTTCGCCTCGACGGCGTTTGCTGATGATCTGTATCAGGTTGAAATGATTCTGGTGCGGCAAAACGCCGTGCCCGCCATCGTCAGCCGCGCCGCGCCGGAAGACTGGGATGCCGGCGCCCAACGCATCAGCCCCGACAGCTTTCGCACACCGAGCCTTAATCCCGAAGTGGAAAAACTCACCGCCAGCAACGAATACACGGTGCTGTTGCACAAGGCCTGGCAACAGAACCTGGGTGAAGAAGCCAGTAAAGTGGCGATCAGCGAGGGCAAGGAACAGTTTGGCCAGTTCCCGATCGAAGGCACTCTGAGCCTGAAACTGGGGCGCTTTACCGACGTCGACGCCGACTTTTGGGTCAACCAGATCGATTCCAACGGCCTGGTCACCGCCAGCGAACGCCTGAAGCAGGACAGCCACACCAAAAATGGCCAGTTGAACTTCCTCGACAACGGCCACCTCGGCCTGCTGATCAAGATCACCTCGCTGACCGCCCCTGCACCTCGGCCAGTCCCCGATGTAATTCCGGACTGATATGCCCCCGACCCTGAGCAAACCCCTGGCAACATCCTGGGTCAGCCGATTCAAGGAACAGAGCCTGGAGCGTGGCCGCCGCTACGCGCTGGAAAACCGCGTCAGGATCGTCGAAGTCGGCGACGCCACCATCACCGCCAGTTGCGAAGGCTCTGGCGGCAACGTTTACCGTCAGACCATTCGCCTGCGCGAGTCGGCCAAAGGCACGTTGCTGATGATCGACGCCACGTGCACCTGCCCGGTTCATAGCAACTGCAAACATTGCGCGGCGGTGTTGCTGCAAGTGCAGGAAACCCTCGCCTACCCGGCGGCGGCGAAAGACGCCGAACTGCTGGAAAAACTTCAGGCCGTACTGGAAAACCGTAGCCCGAAAGCGCCGCCGCAAGTGTTGGTGGACAACGTGCAACCGGTGCCGCGCCTGTGGCTGGCAAGTATCGAATTCAGTGCCTTTGAACCACGCAACGGCAAGATGCAGCGTTACATCCAGCATCGCGCGGCGCTGTCCTTCAGCTATCTGGACGAATACGTCAGCGGACAGAAAAACACTGACATCCTGATTCGTCAGGAGACACAGACGCTGCGGATAAAACGTCACCCGGAAGTCGAACAGGCCTACAGGGAACAGCTGCGAATCCTCGGTTTCAAGATCGCCACCCGACAAAGCAAGGCCTTGCCCGAAAGTGCCGGCGAACTCTACGAGATGGTCAACGACAGCGCCTGGCTGACTTTCACCCTCAACGAGCTGCCGAAGCTGCGCACCCAAGGGTGGGAGTTGCAGATCGACGAGGACTTCGGCTTCGACCTGACCGCAGTTGAAGACTGGTACGCCACCGTCGAGCAGGCACCGGAGCGCGACTGGTTCGACCTGGAATTGGGGATCATCGTCAACGGCGAACGGCTGAGCCTGTTACCGATCCTGTTAAACCTGATGCGCTCCCATACCGAGCTTCTCAACCCGGAACGCCTCGCCCGACGCCGCGACGACGAATTGATTCTGGTGAACATCCCGCAGCGCCGCAGCACCGACCAAGGCCCGCTGCAGGTCGCCCTGCCCTTCGGCCGCTTGAAACCGGTGCTGGCCGCTCTCGGCGAGTTTTACCTGCAAGAGCCCGGTGAAACCACGCTGCGCCTGAGCAAGGCCGACGCCACGCGCCTGAATCCGCTGGAAGGCCTGCCGCTGCTCTGGGAAGGTGGCGAGCAGATCCGCACCTTTGCCCAGCGCCTGCGTGACATCAAAGACCACACCGCAGTGGCACCCGAAGGGTTGAATGCCACCTTGCGCCCGTATCAGCTGGAAGGCCTGAGCTGGATGCAGTCGTTGCGGCAACTGGAAGTCGGCGGGATTCTCGCGGACGACATGGGCCTGGGCAAAACCCTACAGACCCTGGCGCATATTCTCAGCGAGAAGAATGCCGGGCGCCTCGATCGGCCGTGCATGGTAGTCATGCCCACCAGCCTGATCCCCAACTGGCTCGACGAAGCCGCGCATTTCACGCCTCAGCTCAAAGTGCTGGCGCTGTACGGCGCCAGTCGCAAGAAGCACTTCGGCGATCTGGCCGACTACGACCTGATTCTGACCACTTATGCGCTGCTGCCCAAGGACGTCGAACGCCTCGCCGCGCAGCCGTTGCACGTATTGGTGCTGGATGAAGCACAGTACATCAAGAACCCCAACAGCAAGGCCGCCCACGCCGCCCGCGAGCTGAATGCTCGCCAGCGCCTGTGCCTGAGTGGCACGCCACTGGAAAATCACCTCGGTGAGCTGTGGTCGCTGTTCCACTTCCTGCTGCCCGGCTGGCTCGGTGACGTGAAAAGCTTCAACCGCGATTACCGCGTACCGATAGAAAAGCGTGCCAGCGACGTAAGACTTCAGCACCTCAACGGTCGGATAAAACCGTTCCTGCTGCGCAGAACCAAGGAACAGGTGGCCACCGAACTGCCGCCGAAAACCGAGATCATCCATTGGGTCGAACTCAACGAAGCCCAGCGCGACGTGTACGAAACCATGCGCCTGGCCATGGACAAGAAAGTCCGCGACGAGATCACTCGCAAAGGCGTGGCGCGCAGCCAGATCATCATTCTTGAGGCCCTGCTGAAGCTGCGTCAGGTGTGCTGCGATTTACGCCTGGTCAACGATGCCGCCCTGCCCGCGCGCGGCAGTACCTCCGGCAAGCTTGATAGCCTGATGGAAATGCTTGAAGAGTTGTTCGAGGAAGGTCGGCGGATTCTGCTGTTTTCGCAGTTCACCTCGATGCTGTCGCTGATCGAGGATGAGCTGAAAAAACGTGGCGTGGCTTATGTAATCCTGACCGGCCAGACCCGCGACCGACGCACGCCAGTGAAAGAATTCCAGAGCGGCAAACGTCAGATCTTTCTGATCAGCCTGAAGGCTGGCGGCGTAGGACTGAACCTGACCGAAGCGGATACGGTGATTCACTATGACCCCTGGTGGAACCCGGCGACAGAAAACCAGGCGACGGATCGTGCCTATCGCATTGGTCAGGAGAAACCGGTATTCGTCTACAAGATGATTGCCAGGGGCACGGTGGAAGAGAAAATTCAGCATCTGCAGAAGGAAAAATCCGATCTTGCCGCAGGCGTGCTGGATGGGCGCAAAACCGGAGACTGGAAGTTGCAGAGCGATGATATTGAGGCGTTGTTCGCGCCGTTGCCGGAAAAAATTGATAAGTAGCGTCGATTACTGAATCGCCATCGCGAGCAGGCTCGCTCCCACATTGGATCTGTGTTTGCCCACCATAATTGAGACAACACAAAATTAATGTGGGAGCGAGCCTGCTCGCGATGGGGCGACTCGGTGTAACGACTGATTAACCCTTAAGCACCCGCGCCAACGTCGACTTCACCTTACCCATCCCGTCACACAATGCCCGCTCGATCTCGACCATGGTGATCACCGCTGTCGACTTGCCTGCCGCCGGATTCACCACCAGCGCCAGACAGGCGTAATCCAGTTCCAACTCGCGGGCCAACGCCGCTTCCGGCATTCCGGTCATGCCGACAATGTCGCAACCGTCACGTTCCAGCCTCGCGACTTCAGCCACTGTTTCCAGACGTGGACCCTGGGTGCAGGCGTACACGCCTTGGCTACTGAAGCCAACGCCTTCAGCCGCCAACGCCGCGATCAATTGCTGACGCAGGGGCTCGCTGTAGGGATAGCTGAAATCGATGTGTGTAACCTGCTCCAGGTCATCGGCGAAATAGGTGTGTTCGCGGCCGCTGGTGTAGTCGATCAATTGATGTGGCACGCAGAAATGTCCGGTGCCCATCTCGGAATGAATCCCGCCCACGGCGTTGACCGCAAGAATCGCTTCGGCGCCGGCCTGCTTCAAAGCCCACAGGTTGGCGCGGTAGTTCACCTGATGCGGCGGGAAACGATGTGGGTACCCATGACGCGCGAGAAACAGCACTTCCTTGCCGGCATACTCACCGATCTGCACTTCGGCCGAAGGCGTGCCGTAAGGCGTGTCCACCGCCAATGACTGACGAATGCTCAAGCCTTCGAGTTGAGTCAGGCCGGTGCCACCGATAATCGCGTAAACCGTCATGACGAAAATCCTCAATCAATCAATTGAGCTTCTTTGAGCGCGCCGATGGCCGCTAGCCAGCGTGGATCTTGACGGTATTCGGTACTGCTGTACGACTGCCCGCGCATCCGCGCAATACGCGCCGAAGGTTTGACCTTCAAACGCTGGGCGGCGCTCAAGGCCAGCTCGGCAGCTGCGCGATCGTTGCACACCAGGCCCATGTCACAACCGGCGGTCAATGCCGCTTCGATGCGACTGGCAGCATCGCCGACCACATGGGCACCGGCCATCGACAGGTCATCACTGAAGATCACGCCATCGAACTGCAGCTCGCCACGCAGGATGTCCTGCAACCAGCGACGGGAGAAACCTGCAGGCTGGGAATCGACTTGTGGATAAATAACGTGGGCTGGCATGACGGCAGCCAGTTGCTTGCTCAATCGCGCAAACGGCACAAGATCGTTGGCGCGGATTTCGTCGAGGCTGCGCTCATCGTTGGGAATCGCGACGTGGGAATCGGCTTCGGCCCAGCCATGCCCGGGGAAATGCTTGCCAGTGGCGGCCATTCCGGCGCTATTCATGCCACGAATAAATGCACCGGCGAGCAAGGCTGCACGTTCGGGATCACCTTCAAACGAACGGGTGCCAACCACCGCACTGCGCTGGTAATCCAGGTCCAGCACGGGGGCGAAGCTCAGGTCGAGACCGACTGCGAGCACTTCGGTCGCCATGATCCAGCCACACTGCTCGGCCAGGTCCTCGGCATTCGGGTTATCGGCGATGGCGCGCATGGCTGGCAACCGCACGAAGCCCTGACGAAGCCGTTGAACCCGACCGCCCTCTTGATCCACCGCCAGCAGCAGATCGGGACGAATGGCGCGGATCGAAGCGCTCAATTCGCGCACTTGGCGCGGGTGTTCGATGTTGCGGGCAAAAATGATCAGGCCGCCCACTTCGGGCTGGCGCAACAATTGGCGATCTTCGGCCGTCAGCCAGGTACCGGCGACGTCCACCATCAACGAGCCTTGCAGGCCAGCAGTCATAGAGATTCCTTGATTACGATAAACCCGGCTCGCACGAATTCGCCGCCATGGGCTGGGCCCTGCGGGTCGGCGATTTCAATGAGGAGCGGGTTCAGAACGAGAGTCGGCATGGGCGGCTAGCTTAGCGGATGTCAGCTGCCGCGCCCACCCGTGTGCGGTTAAACCTTGGCGGCGACCGGGGCCGATTTGCTGCGCGGACGCAACTGCGCGGTGGCCATGGCTGTGTCGGTGACGCCGGTTTCGGCCCGCATGCCAGCGGCCAGGAACGGCACCATCAGACGCATCACTTGTTCGATAGAGGTGTTGACGCCGAAATCGGTCTCGGCAATCGCACGCAAGGCCTTGATCCCCGACATGCTGAACGCCGCGGCACCCAGCATGAAGTGCACACGCCAGAACAGTTCGATCGGGGGAATGCGCGGCGCAGCCTCGTTGACCAACATCATGTAGCGGCGGAACACCTTGCCGTACATATCTTCCAGATAACGACGCAAGTGCCCTTGGCTCTGACTGAACGCCAGCCCCAGCAAACGCATGAAAATGGACAGGTCATTGCCGCTGCGTGGCTGCACCACCAAAGCTTGCTCGACAAGAATCTCCAGCAGCTCTTCAAGGGACGGCTTGTTCTCGGGCTTGGCCTGGCGGCGCTCCAGCTCTTTATCGAGACTGAGACAGAATGGCCCGAGAAAACGCGAGAAGACCGCCTGAATCAGCGCCTTCTTCGACCCGAAGTGATAATTCACCGCCGCCAGATTGACACCGGCCTTGCTGGTGATCAGACGCAATGAGGTTTCAGCAAAACCTTTTTCCGCGAACAACTGCTCGGCAGCATCGAGAATGCGTTCAACGGTTTCCGACTGGGCCATGGCTACTCCGCCTGACAAACACTTGTTTGAAACATACGTTTCAGCCTTGGCCTTGTCAAGTCTGGCGGTTCGTTTTGGGAATGGTCGGTCAGGTATTTAACCATACAACAGTGCCGCTTCAATCAGCGAGCAAAATGACCGTCCAGCGGCCGATAAAAAAAGGGGCATTGCCAAGACCAGTTCACTGTATATAATCCCAGTCACTGTATAAAAAGACAGAGCGATCAATATGCTAAAGCTGACGCCACGCCAAGCAGAGATTCTGGCCTTCATCAAACGTTGCCTCGAAGACAACGGCTACCCGCCGACCCGCGCGGAAATCGCTCAGGAACTGGGGTTCAAGTCGCCCAATGCCGCGGAAGAACACCTCAAGGCGCTGGCCCGCAAGGGAGCGATCGAGATGACCCCGGGCGCCTCCCGCGGCATCCGCATCCCTGGCTTCGAAGCCAAGGCCGACGAGTCCAGCTTGCCGATCATTGGCCGGGTGGCTGCCGGTGCGCCGATCCTCGCCCAGCAGCACATCGAGGAATCCTGCAACATCAACCCTGCGTTCTTCCATCCTCGCGCTGACTATCTGTTGCGCGTCCATGGCATGAGCATGAAGGACGTCGGCATTTTCGACGGCGACCTGCTGGCCGTCCACACCACCCGTGAAGCCCGCAACGGCCAGATCGTTGTGGCGCGGATCGGCGACGAAGTGACCGTCAAGCGCTTCAAGCGCGACGGCAGCAAGGTCTGGTTGATTGCCGAAAACCCTGAATTCGCCCCTATCGAAGTCAACCTGAAAGATCAGGAACTGGTTATCGAAGGCTTGAGTGTCGGCGTGATTCGCCGCTAAAGGAGGCTTTATGCAGTTCCCACATACTTCACAGCAAGCCCAACTGCCGTTGTTCGAGGCGTTCATGGCGCAGCCATTGGCGCCGATCCTGAAGGACGTGGTCGAATCGCCCTGGAGCGCCGAGCCCGAAGTCTTCAGCGAGCTGTCACTGCGCGGCGCGGCCGGGAACTGCCTGAACCTTCTAGCACCGATTCTCCGGGAACTGAGCCAGGATCAGGATGCACGCTGGCTGACACTTATCGCCCCACCCGCCAGCCTGACACAAGCCTGGTTACGGGACGCCGGCTTGAACCGTGAACGCATTCTGCTCCTCCAACCGCGCGGCACGCAGAGCGCTCAGCAGTTGACCTGCGAAGCCTTGCGACTTGGCCGCAGCCATACGGTCGTCAGCTGGCTTAACCCGCTGAGCACAACGTCGCGGCAACAGTTGATCAGCGCTGCCCGTATCGGGGATGCGCAAAGTCTGAATATTCGACTGGGGTAACTGACAAACACGGTGCGCGCTGAACAGCGCAGGGCTTCTCCAGGGATAGAGAAGCCGATCTGTAGAGGTATCCGAAGAATCCGACGGGCGGGATCAATGAAGAACCCGTGACCCCTCTTCCTTATCAAATTCGCCTTCAACCAGGCGTCCTGCCATCTGAACACCGACGCTCAACATCGCCTTGGCGACTTCCACATGCTGGCCTTGCAGGAAAACCTTGGCATCCTCGGAGAAATCCAAAGTAACCAGAGAACCCTCGTCCTCGGCCCTGCGCAGCTCGATTCGGCCGTCTGGTAACTCAACAATTTCTAGAAAGGACGTTGGCATAAAGGTCTGTTCTCCACGAAAGGCGGGGATTATATAGGCATCAGCCAAGCTTCGCTCGGGATCTTGACCAGATGCCATCACGAAGGGAAATTTCTGACAACACTCTTCCTTGAGCAGATCCTTCCCTAAACGCTCAATCTTTCAGCACTCGTTCAACCCTTCGCGAAACCGAATCGCCAGTCCTTTAAGGTTCTGACGCCAGCTCTCCAGCTCTTCCCGACTCAGCTCTTCCGGTGCCTCTTCTTCATCCAGATTAACGGCCAGAATGAGCGGCTGCGTCACATCACCCTTGGGCTTGTGCGGCGCGCGAGGCGGCTGAAACAGTGCGGCATGAGCCGACAGCAATTTGGCCAGCCAGGTTTCAGGGTTTTGGGCCAGTTCGACCATCTCGGCCATTTCCGGAATAGCGATGGTTTCGAGCACTTCGCGGGTCAGCAGCATCTCTGCCCGCGGCGCATTGGCCTGAGGCAGGCGATAGAAACCGGCGATTTCATGGCACAGTCCCAACAGCGCACCGTACAGGTGAAACAACGCCGATTCGCGCCCGGCCTGAATCAGCGCGAGGGAGTTCATCGCCCGCCCCTCTTCGGCTTTGGCAAGCGCTTCCAGCGACAGGCCGGCGAAATAAATCTTCTGGTTGGTACGGGTATAGAGTTCGTGGGCCATGACGGCAGCCTCCACAACGAAATAATTGCTTCACGCAGGTCAGACAGTGTCGTGGATCACCTGAGCTTCCCGCAAGCCCAAAACAAAAGGCCGCATGAAAACCCGTGGGTTGTCATGCGGCCTTTTGCGTACAGCCTTTTAAGCCTTGGCTGATGGACGCTTGTCTTCAACCGTCCACTTGCCGCCGTCGTAATACGCCTTCCAGCCAGTCGGTTTACCGTCAACCTCAGTCTGCACGTATTGCTCTTTGGTCTTGCGGCTGTAACGAATTACCGAAGGAAGGCCGTCCGGATCTTTCTTCGGCGCTTCGCAGAGGAAATGGTACTTCGGATCGATCTCATCCTTGTGCGGCACGATCTCCATGACCAATGGAGCACGGGTCTCGCGGTTTTTCGGGAACTGGCTGGCCGCCAGGAACAGGCCGGAAGCACCGTCGCGAAGGATGTAGGTGTCGTTGACCTTTTCGCATTTGAGCTCAGGCATCTTCACCGGGTCCATCTTCGGCGGCGCCGCGTCACCGCTCTTCAGCAGCTTGCGAGTGTTCTTGCAGGTGGCGTTGGTGCAACCGAAGAACTTACCGAAACGACCGGTCTTGAGCTGCATCTCGCTGCCGCACTTGTCGCACTCCAGGCTCGGACCTTCATAGCCTTTGATGCGATAGGTGCCCTCTTCGATTTCGTAGCCAGAGCAATCCGGGTTGTTACCGCAGATGTGCAGCTTGCGCTTCTCGTCGAGCAGGTAAGCGTCCATGGCCGTGCTGCATATCGGGCAGCGATGCTTGCCACGCAGGACCAGCGATTCGGACTCACCCTCGTCGTCCGCGGCGATTTCATCGCCCGGCACCAGGTTGACGGTGGCCTTGCAGCGCTCTTTCGGTGGCAGGCTGTAGCCCGAGCAACCGAGGAACACGCCCGTCGAAGCAGTACGGATCTGCATCGGACGACCGCACAACACGCACGGAATGTCAGTCATCACCGGCTGATTGGCGCGCATGCCGCCTTCGGCACTTTCGGCTACTTCGAGTTTCTTCTTGAAGTCGCCATAGAACTCGTCGAGCACGTTTTTCCAGTCGCGTTCGCCCTGGGCCACGTCATCGAGGTTCTCTTCCATGCCGGCGGTGAAGCCGTAGTCCATGAGATTGGAGAAGCTCTCGGCCAGACGCTCGGTGACGATGTCGCCCATCTTTTCCGAATAGAAACGACGGTTGTGCAGCGCCACGTAGCCGCGGTCCTGGATGGTCGAAATGATCGCGGCATAGGTCGAAGGACGACCGATGCCCCGTTTTTCCATTTCTTTAACCAGGCTCGCTTCCGAGTAACGCGCCGGCGGCTTGGTGAAGTGCTGGGTCGGATCAAGCTTGATCAGCTTCATCGCGTCGCCCTGGGCCATGTCCGGCAGCACGTCGTCATCGCCAGGCTTGGCAATTTGCGGCATGACGCGGGTGTAACCGTCGAACTTCAGGATGCGGCCCTTGGCACGCAACTCGAAGTCGCCGGCACCGACGGTGACTGTGGTCGACAGGTATTGCGCCGGCAGCATCTGGCAAGCGAGGAACTGGCGCCAGATCAGCTCGTAGAGCCGTTCTGCATCACGCTCCATGCCCGACAGCTTGCTTGGCTCGGTATTGGCGTCAGACGGACGAATCGCTTCGTGAGCCTCTTGTGCGCCTTCCTTGCTGCTGTAGACGTTCGGGTTTTCCGGCAGGTACTTCTTGCCGAACTCACCTTCAATATAAGTACGCGCCATCGCCACGGCATCGACCGAGAGGTTGGTGGAGTCGGTACGCATATACGTGATGTAGCCGGCTTCGTACAAACGCTGGGCCATCATCATGGTTTTCTTCACACCAAAGCCCAGGCGGTTACTCGCAGCCTGCTGCAGGGTGGAAGTGATGAACGGTGCCGACGGCTTGCTGCTGGTCGGTTTGTCTTCGCGCTTGACGATGCTGTAGCTGGAAGCCTTGAGCTTTTCCAGCGCGGCCATGGCCTGGGCTTCGTTGAGCGGCTTGAAGGCTTCGCCTTTCTCACGGGCCACGTCGAAACGCACGGTCGCGCCCTTGGCGGTGCCGAGGTCGGCATGAACTTCCCAGTACTCTTCCGGGTTGAACGCGCGGATTTCACGCTCACGCTCGACCACCAGCTTCACGGCAACCGATTGCACGCGACCGGCGGACAGGCCACGGGCGACCTTGGCCCACAGCAGCGGCGAAACCATGTAACCCACCACGCGGTCGAGGAAGCGACGCGCCTGCTGGGCGTTTACACGGTCAATATCCAACTCGCCCGGTTTGGAGAAGGCTTCCTGGATCGCTTTCTTGGTGATTTCATTGAACACCACGCGCTTGTAGCGGCTGTCGTCACCACCGATGGCTTCGCGCAGGTGCCAGGCAATGGCTTCCCCCTCGCGATCCAAGTCGGTTGCGAGATAGATGGTGTCAGCATCTTTGGCGAGCCGGCGCAGCTCTTCGATGACTTTTTCCTTGCCCGGGAGAATCTCGTACTTGGCTTTCCAGCCATGATCGGGATCGACACCCATGCGCGAGACCAGCTGCTTGCGCGCTTTCTCTTTCGGCGTGAGCACCGGACCTTCACCTGCGGCGGCCTTGCCGCGCTTGGCGGCAGGCTCTTTGCTGGCGCTAGCCGAACCGCTGGTGGGCAGGTCTCGGATATGGCCGATACTCGACTTCACCACGTATTGGTTACCCAGATACTTGTTGATGGTCTTGGCCTTAGCCGGGGATTCCACAATGACCAGCGATTTGCCCATGGATCAGAAAATTCCTGAATTCTAGAAGTGAAAGGCGGTTGGCGCCTGACGCGGCACCGCTATATATAGTGGCTACAAGGTGAGGTCAAGCGCAGGGTTCTGCGCGCACTCCCCTTATGACTGCGGAAAAACGCTCGGTTCGGCTTGCACCAAAGCAAAGCGTGGCACCTGTTCGCCGTCAACCTCGACCGACTCCAGGAACATGCTCAAGGGGCGCACCCAAAAGCCGTAATCGCCATACAGGGCTTGGTAGAAGACCACTTCTTCTTCCGTTTCCGAATGCCGCGCAACAGCGAATACACGGTACTGCGGACCTTTGTAATGTTCGTAGAGCCCAGGTTGTATCGGCATGGTTTGGCCCTCACTCAAATTTTTTCAAAATAAAAACAAAATAAATCCGGAAAAACAAAAACCGGGGCACTTGGCCCCGGCTTCCATCAGCGAAACGCTTAAACGCGTTCGAAGACGGTGGAGATGCCTTGGCCAAGACCAATGCACATGGTGGCTACCCCAAAGGTGCCGCCATTCTGCTTCATCACGTTCAGCAAAGTGCCGGAGATACGGGCACCGGAGCAACCGAACGGGTGACCCAGGGCGATCGCGCCGCCGTGCAGGTTAACCTTCTCGTTCATCTTGTCGAGCACTATCAAATCTTTCAGCACTGGCAGCGCCTGTGCGGCGAAAGCTTCGTTAAGCTCGAAGAAGTCGATATCGTTGATACCAAGACCCGCGCGCTTCAGTGCTTTCTGCGTTGCCGGTACTGGACCATAGCCCATGATCGCCGGGTCCACACCCGCCACTGCCATCGAACGAATCACCGCCATCGGCTGGATGCCCAGGTCCTGGGCACGCTGTGCCGACATCACGATCATGCACGAAGCACCGTCGGTGATCTGCGACGAAGTACCGGCTGTCACGGTGCCGCCCTTCGGGTTAAACGCTGGCTTCAGAGCCGCCAGGCTTTCCAGGGTGGTTTCCGGACGAATGGTTTCGTCGTAGTCGAACAGTTTCAGGAAACCGTTCTCGTCGTAGCCCTGCATCGGGATGATTTCGTCTTTGAACTTGCCTTCCAGAGTCGCCTTGTGGGCGAGCTGATGGGAGCGCACGCCAAAGGCGTCCTGTTGTTCGCGACTAATGCCGTGCATTTTGCCGAGCATTTCCGCGGTCAGGCCCATCATGCCCGAGGCTTTCGCCGCATACAGGGACATGTGCGGGTTCGGATCGACACCGTGCATCATGCTCACGTGGCCCATATGCTCGACGCCACCAACCACGAACACGTCACCGTTACCGGTCATGATCGCTTGTGCAGCGGTGTGCAGAGCACTCATCGACGAACCACACAGACGGCTGACGGTCTGGCCGGCCGCGGTGTGCGGGATCTGCGTCATCAGGGACGCCATGCGGGCGATGTTCCAGCCCTGCTCCAGGGTCTGGTTCACACAGCCCCAGATCACGTCCTCAACTTCGCTCGGGTCGACCTTGACGTTGCGTTCCAGCAATTTGCTGATCAGGTGCGCCGACATGTCTTCGGCGCGGGTGTTGCGGTGCATGCCGCCCTTGGAGCGGCCCATCGGCGTACGACCGAAGTCGACAATCACGACGTCTCTAGGATTCAAGCTCATATACTTTCACTCTCGCTCTAGTGTGGGCGCTTAACCGAAGAAGCTCTGACCGTTTTTGGCCATTGCACGCAGCTTCGCGGTCGGGTGGTACAGCGCGCCCAAATCAGCGTACTGGTCAGCCAGGGCAACGAACTCTGCAACACCGATCGAGTCGATGTAGCGCAGCGCACCGCCACGGAATGGAGGGAAACCAATACCGTAGACCAGGCCCATGTCGGCTTCGGCGGCGGTTTCGACGATACCGTCTTCCAGGCAACGCACGGTTTCCAGGCACAGTGGGATCATCATCCAGTTGATGATGTCTTCGTCAGTGACTTCGCGCTGTTCGAACACGATTGGCTTGAGCACTTCCAGTACCGAAGGATCGGCGACTTTCTTCTGCTTGCCGCGCTTGTCGGTCTCATAGGCGTAGAAGCCTTTGCCATTCTTCTGGCCCAGGCGCTTGGCTTCGTAGAGCACGTCGACGGCCGAACGGCGATCGTCCTTCATGCGATCCGGGAAGCCTTCAGCCATGACGTCACGACCGTGGTGACCGGTGTCGATGCCGACCACGTCCATCAGGTATGCCGGGCCCATTGGCCAGCCGAATTTTTCCATGACTTTGTCGATGCGCACGAAGTCCACGCCGGCGCTGACCAGTTTGGCGAAACCGCCGAAGTACGGGAACAGCACGCGGTTGACCAGGAAGCCCGGGCAGTCGTTGACGACGATCGGGTTCTTGCCCATTTTCTTGGCGTAGGCAACGGTGGTGGCAACGGCCACTTCGCTGGACTTCTCGCCACGGATCACTTCAACCAGCGGCATCATGTGTACCGGGTTGAAGAAGTGCATGCCGACGTAGTTTTCCGGACGCTTGAGGGCTTTGGCCAGCAAGGTGATGGAAATGGTCGAAGTGTTGGACGCGAGGATGGTGTCCTCTTTGACCTTGTCTTCAACTTCGGCCAGAACGGCTTGCTTGACCTTCGGGTTCTCGACAACGGCTTCGACGACCAGGTCGACGTGACCGAAATCGCCGTAGGACAGGGTCGGACGAATGCCATTGAGCACTTCGGCCATTTTCGCCGGCGTCATGCGACCTTTATCAACGCGGCCCACCAGCAGCTTGGCGGCTTCCGCCAGACCTTGCTCGATGCCGTGCTCGTTGATGTCTTTCATCAGGATCGGCGTACCTTTGGAGGCCGACTGATAAGCGATACCGCCACCCATGATGCCGGCGCCCAATACGGCGGCCTGCTTCACGTCTTTGGCGATTTCGTCGTAGGCCTTGGCCTTTTTCTTCAGCTCCTGATCGTTCAGGAACAGACCGATCAAGCTCTGCGCGGCAGAGGTCTTGGCCAGTTTGACGAAACCGGCGGCTTCGACTTCCAGCGCCTTGTCGCGACCGAAGTTCGCGGCTTTCTGGATGGTCTTGATCGCTTCGACCGGTGCCGGGTAGTTCGGGCCTGCTTGACCGGCCACGAAACCTTTGGCGGTTTCGAACGACATCATTTGTTCGATGGCGTTGAGCTTGAGCTTTTCGAGCTTCGGCTGACGCTTGGCCTTGTAGTCAAATTCGCCAGAGATGGCGCCCTTGAGCAGGTTCAGAGCCGCTTCCTGCAATTTCTCCGGAGCGACCACGGCGTCGACAGCACCGACTTTCAACGCGTCTTCAGCGCGGTTTTCCTTACCGGCGGCAATCCACTCGATAGCGTTGTCGGCACCGATGATGCGCGGCAAACGCACAGTACCGCCGAAGCCTGGGTAGATGCCCAGCTTGACTTCCGGCAGACCGATTTTGGCGGTATTGGCCATGACGCGGAAATCTGCCGCCAGGCACATCTCCAGACCGCCACCCAGTGCGATGCCATTGATAGCGGCGACAGTCGGGACGTTGAGGTCTTCGAAATCGCTGAAAATCTTGTTGGCTTCGAGGTTACCAGCGACAAGCTCTGCATCCGGCAGCTTGAAGTTGTCGACGAATTCGGTGATGTCGGCGCCGACGATGAACACGTCCTTGCCACTGCTGACGATCACACCCTTGATCGAAGCATCTGCCTTGATGGTGTCTACAGCCTGACGCAGTTCGTTCAGGGTAAGACGGTTGAACTTGTTGACGGACTCACCCTTGAGGTCGAATTTCAATTCGACGATGCCACTTTCAAGAGCCTTAACCGTGATGGCTTTACCTTCGTAAATCATCAACTGATCTCCACGATATGGAAGCTGAACAGTACACGTCGGACGCAGGCGACTGGCTCGGCAAGGACGTTTATCGTCGATGCTACGCCAATTCACCCGGCACACCCGCCGACGCGATAGTCGGGATTCTGTAGGAGCGATCTGTAATACAAACGCTCAATTCATACGCCCGTTTGATTTGGGTATGTCACCTTCACGGAATTTCCGGCAATTGTCAATCGCCCAAAATACTGGTTGAAACGCGACTTTCCGGTCACTTCCGTACCACGAAGCCCTGCAACACGCTCATGCATGTGAGGCCATTCATAGAATCAATAGTTAGAAAAGTCGCCCTAATTACCGGCAGCCTGTGTTTAACAAGCTACGCTGGCGGGACCCTGAAGAAAAAATTTGAACGCTTTGACGAATGTCCAGCGTAAGATCAGCCACACAGAATTACCGGCCTGCCTGGCCAACCTCAGCCCGATGATGATGTCGGGCTTTTTATTGCCTGCCTGTCAGGCGCTGGCGCTTGCTTTTGTAGGGGGTAGGGTTTCAAGCGAGTGCTTTGAGCGTGGCATCGATCTGTTGCAGAACCTCGGCCTCGCCCTTCTCGCCCCAATACAGGGCAATCATTTGCTTGTCTGCTTCGACCTTGTAGACGTTGGCAGGCAATTTTTCGAAATGATTCAGCAGCATCCCATCCTCACAGACCTCCTGCCACTGATTGACCCACACGCCCGGCGCCTTCTGCCAGTAACTCCAGCACGCCGGTCGCGTGCCACGGCGCGGCCGATGGTACTGCGCGCAAGGGCTCGGCGGCTCCTCGCTCAGCCAGTGCGGCCATTCCTGGGGCGCCAGCTGCATGGCCAGGCCAATGCGCCGCGCCTCCATGCGCAGGGCCATGCGCCCGCTCTGAGTACGAGAGGGTCGCAACCAGGCCAGCGGGCTCAAGACCACCAGCAGGATTGACACCACTATCCAGACCGTCATATGTGTACTCCCGATTCTTGATGAGCCCATTGAGTCACTTTGAAACCAATGCGCTTGAAACCAGCCATACTTACCAATATTGCAATCCTCAGGAGGAGCACCTCATGCCCTACAACCACATTCTGGTCGCTGTAGACCTAACGGAAGAGTGCGATCCTGTCATCCACCGGGCTCGCGAGCTCTCGGTGAGCAATGGCGCAAAGCTGTCCCTGGTGCATATTGTCGAACCGATGGCGATGGCCTTTGGCGGCGACGTGCCGATGGATCTTTCCCAGTTGCAACAGCAACAATTCGATCAGGCCAAAGAGCGCCTTGAGCGATTGATCGTGAAATACCCGGAACTCTCCAAGGAATACAGTCACTTGACCTACGGCCAGCCGCGCCAGGAGATTCACCACCTCGCCAAGGAGCAAACGTGCGACCTGATCGTGGTGGGCAGTCATGGCCGACACGGCTTGGCGCTATTGCTCGGCTCCACCGCCAATGACGTACTGCACGGCGCGCCTTGCGATGTGCTGGCGGTGCGCCTGATCAAAAGCTGACAACACGGAACAATGTGGGAGCGGGCTTGCTCGCGAAAGCGGCGTGACAGTCGACATCTTTATTGAATGTTAAGCAGCTTTCGCGAGCAAACCCGCTCCCACAGTGAATCTATGTCGGCGAGCAGATCGTTTTCCATACGAAAAGCCCGGCGCTCATCACTGAACGCCGGGCTTTTTTATCGCCGGATCAATCAGGCATCCAGCTCGGCCCAGCGCTCGACCATCACGTCGAGCTCAGCCTGCAACTGCTCCAGCTGAGCGATCACTGCAGCTGTCTCGGCAGCAGGGCGCTGATAGAAACCGGCATCCGCCATCTGCGCTTCAACCACCGCGATCTGCTGCTCCATGGCTTCGATCTGACTCGGCAACATTTCCAGCTCACGTTGCAACTTGTAGCTGAGCTTTTTCTTTGCCACCGGCGCCTCTACTGCCGCAGCGACTGGCACTGGTTCAGCAGTGACGACAGCCGAGTTCAGGTCGGCCTTGCCGGACTTGCTCTCGGTCACGCCCAACAGGCGCGGCGAGCCGCCCTGACGCAGCCAGTCCTGATAACCACCGACGTATTCGCGAACCTTGCCTTCGCCTTCGAAGACCAGGGTGCTGGTGACCACGTTGTCGAGGAATGCCCGGTCGTGACTGACCATCAGCACGGTGCCGTTGAAGGTCAGCAAGACCTCTTCCAGCAGTTCGAGGGTTTCCACGTCCAGGTCGTTGGTCGGTTCGTCGAGTACCAGCAGGTTCGCCGGCTTGCTGAACAGTTTGGCCAGCAACAGACGGGCACGCTCACCACCGGACAGCGCCTTGACCGGCGTGCGGGCACGCTGCGGGCTGAACAGGAAGTCGCCGAGGTAGCTCAGCACATGGCGGCTCTGACCATCGATATCGATAAAGTCGCGACCTTCGGCCACGTTGTCGATCACGGTCTTTTCCAGGTCCAGCTGATGGCGCAACTGGTCGAAGTAGGCCACGTCGATGCGCGTCCCCTCTTCCACCTTGCCGCTGGTCGGTTGCAGACCGCTGAGCATCAGTTTCAGCAGCGTGGTCTTGCCGGTACCGTTGGCGCCAAGCAGACCGATACGGTCGCCGCGCGTCAGGACCATCGAGAAATCCTTGATCAGGAACGGGCCACCCGGGTGAGCGAAGCTCACGTTCTCGAGGACCATCACCTGCTTGCCGGACTTGTCAGCAGTGTCCAGCTGAATGTTGGCCTTGCCGGTGCGCTCACGACGCTCGCTGCGCTCAACACGCAAGGCTTTCAGGGCGCGGACACGGCCTTCGTTACGGGTGCGGCGAGCCTTGATGCCTTGGCGGATCCAGACTTCTTCCTGGGCCAGCTTCTTGTCGAACAGCGCGTTGGCGGTTTCTTCAGCAGCCAGAGTCGCCTCTTTGTGCACGAGGAAACTGGCGTAGTCGCCGTTCCAGTCGATCAGGCCACCGCGATCCAGTTCCAGAATGCGGGTCGCAAGGTTCTGCAGGAATGAACGGTCGTGCGTGATGAACAGCACGGCGCCCTGGAAGTCCTTCAGCGCTTCTTCGAGCCAGGCAATGGCGCCGATGTCCAGGTGGTTGGTCGGTTCGTCGAGCAACAGCAGATCCGGTTCGGAAACCAGGGCCTGCGCCAGCAGGACGCGGCGACGCCAACCGCCGGACAATTCGGCGAGGGTCTTGTCGGCCGGCAGTTGCAAGCGGCTCAAGGTGCTGTCGACCAGTTGTTGCAAACGCCAGCCATCGCGGGCCTCGAGGTCGTGCTGGACGTGCATCAGTTTGTCCAGGTCGGCGTCGGTGACGATGTTCTGGCTCAGGTGGTGATACTGCGCGAGCAGCTCGCCGACACCGTCCAGGCCTTCGGCAACCACGTCGAACACGGTCCGCTCGTCGGCTACCGGCAATTCTTGCGGCAATTCGCCAATTTTCAGGCCAGGTGCGCGCCAAACAGAGCCTTCATCGGGCTTCTGGTCGCCCTTGACGAGCTTCATCATGCTGGACTTGCCAGTGCCGTTGCGGCCGATGATGCACACCCGCTCACCACGGGCGATCTGCCAGGACACCTTGTCCAACAACGGCATAGCGCCGAAAGCAAGGGACACATCGCTGAATTTGAGCAGGGTCATGAGCTTCTCCAAAAACCGGGCGCGCATTCTACCTGACTTGAGGCTTCAGAAGGCCGGCAATTTCAATGTCGAAGCACTCTGCACAACAATTGTTGCGAACTTGTGCCGACAGCTCGGCAAAGCTTTCGCCCACTGCTGGCAAAAGGCTAAGCTACAGATAATTCAGTGCCGCTCTCGCCGGCACTTGTCATGATTTCTCTGCCCGGACGTCTCATGCGCAGTCGCCTTTTCAATCTTTTTTCGTGTTTGCTTCTTACAGCCGCTGCCGCTCAATCCGCCCAGGCGGTGGACCTGTCCACCCAACGCCAGTATTACGATGAAGCCAAGCGAGCCTTGGCCAAAGGCGATTCCGGCCCTTATTTCCGTTACAGCCAGGCTCTGAGCGATTATCCGCTGGAGCCGTATCTGGCTTATGACGAATTGACCGCGCGCCTGAAAACCGCGAGCAACGCCGAAATCGAGAAATTCCTCGCCGAACACGGTGACCTGCCCCAAGCCAACTGGATGAAGTTGCGCTGGCTGCGCTGGCTGACCGAACGCGGCGATTGGGCAACTTTCGTTAAATATTATGACCCCAAGCTCAATTTCACCGAACTGGACTGCCTGAACGCGCAGTATCAGATCAGCCATAACCGCAAGGCTGAAGGCTACGCCAACGCCGATAAACTCTGGCTGACCGGCAAAACCCAACCCGACGCTTGCGATGGTGTGTTTGGCATGTGGGCCGCCGAGGGTCAACTGACTGAACAGAAACGCTGGGAACGCACCAAGCTCGCCGCCCAGGCACGCAACTATCCGCTGGCCAACAGCCTGATCAATGGCCTGACGACACTCGCCCCACGCGGTCGACTGCTGGTGGATGTGGCGCAGAATCCCGAGCTGCTCAATCAGCCGTCGCGCTTCACCCCGGCGGATGAACCGATGTCCGACATCGTCAGCCTCGGCCTGCGCCGCCTGGCCCGTCAGGATCCGGACAAGGCTATGGCACTGCTCGACGGTTACGCCAACAGCATGCATTTCTCCCGCGACGAAAAAGTCGCGATTGCCCGGGAAATCGGGCTGACCCTCGCTCGTCGTTTCGACAGCCGCGCGCTGGACGTAATGACCAAATACGACCCGGAACTGCGGGACAACACCGTTTCCGAATGGCGTTTGCGCCTGCTGTTGCGCCTGGCCCGCTGGGACGATGCCTATGAGCTGACCCGCCGCCTGCCTCAAGACCTGGCCACCACCAACCGCTGGCGTTACTGGCAGGCTCGCAGCCTGGAGCTGGCGCAGCCACAGAATCCGCAAGCGCAGACGCTTTACAAGGGCCTGGCTCGCGAGCGCGACTTCTACGGTTTCCTGGCGGCCGATCGCTCGCAATCCCCCTATTCGCTGAACAACAAACCGTTGGTGCTCAGCCAGGCGCTGATCAACAAGGTGCGTAATACCCCTGGCGTACGACGCGCCCTGGAATTCCATGCCCGCGGGCAGATCGTCGACGGTCGTCGCGAGTGGTACCACGTCAGCCGGCATTTCAGCCGTGACGAAATGGTCGCCCAGGCGAAACTGGCTTACGACCTGAAATGGTATTTCCCGGCGATCCGCACCATCAGTCAGGCGAAATACTGGGACGACCTGGATATTCGCTTCCCGATGGCCCACCGCGAAACCCTGGTCCGTGAAGCCAAGGTCCGTGGCCTGCATTCGAGTTGGGTATTCGCGATCACCCGCCAGGAAAGCGCCTTCATGGCCGATGCACGCTCCGGCGTCGGTGCTAGCGGCCTGATGCAACTGATGCCCGGTACGGCCAAGGAAACCGCACGCAAGTTCAGCATTCCCCTCGCTTCGCCACAGCAAGTGTTCGATCCGGACAAGAACATCCAGCTCGGCGCCGCCTACCTGAGCCAGGTCCACAGCCAGTTCAACGGCAACCGCGTCCTCGCCTCCGCCGCCTACAACGCCGGCCCCGGCCGCGTACGTCAATGGCTGCGTGGCGCCGATCACCTGAGCTTCGATGTGTGGGTGGAAAGCATCCCGTTCGACGAAACCCGGCAGTACGTGCAAAACGTGCTGTCGTACTCGGTGATCTACGGCCAGAAGCTCAACTCACCACAACCGTTGGTGGATTGGCATGAACGGTATTTCGACGATCAATAATCTGTAGGCGCTGTCGCAGGCTGCGATCTTTTTCCGTCGCTGTAAAAAATGCCCGTCTCTTTCAAGGCGGGCATTTTTGTTTGCAGCTCAAAGCACTCACTGATTTTCACCGGACCGGTCCCTTCGAGAGCCCGAAGCAATTTCGCTACTTGGTCGGTTACTTGATCGGTTACTGGGTCGATTACTGGGTCGCTCTTCTTTGATGGGAATCGAAAAGATCGTCCCGAACCAACAGTGTCTACGCTCGCAGATCGGTTTCGACTTTGCCGTCATTGAACTGCAACGCCGCCAGCCGTGCATACAGCGCGTTACTCGCAATCAACTCTTGATGCGTCCCCACCGCCACCAGTTTCCCTTGGTCCATCACCGCGATCCTGTCAGCGTTTTTCACCGTGGCCAGTCGATGGGCAATGACCAGCGTGGTGCGATTTTTCATCAGGCTGGGCAGGGCTTGCTGGATCAGGTGCTCACTCTGGGCGTCGAGGGCGCTGGTGGCTTCGTCCAGCAGCAGGATCGGCGCGTCCACCAGCAGCGCTCGGGCGATGGCCAGGCGCTGGCGTTGCCCGCCGGACAAACCGAGACCCGCGTCGCCGAGGTGAGTCTGGTAGCCGTTGGGCATTTGCTCGATGAAGTCGTGGGCATAGGCGATTTTCGCGGCTTCCTGGACCTGGGCCAAAGTTGCCGTCGGGCGGCCGTAGCGAATGTTCTCTTCGATGCTGCCGAAGAACAGCGCCGGGGTTTGTGAAACCAGGGCGAAACAGCGGCGCAGGTCCAGAGGATCGAGCTGAGTCAGCGGCACACCGTCCAGCAGGATTCGTCCTTCGGCGGGGTCGTAAAAGCGTAATAGCAGGTCATACACTGTCGATTTGCCAGCGCCGGACGGCCCGACCAATGCAAGGGTTTCGCCAGCGTTGATCGTCAGATTCAGACCATCGACGGCATAGCTTTGCGGACGCGACGGGTAGGAAAAGCGCACATCGTGCAGTACCAGATCGCCCTTCACCCGTTCAGGCAAAGTCACCAAACCCTGAGTCGGTGGCTGGATGATGTTTTCCGAACGCAATAACTCGGCAATCCGCTCCGCCGCCCCCGCTGCTCGCTGGAGTTCACCGATCACTTCACTCAATGTACCGAAGGCACCGCCGACGATCAGGCTGTAAAAGACGAACGCTGCCAGCTCACCCGCGGAAATGCGGCCGGCGATGACATCCATGCCACCGACCCAGAGCATCACCCCGACTGCGCCCAACACCAGCAGGATCACCAGGGTAATCAACCAGGCTCGCTGGAAGATGCGCTTGCGGGCAGTGTTGAAAGCCTCTTCCACGGTCGTGGCAAAACGCTGCTCGTCCTGAACCTGATGGTTGTAGGCCTGCACGGTTTTGATCTGACTCAGTGTTTCAGAGACATAGCTGCCGATATCGGCAATCCGGTCCTGGCTCAGACGCGACAGGGTGCGCACCCGGCGACCAAAAATCAGGATGGGCGCGACCACCAGCGGCAACGCGACCACCACGATACTGGTGAGTTTGGGGTTGGTGATAAACAGCAAGACGATCCCGCCGATCACCATCAGCCCATTACGCAGGAACAGCGACAGCGAAGAGCCGATCACCGATTGCAGCAGCGTGGTGTCGGCGGTCAGCCGCGACTGGATCTCGGAGCTGCGGTTGTCTTCATAGAACCCCGGATGCAGGTAGACCAGATGGTTGAACACCCGTCGGCGGATGTCGGCGACAACGCGCTCGCCGATCCACGACACCAGGTAAAACCGTGCAAAGGTGCCAATCGCCAGACCGATCACCAGCAGCATGAACACGCCGATGGATCGGTTGAGCAAATGCGGCGACTGGGTCATGAAACCCTGATCCACCAACAGGCGAATCCCCTGCCCCATGGACAAGGTGATGCCGGCCGTAACAATCAATGCCAGCAAAGCGCCGAAGGCCGGCCAGCGATAAGGCGCGAGGAAACGGCTGGCCAGACGAATGGCGCGGCGGTGACGGGAAGAGAGCATGAAGATCATCCGATGGCGCAACCAATGGCTTTAACTCGACCAAGCCTACACCGCCCAACGGGATTGAACGCGGTAAATCATAATGAGTCAGGTTAATTATGACCGCCAAGACTAGTGGCTAGAGATTATTGGTCTAAAGTCCGGGTGGAAACGTCCGGGTATTTCTGATGGACTGAAGATGCCGACCTGAAAGATCGCAGGGAGTTGTCACAGCCCGGTCACCTGGCGGTTCTACAGTAAGCACACAACCTGATGAGGAGACAGGCCATGTCCTTGCAAAACAGCAGCGAAGACAAGATTCCAGTGATCCGCACGCAGCCAGACCAGTCTCTGGGTTGCTCGATTATTGATAAGGATGGGCACGAAGTACCGATCACTGAAAACATGATCCAGGACGCTTGCCGCGAACTGGAAAAGCGATTGGTCAAGCCTGCCGAACAAGAGTGATATAGCCACCGTCTTCTTGACCCGGCTCTTTTAGCCGGGTTTTTTATGGGTGCCTTTTGAGGGTGCTGCGCGCCCTATCGCGGGCAAGCCCGCTCCCATAGGATTACCGAGATTTCAAAATTGACGCACGACCTGTGGGAGCGTGGCTTGCCCGCGATAAGGCCAACGCGGTACTCAGACAGCCGAAGCCCCCAACGCCGCCACGATCCGCTGCAACGCCGGCGAGTCCCCCTCGACCCGCACGCTCAACCCATCGATCTCACGCCGCAGCGGATAATGTTTGCGCAAGGCATCAAACGCCGCACGCTGCTCGCTCACATTACCTACAAGGCTGCGACGGAAATTCGCATCATCACGGCGTGGGTCGTACACGCCACGGCACAACATCGCCAGCGCCCAGGCCGGATCGCTGTCGGCGTTCAACGTCACCGTCGACAACCACGGTGCTGGCAGCAAATCGTTCAGGCTGACCTGTTCCGGTTGCCCAAGGAACTCACAAAGCGCCTGATAGATCTGCGCCGTCCCGCGCTGTCTGCCGTCGAGGCTGTAACCGGCAATGTGTGGCGTCGCTAGCACACACAACTCGGCCAGTGCCACATCGACCTCAGGTTCCCCCTCCCAGACATCCAGCACCGCTTGCAGGTCTTCACGTTCCAACAGCACCTGGCGCAGAGCGGCATTGTCGATGACCGGGCCACGACTGGCGTTGATCAGCCAGGTGCCGGGCTTGAGTTGGTTCAAGCGGTTTTTATCGAACAGATGCCAGGTCGACTGAGGGCCTTGCTTGTCTAGCGGAGTGTGCAGACTGATGACGTCGCATTGCTCGATGATCTGCTCGAGGCTGACGTAATCACCCCCTTCGGCCGCTTGCCTTGGGGGATCGCAGACCAGCACGTTCCAGCCCAGACCTTGCAAAACCTTGACCAGCCGCCCGCCCACTTCACCGGCGCCGACCACACCGTAGGTGCGTTGAGTCAGGTCGGCACCTTCGATTTCGGCCAGGGTCAGCAGGCTACCCAGCACGTAATCGACCACACCCCGGGCATTGCAGCCTGGCGCGCTGGACCAGGTAATGCCGGCCTGTTGAAAGTAATCCAGATCCAGGTGATCAGTGCCGATGGTGCAGGTGCCGACAAAGCGCACCTTGCTGCCCTCGAGCAATGCGCGGTTGACGTTGCTCACCGAGCGCACCAACAGCACATCGGCCTGCTCGACAGTGGCGCGGTCGATGGCACGTCCCGGTACCCGGCGGATTTCACCGAAACCTGCGAAGAAGGCATCGAGCAGCGGGATATTTTCGTCGGCAACAATCAGCATGGCAGGCTCCTTTGGCGGATCGGCAGTTTAGGCGTAGATGACCGTGATGGGCCAGCAGGCATTGTTCGTCTTGATGTGAAGGGCAACACGGGCCCTGTGGCGAGGGAGCTTGCTCCCGTCCGGCTGCGAAGCAGTCGTAAAGACTGATGCCGCGGTGTGCCTGAAGGAAATGGGTTGCTGATTTTGGGGCTGCTGCGCAGCCCAGCGGGAGCAAGCTCCCTCGCCACAGGAATGTCGAAACAAGCTGATTACAAATCCCTAACACAGGACTTTTCCTGACCACTGCGTCAAGGCGTAGAATGCGCCGCCTCGCGCATCAAAATCTTTTGGACGTTTCGCCTTGAATTCCGTGACTGACCGCCCGACCGCTATTTCCCTCAACCGCCCGGCCCGGGTTCGCATGGAGCTGAAAAACCTGCTTGGCCTGGCGTTGCCGATCATGATCGCGCAACTGGCGACCACCGCCATGGGCTTCGTCGATGCGGTGATGGCCGGTCGTGTCGGGCCACGAGATCTGGCGGCCGTCGCGCTGGGTAACTCGATCTGGGTGCCGGTGTTTCTGCTGATGACCGGCACACTGCTGGCCACCACCCCGAAAGTCGCTCAGCGCTTCGGCGCCGGCACCCACAGCGAGATCGGCCCGATCGTGCGTCAGGCGTTGTGGTTGGCGCTGGTGGTGGGTTTGATGGCGACCGGCATGCTGTTCAGCGCCGAACCGATCCTGCACATCATGAAGGTCGACCCCGAGCTGATCGGCCCTTGCATGCAGTATCTGCACGGCATCGCCAGCGGCCTGCCCGCCGTCGCGCTCTATCATGTGCTGCGCTGTTTCAGTGATGGCCTGGGCCGCACCCGCCCGGCCATGGTCCTTGGCCTGTGCGGGCTGGCGCTGAATATCCCACTGAACTACATCTTCATCTACGGCCACTTTGGTGTGCCGGCCATGGGTGGGGTCGGCTGCGGCTGGGCCACGGCGATCGTGATGTGGGTGATGGCGTTGGGCATGGCCGGCTGGGAGCGCTGGGCGCCGGCCTATCAGTCGAGCCAGTTGTTCAGCCGTTTCGACTGGCCGCAGTGGTCGGTGATCAAGCGTTTGCTGGGTATCGGCCTGCCAATCGGCATTGCGGTGTTCGCCGAGTCGAGCATCTTCGCCGTGATCGCCCTGCTGATCGGCAGCCTCGGCGCCACCGTGGTCGCCGGGCATCAGATCGCGCTGAACTTCAGCTCGCTGGTGTTCATGATCCCCTACTCCCTGGGCATGGCCGTGACCGTGCGTGTCGGCCAGGCACTCGGCCGTGAGGAACCACGCGAAGCCCGCTTCGCCGCCGGTGTCGGCATGGGCACTGCCTTGGCTTATGCGTGCTTGTCGGCGAGCCTGATGCTATTGCTGCGTGAACCCATCGCTGCGATTTACACCGCTGACCCGACGGTGATTCAGGTGGCCGCGATGTTGATCGTGTATTCGGCGCTGTTCCAGTTTTCCGATGCGATCCAGGTGACCGCGGCGGGCGCACTGCGCGGTTATCAGGACACGCGGGTGACGATGATCCTGACATTGTTCGCGTACTGGGGGATTGGTTTACCAGTGGGTTACGCCTTGGGCCTGACCGATTGGTTCGGTGCGCCGAGCGGCCCGAGCGGGCTGTGGCAGGGTTTGATCGTCGGCTTGAGTTGCGCGGCGCTGATGCTGTCGATCCGCCTGACGCGCAGTGCACGCAAGCGGATCCGCATCAGTCGTTCAGCGGGTTAAGCGAGTTTCTTGCGGATCCAGTAGAGGTAGGTGCCTGCCTCTTCGTGCTGCGCGACCAGTTCGTGGTCGAGAAACACGCAAAACTTGGGAATGTCGCGACGGGTCGACGGGTCGGTGGCGATCACCTTCAGCAGGCCGCCGGGCACCAGGTCTCGGATGTGCTGGTGCAGCATCATCACCGGTTCCGGGCAATTGAGGCCGGTGGCGTCGAGGGTGCCGTCTACCGGCGTATCGATCATTTCACTCATGGTTTACTCCTGAAACTTGCCGGCATTGTCGCGCATTGCCGGGTGTCTAGTCACTGGCAGCTGATCATTCCCACGCTCTGCGTGGGAATGCATCCCGTGACGCTCTGCGTCACATCCAAAGGCGGAACGCGGAGCGTCCCCGGCGGCGTTCCCACGCAGAGCGTGGGAACGATCGGACCACAAAGTCAGCGGGACTTGGGTTTCTTCACGTCCAATCGGCGAAGGTGGCAGGTCACTTCTTCACGGTCGTGATACAGCTGTTTGCAGCCGATCTCAACCCGAATGCCCCGCGCCTTGAACCCGTCGGCAATACGCTCCAGCAAGCGCTTCACTTCGGCATAACGCTGTTTCATCGGCAGCTTGAGGTTGACCACCGCTTCCCGGCAATGCCCCTCGCCAATCCACTCTTCCAGCATCGCCGCGTTGCGCGCCGGTTTCTCGACGATGTCGCAGACCATCCAGTCCACCGGTTGCTTGGGCTTGAAGGTGAAACCGTCGGCCATCAAGTGCTGCACCAAACCGGTGTCCATCAGGCTTTCGGCCATCGGGCCGTTGTCGATGGCGGTCACCAACATGCCGCGATTGACCAGTTGCCAGGTCCAGCCACCGGGTGCAGCGCCGAGGTCGACACCGGTCATGTCACTGTGCAGGCGCTCGTCCCACTGGTCGCGGGGAATGAAATGGTGCCAGGCTTCTTCCAGCTTGAGGGTCGAACGGCTCGGCGCCTCACGCGGGAATTTCAGGCGTGGAATGCCCATTGGCCACATCGCCGAATTGTTCGATTCCGCCAGGCCCATGAACACTTCGCGACCGCTCTTGAAGGTCAGCAGCAGCCGTGGTTTGTGGGGGTCTTCCACCAGTTTTCCGGCCGCCATCAGCGCCTTGCGCAGGTGGCCTTCGAACTTCTTGCAGAAGTTCGACAGTTCCTTGCCATCGTTGGTGTCGACCATTTCCAGCCATAGGCTGCCGCACAGCGGGAAATCCGCCATGTGCGCAAGGATCACGCTGATGCGGTCGGTTTCCGGCAGATCGATGAAGATCCCGCGAGCCCACTGGCGCGGGAAGATCAGATCGGCGAAACGCTGGCCACGCATCAGGCGCTCGGCGCCGTCTTCTTCGGTACAGATAAATTCGGCGCAGGCGCTGGCGGTTTTGGCCTTGGCATAACCGGCCACGTTCAGCCGCGCGGCATGTTCGGAAATCTCGGAACAGACTTCGCTTTCGAAGCCCGGCCGGCAATGCATAAAGAGGGTGTTCATTCTTACTCCTGGGCAGTTGGCGAAGAATTCAGCCACTGCGCGATGCCCAGACTTGCGTTGAAGCAAAGCCTGTCACGAAAACCGGCGCATGATAGCCGAGATCGGAACCTTGGACTTGTCCTTAGGGTCCAGTTATTAGCCTTAATGTCTAAACGGGGCTAGGTTAAAAGCTCTGCCCGCCCCTCAGTCCGTAGCCGTGCGGATTTAAAGGAGTCATTTCAATGCCGTCCCTCGATAGCCTGAAAACCCTTAAAACCTTACAAGTCGACGACAAGACCTATCACTATTTCAGCCTGCCCGAAGCCGCCAAAAGCCTGGGTGATCTGAACAAGCTGCCGATGTCGTTGAAAGTGTTGCTGGAAAACCTGCTGCGCTGGGAGGACGAGAAAACCGTCACTGGCGCTGATCTCAAAGCAATTGCCGCCTGGCTGAAGGAGCGCCGCTCCGATCGCGAAATCCAGTACCGGCCCGCGCGGGTATTGATGCAGGACTTTACCGGCGTCCCCGCCGTGGTCGACCTGGCCGCCATGCGCGCGGCCATGGCCAAGGCCGGTGGCGACCCGCAGCGAATCAATCCGCTGTCGCCGGTGGACCTGGTGATCGACCACTCGGTGATGGTCGACAAATACGCAAGTGCAAGCGCCTTCGGACAAAACGTCGACATTGAAATGCAGCGCAACCACGAGCGTTATGCCTTCCTGCGCTGGGGTCAGAGCGCCTTTAACAATTTCAGCGTGGTGCCACCGGGCACCGGCATTTGCCACCAGGTCAACCTCGAGTATCTGGGCCGCACGGTCTGGACCAAGGACGAGGACGGGCGCACCTATGCCTTCCCGGACACTTTGGTTGGCACCGACTCCCACACCACCATGATCAACGGCCTCGGCGTGCTCGGCTGGGGCGTCGGCGGGATCGAAGCGGAAGCAGCGATGCTCGGCCAACCGGTGTCGATGCTGATTCCGGAAGTGATCGGTTTCAAACTCACCGGCAAACTCAAGGAAGGCATTACCGCCACCGACCTGGTGCTGACGGTCACCCAGATGCTGCGCAAGAAAGGTGTGGTGGGGAAATTTGTCGAGTTCTACGGCGACGGCCTCGCCGACCTGCCGCTGGCCGATCGCGCGACCATCGCCAACATGGCCCCGGAATATGGCGCCACCTGCGGTTTCTTCCCGGTGGACGAGGTGACACTGGAATACTTGCGCCTGTCCGGCCGCACCCCGCAAACCGTGAAACTGGTGGAGGCCTATTGCAAGACCCAGGGCCTGTGGCGCCTGCCCGGCAAGGAGCCGGTGTTCACCGACAGCCTGGCCCTGGACATGGGCAGCGTCGAAGCCAGCCTCGCCGGGCCAAAGCGCCCGCAAGACCGCGTCTCGTTGCCGAATGTCGCGCAAGCGTTCACTGACTTTCTCGGCCTGCAATTCAAACCGCCCAGCAAGGAAGAAGGTCGCCTCGAAAGTGAGGGTGGCGGTGGCGTCGCGGTGGGTAACGCCGATCTGATCGGCGAAGCGGATTACCACCACGAAGGAAGTACTTATCGGCTGAAAAACGGTGCTGTGGTGATCGCCGCCATCACGTCCTGCACCAACACCTCTAACCCCAGCGTGATGATGGCGGCCGGGCTGGTGGCGAAAAAAGCCGTGGAGAAAGGCCTGAAGCGCAAACCGTGGGTCAAGAGCTCGCTGGCCCCAGGCTCAAAAGTGGTCACCGACTACTACAAGGCAGCAGGCCTGACCCAATACCTTGATGAGCTCGGTTTTGCCCTAGTCGGTTATGGCTGCACCACCTGCATCGGTAACTCCGGACCGTTGCCGGAGCCGATCGAAAAAGCCATTCAGAAAGCCGACCTGACCGTCGCCTCGGTGCTCTCGGGCAACCGCAACTTTGAAGGACGCGTGCATCCGCTGGTGAAAACCAACTGGCTGGCCTCCCCGCCTCTGGTCGTCGCCTATGCATTGGCTGGCACGGTGCGCATCGATATCAGCAGCGAGTCATTGGGTAACGACAAGGACGGCCAGCCGGTTTATCTGCGAGACATTTGGCCGAGCACTAAAGAAATCGCCGACGCGGTAACTCAGGTAAACACCGCGATGTTCCACAAGGAGTACGCCGAAGTGTTTGCCGGCGACGAACAGTGGCAGGCGATCGAAGTGCCGCAGGCGGCGACTTATGTCTGGGACAACGATTCGACGTATATCCAGCATCCGCCATTCTTCGATGACATCGGCGGCCCTGCGCCGGTGGTCAAGGACGTCGAAGGGGCGAGAGTCCTGGCGCTGCTCGGCGATTCGGTGACCACCGACCACATCTCCCCGGCCGGCAACATCAAGGCTGACAGCCCTGCCGGCCATTATCTGCGCGAGCAAGGGGTGGAACCGCGGGAGTTCAACTCCTACGGTTCCCGTCGCGGCAACCATCAAGTGATGATGCGCGGCACCTTCGCCAATATCCGCATTCGCAACGAGATGCTTGGCGGCGAAGAAGGCGGCAACACGATTTATATTCCGACCGGGGAGAAGCTGCCGATCTACGACGCGGCCATGCGTTACCAGGCGTCGGGGACACCGCTGGTGGTGATCGCCGGGCAAGAATACGGCACCGGCTCGAGCCGTGACTGGGCAGCCAAGGGCACCAATCTGCTGGGCGTGAAAGCAGTCATCGCCGAGAGCTTCGAGCGAATTCACCGTTCCAACCTGGTCGGCATGGGCGTGTTGCCGTTGCAGTTCAAGCTGGATCAGAACCGCAAGAGCCTGAACCTCACCGGCAAGGAAACCGTGGACATCCTTGGTCTGACCGGCGTCGAACTGACTCCACGGATGAACCTGACCCTGGTTGTCTCCCGTGAAGACGGCAGCAAGGAAAAGATTGAGGTGTTGTGCCGGATCGATACCCTCAACGAAGTGGAATACTTCAAGGCCGGCGGGATTTTGCATTATGTGTTGCGGCAATTGATTGCCTCGTAACAGCCTGCTGACAACGACACCGCCTTCGGGCGGTGTTTTTGTTTGCGCGGTGTACGTCTCTATAATCGCGCGCCCATTTGTTTTGTGTCGATCACAGGACAAATGGGCGCGCCTGTGGCGAGGGGGCTTGCCCCCGTTGGGCTGCGAAGCAGTCCCAAAATCTCTGATGTACCAAAGATTTTGTGAGTGCTACGCACTCAAACGGGGGCAAGCCCCCTCGCCACAGGCCGCTCCCACAGGGAATGAGGCAATCCGCAAAATTTCGGACACAAGGACTTCAAATGATCGCTCTGCCATGGACTTATCTGGCACTTCTCTCCATTGGCTACGGCCTGGCGTTGATCTACGGCCATCTCGGTTGGCTGTCCGCTATCTCTTTTGCGTTGCTGCTGTTCGCCGGTTTCGCCGTTCGCCAGCAACAGGTTCCCGTAGGCCGCTACCTCGGCCACGGCCTGTTCATCTTCCTGGCGGTAGCGCTGGCAATGCACTGGCTTCCCGGTTTCTTCAACGGTCGCGCGATTGATCCCCAGCGTTTCACCGGCGATGCCGTGCCGTTTGCGATGTACCTGAATCAGGACAAACCGCTGATCGGCTTCTGGCTGTTGCTGATTTGCCCATGGATTGTCGGCCGGCGCTCGTTGCGGCTGTCCGTTTATGCCACCGCCCTCGCCCTGATCGTAAGCGCCGTGCTGGCCTTGGGCGGCGCGCTGTTGCTGGGCGTGATCAGTTGGGCTCCGAAGTGGCCGGATCAGGCCTGGTTGTGGGTACTGAACAATCTGTTGCTGGTGACGCTGGTGGAAGAAGCGCTGTTTCGCGGCTACATCCAGGGCGGTCTGAGCCGGCAGTTCAAACACCTGCCTTACGGCGACAACCTCGCGTTATTGCTCGCCTCAATGCTGTTCGGCCTCGTGCATCTGGGCGCTGGCTGGCAATGGGTGTTGTTGGCGGGCCTGGCGGGGGTCGGTTATGGCCTGGCTTACCGTTTCGGCGGGTTGGGCGCGGCCATCGCCACCCACTTTGGTTTGAATCTGCTGCATTTCGGGCTGTTCACTTATCCGATGCTCGCTGGCTGACGCAATGGTCGTTTTGCGACGCGTCACTGATTTATGAAAAAAACATTTCAATAAATGCCTGACGATGCCGAGAACCTTTCAAAGCCTTGCGGATTGAAAAAGCCATGCGTAACAACCAGCCCATTACCCAACGCGAACGGACCTTCCCGGCTCAGCAACGGTTGATTTCCACCACCGATGCCAAGGGCGTGATCACCTACTGCAACGACGCTTTCGTCGAAATCAGCGGGTTTTCTCGTGAGGAACTGATCCGTGCGCCGCATAACCTGGTCCGTCACCCCGACGTCCCGGCTGCGGTGTTCGCGCACATGTGGGGCACACTGAAACAAGGCTTGCCATGGATGGGCATTGTCAAGAATCGCTGCAAGACCGGTGACCACTACTGGGTTAACGCCTATGTCACACCGGTGTTCGACGGCAATCAGCTGGTCGGTTACGAGTCGGTGCGGGTCAAACCCACCGCCGAGCAGATCCGCCGCGCCGAAGCGCTCTACCAACGCATAAACCAGGGCAAGTCAGCCATTCCTCAAAGCGACAAATGGCTGCCGGTACTTCAGGACTGGCTGCCGTTCATTCTGGTCAGCCAGTTGAGCTTCATGATCGGCGCCACCCTGACGTCCCAATGGGGCTTCGCCCTCGCCGCCGGCCTTTCGGTGCCGTTGGGCTTGATGGGTTTGAGCTGGCAACAGCGCGGTATCAAGCGTTTGCTGCGCCTGGCCGAGCAGACCACGTCCGACCCCCTGATCGCGCAGATGTATACCGACAGCCGTGGCGCCCAGGCACGTTTGGAGATGTCGATCCTCAGCCAGGAAGCACGCCTGAAAACCTGCCTGACCCGCCTGCAGGACACCGCCGAACACCTGACCGAGCAAGCGAAACAGTCTGACACCCTGGCCCACAACAGCTCCACCGGCCTGGAACGTCAACGCGTGGAAACCGAGCAAGTGGCGACCGCTGTGAATCAGATGGCCGCCACCACTCAGGAAGTCGCCAGCCACGTGCAGCGCACCGCCGACGCCACTCAGGAAGCCAATCGCCTGACCGGTCGCGGTCGCGACATCGCCGGGGAAACCCGCGAAGCCATTCAGCGCCTGTCGGTGGTGGTCGGTGAAACCGGCCTGACGGTCACGCAACTGGCCAAGGACAGCGACGAAATCGGCGGCGTGGTCGATGTGATCAAAGGCATCGCCGACCAGACCAACCTGCTGGCCTTGAACGCTGCGATTGAAGCCGCGCGTGCCGGCGAGATGGGCCGTGGTTTTGCGGTGGTGGCCGACGAAGTGCGTCAACTGGCGCAACGCACCAGCGAATCCACCGGGCAAATCCACGCCCTGATCGCCAAGCTGCAACAAACCGCCAGCACCGCGGTGCAAACCATGGAAACCGGGCATCGCCAGGCCGAAGAAGGTGTGGCGCGGGTATTGGAAGCGGATCAGGCGCTGGTGGGCATCAGCGAAGCGGTGGCCAACATCACCGACATGACCACCCAGATTGCTGCCGCCACCGAAGAGCAAAGCGCCGTCGCCGAAGAAATCAGCCGCAACATCAGCAACATCTCGCAACTGGCTGACCAGACCTCGGAACAGGCACAGCACTCGGCGCTGTTGAGCGAAGAACTGACCAAGACCGCGAATACCCAGTATTCGTTGGTGGAGCGGTTTAATCGCTGATAGTGCCTCGCCTGATCCTGATCGTTCCCACGCTCTGCGTGGGAATGCAGCCCGGGACGCTCCGCGTCCCAGAAGCGGACGCAGAGCGTCCGTTGAGGCATTCCCACGCGGAGCGTGGGAACGATCGCTTAGCGTAGGAAATCAGCCACCTTCCCCGCCGCAGCCGCCAAATGCTGCTCATGAGTAAACCCCGAAGCCTTCAACGGCTTCAAATCATGATCCGCTGCCTCCAGCCAGAACACCTCGATACCCGGCGCCAACTCATACCCTTCGACCGCAGCCCGATTACCCAGCGCATCCCGCTCACCCTGCACAATCAACGTGCGAGTCTTCAGCGCCGCCAAATGCTCGACCCGCGGTTTTTCCGGTTTGCCGACGGCGTAAAACGGGTACCCCAGGCACACCAGCGCATCCGCTCCCAACTCATCGGCCAACAAACTCGCCATCCGCCCGCCCATGGACTTGCCGCCAATGGCCAGGCGCCCAGCGACATGGCGTCGCACCACCGCATACACCTCACGCCAGCAATCCTGCAATTTGGGCGCAGGGTTGGGGGGACGTTTACCGCCATCGATACGCCGCTGCGCCATGTAGGGAAACTCGAAACGCAACACGTTGACCCCATGCGCGGCAAGGCGCTCAGCCATGTCGCTCATCCAGCCACTGTCCATCGGCGCACCGGCACCGTGAGCGAGAATCAGCGTCGCCGAGGCCTTGCCTGCGGCGGCACTCCACAGCCATCCATGATCCCGCACACACTGCGCCCATTGATCCCCGTCAATACTGGCCTTGTGCTCTTTGTCCATGCTTGCCTCGCTTTTAGTCTGCCTATAACTCCAGGCGAAGGGAGCGTTGCCTTGCGGCTTACTCGCAAAGGCAGGCTCTCACTTCGGCTGAACCGTGGATGGGGAACCATGAACACTTCTATCAGTACCGCCTACAACTACAAGGTGGTCCGCCAATTCGCCATTATGACGGTGGTGTGGGGCATCGTCGGCATGGGGCTCGGGGTTTTTCTCGCTGCCCAGTTGGTCTGGCCCGAACTCAACTTCAACCTGCCGTGGACCAGCTTCGGCCGCCTGCGCCCGCTGCATACCAACGCGGTGATCTTCGCTTTCGGCGGTTGCGCCCTGTTCGCCAGTTCGTTCTATTCGGTACAACGCACCTGCCAGACCCGATTGTTCGCGCCGAAGATCGCCGCGTTCTGCTTCTGGGGCTGGCAACTGGTGATCCTGCTGGCGGCCATCAGCCTGCCACTGGGTTACACCAGTTCCAAGGAATACGCCGAGCTGGAATGGCCGATCGACATCCTGATCACCATCGTCTGGGTTGCTTATGCCGTGGTGTTCTTCGGCACGATCATGCAGCGCAAGACCAAACACATCTATGTCGGTAACTGGTTCTTCGGTGGCTTCATCATCACCGTGGCGATCCTGCACATCGTCAACAACCTGGAATTGCCAGTGAGTTTCACCAAGTCCTACTCGCTGTACGCCGGTGCGACCGATGCCATGGTGCAGTGGTGGTACGGACACAACGCCGTAGGCTTTTTCCTCACCGCCGGTTTCCTCGGGATGATGTACTACTTCGTGCCGAAACAGGCCGAGCGTCCGGTGTATTCCTATCGCTTGTCGATCGTGCACTTCTGGGCGCTGATCACCCTGTACATCTGGGCCGGCCCACACCACTTGCACTACACCGCGCTGCCGGACTGGGCGCAGTCGTTGGGAATGGTGATGTCGCTGATCCTGTTGGCGCCGAGCTGGGGCGGGATGATCAACGGCATGATGACCCTCTCGGGCGCCTGGCATAAGTTGCGCAGCGACCCGATCCTGCGTTTCCTCGTGGTGTCGCTGGCGTTCTACGGCATGTCGACCTTCGAAGGGCCGATGATGGCGATCAAAACAGTGAACGCCCTCTCCCACTACACCGACTGGACCATCGGCCACGTTCATGCCGGCGCGCTCGGCTGGGTGGCTATGATTTCCATCGGTGCGCTGTACCACATGATTCCGAAAATCTTCGGCCGCACACAGATGCACAGCATCGGCCTGATCAACGCGCACTTCTGGCTCGCGACCATCGGCACCGTGCTGTACATCGCGTCGATGTGGGTCAACGGCATCGCCCAGGGCCTGATGTGGCGCGCCGTCAACGAGGACGGCACGCTGACCTATTCATTCGTCGAAACCCTGGTGGCCAGCCACCCAGGCTTCGTCGTGCGACTGGTGGGCGGTGCGATCTTCCTCAGTGGCATGTTGCTGATGGCTTACAACACCTGGCGCACGGTGCGGGCCTCGCAGCCTGCCGAAGTCGCCGCTGCCGCGCAGATAGCCTGAGGAGTCCGCCATGAAACACGAAACAATCGAGAAAAACGTCGGCCTGCTGATGTTGCTGATGGTGTTCGCCGTGAGCATCGGCGGACTGACCCAGATCGTCCCGCTGTTCTTTCAGGACGTGACCAATAAACCGGTGGAAGGCATGAAGCCCTACACCGCGCTGCAACTGGAAGGTCGCGACATTTACATCCGCGAAGGCTGCGTCGGTTGCCACTCGCAGATGATCCGCCCGTTCCGCGCCGAGACCGAGCGCTATGGGCATTACTCGGTGGCCGGTGAAAGCGTGTGGGATCACCCGTTCCTGTGGGGCTCCAAGCGCACCGGGCCGGACCTGGCACGCGTTGGCGGTCGCTACTCCGAAGACTGGCACCGCGCGCACTTGTACAACCCGCGCAACGTGGTGCCGGAGTCGAAGATGCCGGCCTATCCATGGCTGGTGGCCAATCAGGTCGACAGCAGCCACACCGAAACCAAGATCCGCGCCATGCGCACCCTCGGCGTACCGTACACCGATGAAGACATCGCAGGCTCAGTGGCTTCGCTCAAGGGCAAGACCGAAATGGACGCGCTGGTCGCTTACCTGCAAGTGCTCGGCACATCCATCAAGAGCAAGAGGTGAGCCATGGCCATGCCCTTTGAAATCGTAAGCGTAATGAGCAGTGGAATGATCCGCGGCCTGGGCACGGTCGTGGTGTTCGTGGCCTTCGTCGGCCTGACGCTGTGGGTGTTCAACCGCAAGCGCAATCCGGAATTCGCCGAAGCACGCCTGCTGCCGTTCGCCGACGAGCCGCATCCCGACAACGCCAACACTCAAGAATCTGCAACAACAAGGAGTACCCGGCCATGACCACCTTCTGGAGTACGTGGATCTGCGTACTGACCATCGGCAGCCTGATCGGCCTGACCTGGCTGCTGATCGGTACCCGCAAGGGCGAAACCAAGGGCAGCGTCGACCAGACCATGGGCCACAGCTTCGACGGCATCGAGGAGTACGACAATCCGCTGCCGCAGTGGTGGTTCATGCTGTTCGCCGGCACGTTGGTGTTTGCCGTCGGTTATCTGGTGCTTTACCCGGGCCTGGGCAACTGGAAAGGCATATTGCCCGGTTATGAGGACGGCTGGACCGGTGTCCACGAATGGGAAAAGGAGATGAACAAGGCTGACGCGAAGTTCGGGCCGATCTTCGCCAAATTCTCTGCCATGCCCATCGAAGAAGTGGCCAAGGACCCGCTAGCCCTGAAAATGGGTGGTCGTCTGTTTGCGTCCAATTGCTCGGTGTGCCACGGCTCGGATGCCAAGGGCGCATTTGGTTTCCCTAACCTGGCGGACAACAACTGGCGCTGGGGCGGCGATGCCGAAATGATCAAAACGACTATCATGGGCGGTCGCATGGCCGCGATGCCGGCCTGGGGAGAAATCCTCGGTGACGCCGGCGTGAAGAACGTTGCTGCTTATGTGCGCCATGACCTGGCCGGCCTGCCTTTGCCTGCCGACAACGGTGCCGACCTGCATGCCGGACAGCAGGCGTTCAGCACTATGTGCGTAGCCTGTCATGGGGCAAACGGCCAGGGCACTGAAGCCATGGGGGCGCCGAACCTGACGCAACCGGCCGGATTTATCTACGGTACAAGCCTGGCGCAACTGCAACAAACGATTCGTCATGGCCGCCAGGGTCATATGCCGGCGCAGAACGAACTGCTCGGCAACGACAAGGTGCAATTGCTGGCCGCTTACGTATACAGCCTGTCTCAAGGTCTGAGCACCGAGCGTTTACAGGCTGAAGGCAAAAGCGAATAAATCTCGTCCGCGCAACGCCGCATCCACCCGGATGCGGCAGTTCCCTGCCCCTTTGCGACGCATTGTCGCACCCTCCGCTGGTCTTCCTTTCGGTTCACCGGATTCGGGTCTAAGCTTCCCTGCGATGCGGACTGGCCAGCGCCGGTTCCAGGTCGATTCAACCCGATGTGTTCGACGAATTTGCTCGATGACAGGCCGCAAAGGCTGGTAGACACCGGCTATCGTCCCCGTTGCCCTCTGTTACCCGATCGTCGTGTTTGAACATACCCCGTTACAACTGACCTGAACCCCTCGCCTCTTTGATCCGTTGCGACATTTTGTCCGAGGGCAATTTTGTCCTTACGCGGCGCATGGAAAGGCCGCAGAATCAGCTTTTGAAAGCATTGACCTACGTCATGGCGCGTTGCAATGACCCCCCGCTTTCTACATACTTGCGGCCGATTTTTACTCCTAATAAAACACCCAAACCGTGGAACCTTAGAATGAGCACAGCAATCAGTCCGACTGCTTATAACTATAAGGTAGTCCGCCAGTTCGCCATCATGACGGTGGTCTGGGGGATCCTTGGCATGGGGCTCGGTGTCTTCATCGCCTCGCAACTGGTCTGGCCGGAGTTGAACTTCGGTCTGGCATGGACGAGCTTTGGACGCCTGCGCCCGCTGCACACCAACCTGGTGATTTTCGCCTTCGGTGGGTGCGCTCTGTTTGCCACTTCCTATTACGTCGTGCAGCGAACCTGCCAAACGCGACTGATTTCCGACAGCCTCGCGGCCTTCACCTTCTGGGGTTGGCAAGCGGTGATAGTCGGCGCGATCGTTACCTTGCCGATGGGTTTCACGACCACCAAGGAATACGCGGAACTTGAATGGCCTCTGGCTATTCTGCTGGCCATCGTCTGGGTCACCTACGGTCTGGTGTTCTTCGGCACCATCGTCAAGCGCAAGACCAAGCACATCTATGTCGGTAACTGGTTCTACGGTGCCTTCATCGTCGTGACCGCGATGCTGCACATCGTCAACCACGCGTCCCTGCCGGTCAGTTTCTTCAAGTCCTACTCGGCCTACTCGGGTGCGACTGATGCGATGATCCAGTGGTGGTACGGCCACAACGCGGTAGGTTTCTTCCTGACCACCGGCTTCCTGGGGATGATGTACTACTTCGTTCCGAAGCAGGCCGAGCGTCCGATCTACTCCTATCGTCTGTCGATCGTGCACTTCTGGGCGCTGATTACCCTGTATATCTGGGCCGGTCCGCACCACCTGCATTACACCGCATTGCCGGACTGGGCTCAGTCCCTGGGCATGGCGATGTCGATCATCCTGCTGGCACCAAGCTGGGGCGGCATGATCAACGGCATGATGACCTTGTCGGGTGCCTGGCATAAGCTGCGCACCGACCCGATCCTGCGCTTCCTCGTGGTATCGCTGGCGTTCTACGGCATGTCGACCTTCGAAGGCCCGATGATGGCCATCAAGACCGTCAACTCGCTGTCGCACTACACCGACTGGACCATCGGCCACGTACACGCCGGCGCTCTTGGCTGGGTAGCGATGATTTCGATCGGCGCGATCTACCACATGATCCCGAAACTGTTCGGTCGTACGCAGATGCACAGCATCGGCCTGATCAACACGCACTTCTGGCTCGCGACCATCGGTACCGTTCTGTACATCGCCTCGATGTGGGTCAACGGCATCACCCAAGGTCTGATGTGGCGTGCAATCAACGACGACGGCACCCTCACCTACTCGTTCGTTGAAGCGCTGCAAGCCAGCCACCCGGGTTTCATCGTTCGCGCCCTGGGCGGTGCGTTCTTTGCCAGCGGCATGCTGTTCATGGCCTACAACGTATGGCGTACCGTACGTGCCTCGAACCCGGCTGAAGCCAAAGCTGCTGAACAGATTGCTGTAGTTGGAGCTCACTGATGAAGCATGAAGCAGTCGAGAAGAATATTGGCCTGCTGGCCTTCTTCATGGTTATCGCCGTCAGCGTCGGCGGCCTGACTCAAATCGTTCCGCTGTTTTTCCAGGACGTCACCAACAAGCCGGTCGAGGGCATGAAGCCGCGTACCGCCCTTGAGCTGGAAGGCCGCGACGTGTACATCGCCAACGGTTGTGTCGGCTGCCACTCGCAGATGATCCGCCCGTTCCGTGCTGAAACCGAACGTTACGGCCACTATTCGGTCGCCGGTGAAAGCGTTTGGGACCACCCGTTCCTGTGGGGTTCCAAGCGTACCGGTCCGGACCTGGCCCGTGTCGGCGGTCGTTACTCCGATGACTGGCAGCGTGCGCACTTGTACAACCCGCGCAACGTGGTGCCTGAGTCGAAAATGCCGGCCTATCCGTTCCTCGTGGAAAACAAGCTCGACGGCAAAGACACCGCCAAGAAAATGGAAGTCTTGCGCACGCTCGGCGTCCCTTACACCGACGAAGACATCGCCGGTGCCAAGGATGCTGTGAAGGGCAAAACCGAAATGGACGCGCTGGTGGCCTATCTGCAAGGCCTGGGCACCATCATCAAAAGCAAACGGTGATTTAGATGGATATCGGGATGATTCGTGGCCTGGGCACCGTTGTTGTGATGGTGGCCTTCATCGGTCTGGCGCTGTGGGTGTTCAGCCCCAAGCGCAAGTCGGAGTTTGAAGACGCGACCTTGCTGCCTTTCGCGGATGATCCCGAAGCCATCAAGCACGTCGAGCAAGCTTCTAGGAGTAACAAAGAATGACTACGTTCTGGAGTCTGTACGTCACAGTCCTCAGTCTCGGCACCATCTTCGCCCTGACCTGGCTGCTGCTGTCCACCCGCAAGGGCCAGCGCAGCGAATCCACCGATGAAACGGTCGGCCACTCCTTCGACGGGATCGAGGAGTATGACAACCCGCTGCCGAAATGGTGGTTCATGCTGTTCGTGGGCACCATCATCTTCGCCCTCGGCTATCTGGTGCTGTACCCGGGCCTGGGTAACTGGAAAGGCCTGTTGCCGGGTTACAACTACCTGGATAACGAGAAGCAGACCGCGTTCGCCAACGGCCAGACCGGCTGGACCGGCGTTCACGAATGGGAAAAGGAAATGCTCAGGTCGGACGCCAAGTTCGGCCCGATCTTCGCCAAGTTTGCTTCCATGCCGATCGAAGAAGTCGCCAAAGACCCGCAAGCCCTGAAGATGGGTGGCCGCCTGTTCGCCTCCAACTGCTCGGTCTGCCACGGTTCCGACGCCAAAGGCGCCTACGGTTTCCCTAACCTGACCGACGCCGACTGGCGCTGGGGCGGTGATGCGCAAACCATCAAGACCACCATCATGGGCGGTCGTCATGCCGTGATGCCGGCCTGGGCTGCAGTGATCGGTGAACAAGGTGTCAGCGATGTTGCCGCTTACGTGCTGACCAACCTCGATGGCCGCAAGCTGCCGGAAGGCGCCAAGGCTGACCCGGTTGCCGGCCAGAAACTGTTCGCTGCCAACTGCGTGGCGTGCCACGGTCCCGCAGGCAAAGGTACGCCAGCGATGGGCGCACCTGACCTGACCCACCCGGCGGCGTTCATCTACGGTTCGAGCTTCGCTCAACTGCAGCAGACCATCCGTTACGGCCGTCAGGGCCAGATGCCTGCACAAGAACAGCTGCAAGGCAACGACAAGGTTCACCTGCTGGCCGCTTACGTCTACAGCCTCTCTCACGGTGAGAAAGCGCCGGAAGCGGACGCCCAGTAAGGCAAACGCTTGATCGCAACAACAAACGGCCCCGCCCATGTGAATTGGCGGGGCCGTTTTCATTTCAGCCTCAAACCTGCTTACTTCAAGACAGGAATGACCCTCACGGCTTCACGGCTGGGCCAGTTACTGTTGTGTACTACGCTGATTTTCAGAGACTGTCGATCATCGGTAAAACTGGCAATAAGATAGGTTTGCTGGGAAGCAGACCCACTCATGAATACGGGCACTTCGCCAAACAGTTCCCATTTTCTGGAGAACACATGGATCCCTACTCCCTTGTGATCATGCCCGCCAAATACAGCGGTCACCTTGTACTGGTTGATCATCTGTTTAAATCGGGAAATCTGCGCATCACTGCCAGCCCAGTCATAGACCTTGTGCATATTGAGAATAATGATTTTGCCCTGTGCTCTCGCGCTTTTCAGATCACGCTCAAGCCAGTCCAGCGCATCAGTAATTTCAAAGGACGTTCGAGCCAACGGATTACCGGAAGTAAAATTAACTGTATAGGTCGGCTCATTATTCAATTGAACAAAATGCACATCACCAAAACCCTTTGAGTAGGCGAGACTGCCGTAATAAATTTTCCCAAGCCCCGAACTTCTTGCCCCCAAGTCCATGGATCCCCCTTTTCCCCAATAGCGTGTCTTGAGGTCATTGATACTCCCGGCCGCACAATTATTCCAAACACAATCATCTACGTTATTGGCATAATCATGGTTCCCCAAACCATAGTCATAGAGCCCCAGCAACTTCTTCTCAAAAACCCCCCTCATGTACGAACGCTCGCCTCCATGACCAAACGCCGTGATATCTCCATTAATCATTACAGGTATACGGTGAGCGCCGCCATTAAGGCTTCTGAAGCTCGCGATATCGGAATACTGCAACTCGATCAGTTCTCTTGACCGAGCTTCCTTGTTGGGATCCTGCTCACCCTTATCGGTAAGATCACTCCAGGGATATTGCGAATCCGAGGCAAATATCATGTGTTGCGGTGCTTCTGCAAAAGCAACACTTGAGCCCCAGCAATTAACTAACACCAAGGCAAGGCATGCCAGCCACTTATTCATTGACAACTTCATTGAAATCCATTTCCATTGATATTGATTAGCCGCTCTTCGCAGCCATTACGTTGAAGCCGCAAAATACAATAAGCCCTGTTAACTCGCAAATAAATGAAACTTTCAAACCAATAAAATATATGTCTGACATTTCGTTAGTTAAGAATCAAACATATGAACGCGCTCTAACGAGTGCCGAGCAAGCCGCTATACTCAAAATTCAATGGACCTGCATCACGTTTTGTCTGACGGTGAAAAAGCTCCAGCGGCAGCCCCAGTAAGGCAAACGCTTGATGCAATAAAAAAACGGCCTCGCCAATGAGAATTGGCGGGGCCGTTTGCATTTCGACGCCTTCATAATTTGAGACGAATGCTCAATAGACTCGGATTTCAGCGCCCTGTAGCTTCCCTTTTCACCCTGACGAGCAACGTGAGAACCACCGTTCAATAGATGCATTTCAAGGAAGAACCCTATGCGAGAGTCTGACTACGATTGTGTGCTATCACACGAGGATTTCACTTACGTTATCAACGATGTTGAGGGCACGCCCTCAGACAACGAAAGCACAAAACCGGCCACCGAAGATGTCGGTAGAAAAAAAGACAGCGGGCTGGACAGCTTGGGAGACGGAAGGCTGCCTTGATGCCTTCTCAGAATAAATGAGCCGCTGCGCTCCAAGGAGCGGCTCACGAGAGGTGATTCATGGATCGTCTATAGTCAATTGATCTGGATCATGACTTGTTGCATCTGCTACACCATCCACGCCTTCCCCCCAACGCGACCAAAGGTCGCACCCTTGGTCTAGAGCGACAGGCGTATCATTGCGCCACTGCAACACCTCTTTTTGACCGCGGTCGGCACGTACTGACCGAGGCATTTTTCCACTGCCGTGGGATGCAACGATGAGCAATCAGATTCCGGTACACGACGTCACTCCGCCTGCCAAGAACGCGAACAACAGCGTCGACCTCTACGCCTCTCGAGAAAAGATCTACACCCGCGCCTTCACCGGCCTGTTCCGCAATTTGCGGATGATCGGCGGGGCCGGGCTGTTTCTGCTGTATTTCGGCACGGTGTGGCTGAGCTGGGGCGGTCATCAGGCCGTCTGGTGGAACCTGCCAGAGCGTAAATTCTTCATTTTTGGCGCGACCTTCTGGCCTCAGGATTTCATCCTGCTCTCGGGCATTCTGATCATCAGTGCCTTCGGCCTGTTTTTCATTACCGTGTATGCCGGTCGGGTCTGGTGTGGCTATACCTGCCCGCAAAGCGTCTGGACCTGGATCTTCATGTGGTGCGAAAAGGTCACCGAAGGCGACCGCAACCAGCGTATCAAGCTCGACAAGGCGCCGATGAGCGCCAACAAATTCCTGCGCAAATTCAGCAAGCACACAATGTGGCTGCTGATCGGTTTCGTGACCGGCATGACCTTTGTCGGTTACTTCTCGCCGATTCGCGAACTGGTGATCGAGTTCTTCACCGGCCAGGCGGATGGCTGGTCGTATTTCTGGGTCGGCTTCTTCACCCTCGCCACCTACGGCAACGCCGGCTGGTTGCGCGAGCAGGTGTGCATTTACATGTGCCCGTACGCACGCTTCCAGAGCGTAATGTTCGACAAGGACACACTGATCGTTTCCTACGACCCGCGCCGTGGCGAAAGCCGTGGCCCGCGCAAGAAAGGCATCGACTACAAGGCTCAGGGCCTGGGTGACTGCATCGATTGCACGATGTGCGTCCAGGTCTGCCCCACCGGTATCGACATTCGTGACGGCCTGCAGGTCGAATGCATCGGCTGCGCGGCGTGCATTGACGCCTGCGACAGCATCATGGACAAGATGGATTACCCGCGCGGCCTGATCAGCTACACCACCGAGCACAACCTGTCCGGGCAAAAAACCCATAAACTGCGCCCACGCCTGATCGGCTATGCCACGGTGCTGCTGGCGATGATCGCGTTGCTGATGACCGCGTTCTTCATGCGTTCGCTGGTCGGTTTCGACGTCAGCAAAGACCGCGTGCTGTATCGCGAGAACGCCGAAGGCCGGATCGAAAACGTCTACAGCCTGAAGATCATGAACAAGGACCAGCGCGACCACACGTACGTGCTGGAAGCCACCGGCCTGCCGGATCTCAAGCTGCAAGGCAAGCGCGAGATCAAAGTCGCCGCCGGGGAGATTTTCAGCCAGCCGGTCGAACTGTCCAGTGCACCGGAACAATTGCCGTCGAGCACCAACGAGGTGAAATTCATCCTCAAGGATGCCGATGACGCCAACGTCCACGTTGAAGCCAAGAGCCGATTCATCGGCCCACAAATTCGTTGAGAGAAGTGATCATGCCCGCAGCAACTGCCGCAAGTCCCTGGTACAAGCACCTTTGGCCGTGGATTATCATCGCCATCCTGGCCTGCTCGGTGACCTTGACCCTGTCGATGGTGACCATCGCGGTGAACAACCCGGACAACCTGGTCAACGACAACTATTACGAGGCCGGCAAGGGCATCAACCGTTCGCTGGACCGCGAACTGCTGGCCCAGACCCTGCAACTGCGTGCCAGCATGCACCTGGATGACGTGACCGGCGAAGTCGACCTGCGCCTGAGCGGCAACAGCACGCCTGCAACCCTTGAGCTGAACCTGATTTCACCCACTCAGCCGGAGAAGGATCGCAAGATCACCCTGGCCCGCAGCGAAACCGAACAGGGCCGCTACATCGGCCAGTTGAGCGACAAGATTGAAGGTCGTCGCTTCGTCGAATTGCTGGGTGTGCAGGATGACAAGATCTGGCGCATGTTCGAAGAAGAACAGGTCAGCCATGCCAAGGATCTGCTGCTCGGTGATGAGCCGCTGCAGGGCGCGGAAGACCTGAAAAAATAAGCCTTACCCTGATCGTTCCCACGTTCTGCGTGGGAACGCAGCCAGGGACGCTCTGCGTCCCAGCCGAAGCGGACGCGGAGCGTCCGGAGAGGCATTCCCACGCGGAGCGTGGGAACGATCATCGGAACACGCCTCATGACCAATCCAACCCCCTGCTACCACTGCGCCCTGCCCGTCCCGGCCGGCAGCCGCTTCACCGCCGCCGTCCTCGGCGATACCCGCGAGTTCTGTTGCCCGGGTTGCCAGGCAGTGGCCGAGGCCATCGTGGCCGGTGGGCTGGAAAGCTATTACCAGCATCGCAGCGAAGCCTCGGCCAACCCCGAAGCCTTGCCGGTGCAGTTGGTCGACGAACTGGCGCTGTACGACCGCGCCGATGTGCAGCAACCCTTTGTCCGCCACGAAGGCGAACTCGCCGAAACCACTCTGTTGATGGAAGGCATCAGTTGCGCCGCCTGCGGCTGGCTGATCGAAAAGCATCTTCGCAGCCTGCCAGCGGTGGCCGAAGCACGCTTGAACCTGTCCAACCACCGCCTGCATGTGCGCTGGGCCGACGCGCAATTACCACTGAGCCAGGTGCTCAGCGAATTGCGCCACATCGGTTACGCCGCCCACCCCTATCAGGCCGACCGCGCCAGTGAACAACTGGCCAGCGAAAATCGCCTGGCGCTACGTCAACTCGGCGTTGCCGGGCTGCTGTGGTTCCAGGCGATGATGGCAACCATGGCCACCTGGCCGGAATTCAACATTGACCTCAGCCCCGAGCTGCACACCATCCTGCGCTGGGTCGCGCTGTTTCTGACCACGCCGATCGTGTTCTACAGCTGCGCGCCGTTCTTCAAAGGGGCGATGCGCGATCTGCGCACCCGTCACCTGACCATGGACGTCTCGGTGTCGCTGGCGATCGGCAGTGCCTATATCGCCGGGATCTGGACCTCGATCACCGGGGTAGGCGAGCTGTACTTCGATGCAGTAGGGATGTTTGCACTGTTCCTGCTGGCCGGGCGCTATCTGGAACGTCGAGCCCGGGAACGCACCGCCGCCGCGACCGCTCAGCTGGTCAATCTGTTGCCCGCCTCCTGCCTGCGGCTGAGTGCCGACGGCCAGAGCGAACGGATTCTGCTCAGCGAATTGCGCGTAGGCGATCAGGTGCTGGTGCATCCCGGCTCGATCCTGCCGGCCGATGGCAAGATCCTCGACGGTCAATCGAGCATCGACGAATCCCTGCTGACCGGCGAATACCTGCCACAACCACGGGCCCCGGGCGATGCCGTCACCGCCGGCACCTTGAACGTTGAAGGTGCGCTGACCGTGGAAGTCCTGGCGCTGGGGCAGGACACGCGACTGTCGGCCATCGTCCGCCTGCTGGATCGCGCCCAGGCCGAAAAGCCACGACTGGCGGAAATCGCCGACCGCGCCGCGCAATGGTTTTTGCTGTTGTCGCTGATTGCCGTCGCGGCCATCGGCCTGCTCTGGTGGGAACTGGATTCTTCGCGAGCGTTCTGGATTGTCCTGGCGATGCTGGTTGCGACGTGCCCGTGCGCCTTGTCGCTGGCCACACCAACCGCCCTCACCGCCGCCACCGGCACGCTGCACAAGCTCGGTCTTTTGTTGACGCGCGGCCATGTGCTGGAAGGCCTGAACCAGATCGACACGGTGATTTTCGACAAGACCGGCACCCTCACCGAAGGTCGCCTGGCCTTGCGTTCGATCCGGCCACTTGGAGCCTTGACCAGCGATCAATGCCTGAGCCTCGCCGCCGCCCTGGAAAACCGCTCCGAGCACCCGATTGCCCGGGCTTTTGGCCGCGCGCCGCTGGCCGCCGAAGAAGTTCACAGCACGCCGGGCCTGGGCCTTGAGGGGTTGGTCGGCGCACAACGCCTGCGCATTGGCCAACCGGGGTTTGTCTGCGAACTCAGCGGCGCTCAAACGCCTGTAATGCCCGATGAGCCTGGCCAATGGCTGTTGCTCGGCGACAGTCAGGGGCCGCTGGCCTGGTTCGTACTCGATGACCGTTTACGTGCCGACGCGCCTGCCCTGCTGGCGGCCTGCAAGGCTCGCGGCTGGCGCACGCTGCTGCTGTCCGGCGACAGCTCGCCGATGGTTGCCAGCGTCGCTGCCGAGTTGGGCATCGACGAGGCCCGAGGCGGTTTGCGTCCGGACGATAAATTGCAGGTGCTGCAACTACTGCACAAGGAAGGCCGCAAGGTGTTGATGCTCGGTGACGGGGTCAACGATGTGCCGGTGCTGGCCGCCGCCGACATCAGCGTGGCGATGGGGTCGGCCACCGATCTGGCGAAAACCAGTGCCGACGCGGTGCTGTTGTCGAACCGCCTCGATGCGCTGGTGCAAGCCTTCAGCCTGGCCCGCCGCACCCGTCGGGTCATCATCGAGAATTTGCTGTGGGCAGCGCTGTACAATGGCCTCATGTTGCCGTTCGCCGCCCTCGGCTGGATCACTCCGGTATGGGCAGCGGTTGGCATGTCGATCAGTTCGTTGACCGTGGTATTGAATGCCCTGCGCCTGACTCGCCTGCCGAGCGCGCCGGCTGCCGGCACCACGCCAGAAACCCGCCCGCTGCCGGCCTGAGCCGCGCGGGCATGGAGTCCAGATGCCAGCTCTCTACGTGATGATCCCGGCCGCGCTGCTGATCGTGGCCATCGCTATCTATATCTTCTTCTGGGCAGTCGACAGCGGTCAGTACGACGATCTCGACGGCCCGGCCCACAGCATCCTGTTCGACGATCAGGACCCGAACCACAAGGCAGCGGTCGACGAGGCCGGCGGCCATCCGGCCAAACCGGACGATAAGGCGCCGCCCCATGCTTGAGTTGGCGCCACTGTTGGTGTCTGCGCTGATCCTCGGCTTGCTCGGCGGCGGGCATTGCCTGGGCATGTGCGGCGGCTTGATGGGCGCGTTGACCCTGGCGATCCCCAAAGAACAACGCAGCCGACGCTTTCGACTATTGCTGGCCTACAACCTGGGGCGCATTCTTAGCTACGCCGCGGCCGGCCTGCTGATCGGCCTGGCCGGTTGGGCCGTGGCCAATAGCCCGGCGGCGATGTTCATGCGCATTCTCGCCGGGCTGCTGCTGATCGCCATGGGCCTGTACCTGGCCGGCTGGTGGAGCGGCCTGACCCGTATCGAAAGCCTCGGTCGCGGCCTGTGGCGGCATATCCAGCCGGTGGCCAACACATTATTACCCGTGTCGAACCTGCCCCGCGCCCTGCTGCTGGGCGCGCTATGGGGCTGGCTGCCATGTGGGCTGGTTTACAGCACATTGCTCTGGTCGGCGAGCCAGGGCAATGCGCTGGACAGTGCATTGCTGATGCTGGCATTCGGGCTGGGCACCTGGCCGGTGCTGCTCGCCACAGGGCTTGCCGCCGAGCGCGTCACGGCGTTGTTGCGCAAACGCAGCGTACGCATGACCGGTGGCTTGCTGGTGATGGTGTTCGGTATCTGGACCTTGCCAGGGCCGCATCAACATTGGCTGATGGGGCATTAGACCAGTGGCGAGGGGGCTTGCCCCCGTTGGGTTGCGAAGCGACCCCAAAAACACTGCACCGCACCTTTTTAGAACGACCGTGTCCGCCGACTCTACGACTGCTTCGCAGCCGAACGGGGGCAAGCCCCCTCGCCACAAAAGCTATCGCTGTCGCCAATCACTGTTGATGCAAATCAAGATGCCTTTGCGCACTTCTCCCTAGACTCGCCGACATTGCCAGCCTATCCGGGGGAATGCCCGCATGCTCGACGCCATTCGTTGGGACACAGATCTGATCCGCCGTTACGACCTGGCGGGACCGCGCTATACCTCGTACCCGACCGCCGTGCAGTTCGACAGCCAGGTCGGCACCTTCGACCTGTTTCATGCCCTGCGCGACAGCCGTAAAGCCCTGCGGCCGCTGTCGCTGTATGTGCACGTGCCGTTCTGCGCGAACATTTGCTACTACTGCGCCTGCAACAAAGTCATCACCAAGGACCGTGGCCGCGCCCTGCCCTATTTGCGGCGCCTGGAACAGGAAATCCAGCTGATTGCCTGCCACCTCGACCCGACGCAAAAAGTCGAGCAACTGCATTTCGGCGGCGGCACACCCACCTTTCTCAGCCACGACGAACTGCGCCAGTTGATGGCTCAGCTGCGCAAGCATTTCAATCTGCTCGACGACGATTCCGGCGACTATGGCATCGAAATCGACCCTCGCGAAGCTGATTGGTCGACCATGGGCCTGCTCCGGGAACTGGGTTTCAACCGGGTCAGCATTGGCGTTCAAGACCTCGATCCGGCGGTACAACGGGCGGTCAATCGTCTGCAAAGCCTGGAAGAAACCCGCGCAGTGATCGACGCTGCCCGGACCCTGCAATTTCGCTCGATCAACATCGATCTGATCTACGGCCTGCCCAAGCAGACGCCCGAGAACTTCGCCCGCACCGTCGACGAAGTCATCAGCCTGCAACCGGACCGGCTCTCGGTGTTCAACTACGCCCATCTGCCGGAACGCTTCATGCCGCAACGGCGGATCAATGGCAACGATCTACCGGCACCGGCACAGAAGCTGGAAATGCTCCAGCGCACCATCGAACAACTGACGGCTGCCGGTTACCGCTACATCGGCATGGACCATTTCGCCCTGCCTGACGATGACTTGGCGATTGCTCAGGAAGAATCGACGCTGCAACGTAACTTCCAGGGCTACACCACGCATGGTCATTGCGATTTGATCGGTCTGGGGGTATCGGCAATCAGCCAGATCGGCGATTTGTACTGCCAGAACAGCAGCGACCTGAACCAGTACCAGAACGCATTGGCGTCCGCTCAACTGGCCACCAGCCGTGGCCTGATATGCACCGCTGACGATCGCTTGCGCAGAGCCGTGATTCAGCAGTTGATTTGCCATTTCAGCCTGGAATTCCTGGAAATCGAGCGAGTCTTCAATATCGATTTTCGTGGTTATTTCGCCGAGCTTTGGCCACAGCTGCTGGATATGGCCGAAGACGGGCTGATCGAGTTGGACAACGAGCGGATCACCGTACAGCCCGCAGGCCGGCTGCTGGTGCGTTCGGTGTGCATGGTTTTCGATGCGTATCTGGAACACACCAATCTTCAACGCTTTTCACGAGTGATCTAAGGCCTTGCGGTTAAATTGTCGCAGGCTGGCCCGAATGTCCTCCCGTGAGTTACCCTTACGGCTTATGTGTGTTTTCCCACAAGGATTAAAGAAATGTCCGAGCCAGTAAAACTGCGCGCTCATAGCCAGGCCCATTGCAAGGATTGCAGCCTGGCACCTCTCTGCCTGCCACTTTCTTTGAATCTGGAAGACATGGATGCGCTGGACGAAATCGTCAAACGAGGTCGCCCGCTGAAAAAAGGCGAATTCCTGTTTCGTCAGGGCGACACGTTCGATTCCGTTTATGCAGTACGCTCCGGCGCCCTCAAGACCTTCAGCCTGAGCGATGGCGGCGAAGAACAGCTCACTGGCTTCCATTTGCCGAGTGAACTGGTCGGCCTGTCGGGTATGGACACTGAAAAGCACCCGGTCTCGGCGCAAGCCCTGGAAACCACTTCGGTGTGCGAAATTCCTTTCGATCGCCTCGACGAACTGGCCCTGCAACTGCCACAACTGCGCCGCCAGTTGATGCGGGTGATGAGCCGCGAGATTCGTGACGATCAGCAAATGATGTTGCTGCTGTCGAAGAAAACCGCCGACGAGCGCATCGCCACGTTCCTGGTCAACCTGTCGGCCCGTTTCCGCGCTCGTGGCTTCTCGGCCAACCAGTTCCGGCTGAGCATGTCGCGCAACGAAATCGGCAATTACCTGGGCCTGGCGGTGGAAACCGTGTCGCGGGTGTTCACCCGTTTCCAGCAAAACGAACTCATCGCCGCCGAGGGCAAAGAAATACATATCCTCGACCCGATCCAGCTCTGCGCCCTGGCCGGCGGCTCGCTCGACGGCTGATCCTGGCAATGGCGGCTGAGCGAAACGGTTCAGCCGCCGTTATACTGCGACGTTTGCAGCCTGCCAGGACACTTCGACGATGGTCTTCGACTCCTTCGACATCAAATCCCTCATCCGCCCCGTGATTGACTTTCCCAAGCCGGGCGTGATCTTTCGCGACATTACCCCGCTGTTCCAGTCGCCCACGGCCCTGCGCCTGGTGATGGACAGCTTTGCCCATCGTTATGTCGAAGCAGACTTCACCCACATCGGCGCCATGGATGCCCGTGGCTTCCTGATCGGTTCAATCCTGGCCTATCAGTTGAACAAACCGCTGGTGCTATTCCGCAAGCAGGGCAAACTGCCGGCCGACGTGTTGGCCGAGGGTTATCAGACCGAGTACGGCGAAGCCTTTCTCGAAGTCCACGCCGACAGCCTGTGCGAGGGTGACTCGGTGGTGATGTTCGATGACCTGATCGCCACCGGCGGCACGCTGATCGCGGCGGCGAACCTGATTCGGCGCATGGGCGCGCGGGTGCATGAAGCGGCGGCGATCATTGACTTGCCGGAGCTGGGTGGCTCGCAGCGGCTGGAAGACATGGGGATTCCTACTTTCTGTCTGACGCAGTTTGCGTTGAGCGATAAGTAAGGCGGCGCCTGCACCGACGCCATCGCGAGCAGGCTCGCTCCCACAGTTAATCGCTGTCATGCACAGAACTTGCGTACACAGAAAATCCCCTGTGGGAGCGAGCCTGCTCGCGATGGCGTCAGCCGCTACACCGCAGATTAGAGCCCCATCTGCTTACTGATGATCTCATTCATCACTTCCCGCGTTCCCCCACCAATCGACAGAATCCGATTATCGCGATACAGCCGTTCCACCAGGTTCTCGCGCATATAACCCAGGCCACCGAGGATCTGCACGGCGTCGTTGGTAATGCGATCAGCCGTGTCGGTAGCAAAATTCTTGGCCATGGAAATCTCCTTGATCACGCTCTGCCCGGCGGCCATTTTCGCTGCCTGGCGGTAGGTGAATTCCCGTGACACCTCCAGCGCCGTGGCCATTTCCGCGAGACGGTGCTTGAGCACCTGGAACTTGCCGATGGGTTTGCCGAAGGCTTCCCGTTGACGAGCCCACTTCAGGCTCTCCTCCAGCGCCAATTGCGCGCTCATGTTGGCCATCAGCGCCAGGGCCAGGCGCTCGCTCTGAAAGTTACCCATGATGCAGGCGAAGCCCATGTTCTCGGCCCCGATCAGATGACCCGCCGGCACCCGGCAATCATCGAAAAACAATTCGGCGGTGTCTGACGCCCACCAGCCCATTTTCTTCAACTGACGACCGACGGTGAAACCGGGTGTGCCCTTCTCGATCAGCAGCAAACTGATGCCGCCAAAACCCGACTCTCCGGTGCGCACCGCGACGGTGTAGAAATCCGCACGAACGCCACTGGTAATGAAGGTTTTGCTGCCGCTGACCCTGTAAAAGTCGCCGTCTCGCACGGCGCGGGTTTGCAGGTTGGCGACGTCGGAGCCGCCGCTGGGCTCGGTGACAGCCAGGGCGCTGATCTTCTCGCCCGCCAGCACCTGAGGCACAACGCGATCGCGGACTTCGGGCCTGGCCCACTTGAGGATCGGCGGCAGACCAATGTCCAGCGAGCCCAGCCCCGCGACCAGACCACCGGAACCACAGCGCATCAGCTCTTCACTGGCAGCGATCTTGGCAAACAGGTCCCCTTCATGGCTACCGCCCAAGGCTTCGGGATAACCAACACCCAGAATCCCCGCCGCGCCGGCCTTCAGGTAGAGTTCACGAGGGAAGCTTTCGGCTTCTTCCCACTGGTCGATGTCCGGAAGAATCTCACGCTCGACGAAACGTCTGACGCTGTCGCGGACCAATTGGTGGCTGGGGTCGAAGTATTCCTGAAAGGCAGGCATCGGCGAGCTCCACTGAAGGTTCAGCGAAGTTAACCGAGCGCTTGCTTGGTTTTCAAGTGGACTGTGTGAATCAAGGAAACCGAGGCGAGCCATTCGCGAGCAAGCCCGCTCCCACAGGGGATTTGCGGCGTACACAAATCAAATGTGGGAGCGGGTTGCTCACGAAGACGTCAGTCCAGACAGCACCGTTACAGCGAGATCGGCTTACGCCCGGCAAACGAATGCGCCAATGTCCCGCCGTCCACCAACTCCAACTCGCCACCCAATGGCACGCCATGGGCGATGCGCGAGGCGATCAGGCCTTTGTTGCTCAGCAACTGGGCGATGTAATGTGCCGTGGCCTCGCCTTCCACCGTCGGGTTGGTGGCGAGGATGACTTCGGCAAACGTGCCCGCTTCTTCGATCCGCGCCATCAATTGTGGAATGCCGATGGCATCCGGCCCTAATCCGTCGAGGGGTGACAGATGGCCTTTGAGCACGAAGTAGCGACCGCGGAAACCGGTCTGCTCCACCGCATAAACGTCCATCGGACCTTCCACCACACACAGCAAGGTGTCGTCGCGGCGTGGATCGGCGCATTGCGGGCACAGATCGTCTTCGGTCAGCGTGCGGCACAAGCGGCAGTGCCCCACTCCTTCCATGGCCTGGCTCAGCGCCTGGGCCAGTCGCGAACCACCGCTGCGATCACGCTCAAGCAGTTGCAACGCCATGCGCTGGGCAGTTTTCTGACCCACTCCCGGCAAAATTCGCAAGGCGTCGATCAGTTGGCGAATCAAAGGGCTGAAGCTCATGGGGAAAAATCCGACATAACAACGAGACGCGGTTTATACCCGCGCCTCTGTTTAGCGTCAAATAACAGCGTCAATTACTCAGTCCACGCAACCCGCACCACCCGTTTGCCGAAGTTGCAGGACTGGTTGACAGTCGATGCTTGCGGCATGCGAACGCCTCCTCGATCGATGAATTTCGGCTGTATAGGGAGCAGACCTTTGTATGGGTGTCGGGTTCGAAGTTTCGTCAGTTGTACCGAGGTGACTTCATCGCGGGCAAGCCACGCTCCCACAGGATTCAGGTAATCCCTGTGGGAGCGGGCTTGCTCGCGAAGGCGATGTGTCAGGCAACATCAATGTTGACTGTGCCGCCGTCTTCGCGGGCAAGCCTCGCTCCTACAAAGAGGGCGCAGAAACAAAAATGCCAGGCGCGATGCCTGGCATTTTTTTGAACCCATCCGACGCGCGTTGGCGAATCAGAATGGCAGTTTCATACCCGGTGGCAATTGCATGCCAGCGGTCACGCCGGACATTTTGTCCTGGCTGTTGGCTTCGATCTTGCGCACGGCGTCGTTGACGGCTGCGGCGAATACCGCTTCCAGCATTTCCTTGTCGTCTTCGCTCAGGCCTTCGACCAGGCTTGGGTCGATGGTTACGCGCTTGACGTCGTGACGACCGGTCATCACCACGGTGACCATGTCGCCACCGGCTTTACCGGTGACTTCGGCGTTGGCCAGCTCTTCCTGCATCTTGGCCATTTTTTCCTGCATCTGCTGCGCCTGCTTCATCAGGCCGGCCATGCCACCTTTCATCATGGGAATCACCTCAAAAGTACTTGGATAAAAACAGCGCCCGGCGAATGTGGCCAAGCGCCTTCAGTTATTAGCCCTGACTGACCAGGGCTTCGACAGGTTCAATAGTATCGTGACGGACCACCGCCCCGAACTGCTGCATCATTTGCTGGATGAACGGATCGCCGTGGATCGATTCCTCGGCCTCACGCTGACGATTGGCACGACGCCGGGATGAGGCCTGGGCCGGGGTTTCCTGCTCGGGCTTGATCAGCTCCATGCTCAGGGTCAGCGTGCGCCCGTGGAGCTGGTTCAGTGCATCGTTGAGGCGACGTTGTTGTGTCGCGTTGAACAAGGCACTGTGGGCCGGGTCCAGGTGCAACAACCAATTGTCGCCATCGACGGCGATCAGCGTGCAGTTGGCGGCGATGCTGGCGGTCATGCCGGATACCGGAAGTTTCGGGAACAACTCCAGCCATTGCAGGGCCAGGCCGGTGGCCGGCATCGCGGCCGGTTCAGGTTCGGGTTCCGGCGCAGGTTCGGCGGTGTGCTCGCTGGCCAGGTCGTCGAGGTAGCTGTAGGCCGAATCCATGTCCGGCTCGATGTAGTCCTCGTCCAGCGGCGGCTCGTCGTCCTGATCCATGCCTGGCGTGGCGGCATCGACTTCGGCCACGGACGGTTCCGGGATCGGCGCAGCAGCCCATTCCGGCGCATCCGGCACCACACTGTCCGGGGTCGGCATGGGCATCGGTGGCAATTCGGGTTGTTCGCCAGCCGTTTCCAGCACCGACTCGACGGCGGGCTGCTGGACAACTTCGGGCTCTACCGGGTCGTTCCACGGCAGATCGACGATCTCTTCGACCGCTACGGGCTCGACAACAGCCTCAGGCTCGGGCTCATGCGCGATCACGGGCGCGACCGGCTCAGGCGCAGCTACCGGGACAGGGGCTGGTGCAACCACAGGCGCAACCGGAGGCGGTGTAACGGCCGTAGCGACTACCGGCGCAACAACCGACGCGGCAGCCACCGAGTTTGCGGAATCAACTGTGGCCTGGCTGATCCCCACTGGCTTTAGCGGTTGCCTCGGCGCGTCCGCAGTGTCTGCCGGCCGGAACGCGAGCATTCGCAGCAGGACCATCTCGAAGCCACCGCGCGGGTCCGGCGCCAGCGGCAAATCCCGCCGACCGATCAGGCCCATCTGGTAATAGAACTGCACATCTTCGGCCGGAAGCGCCTGGGCCAGCGCCAGGACCCGATCACGGTCGCCATGGCCGTTGTCGACGCCTTCAGGCAGGGCCTGGGCGATGGCGACACGGTGCAGCACATTGAGAATTTCCGAGAGCACGCCGTTCCAGTCCGGGCCTTGTTCGGCCAGATGGCGCACGGCTTCGAGCAACGCCTTGGCGTCGCCTTCGATCAGCGCATGCAAAACGTCGTAGACCTGGCCGTGATCGAGAGTACCGAGCATGGCCCGCACGTCGGCGGCCATGACCTTGCCTTCACCGAAAGCGATGGCCTGATCGGTCAGGCTCATGGCGTCGCGCATCGAACCGTCGGCGGCGCGACCCAGCAGCCACAGCGCGTCGTCTTCGAACGGCACGTTCTCGACGCTCAGCACGTGAGTCAAATGCTCGACCACCCGCTCCGGTGTCATGTTCTTCAGGGAGAACTGCAGGCAACGCGAAAGAATCGTTGCCGGAAGTTTCTGCGGATCGGTGGTGGCCAGGATGAACTTGACGTAGGGCGGCGGCTCTTCAAGGGTTTTCAACAGCGCATTGAAGGAATGGCTGGAGAGCATGTGCACTTCGTCGATCAGGTAGACCTTGAAGCGCCCGCGGCTCGGCGCGTACTGCACGTTGTCGAGCAGCTCGCGGGTGTCTTCGACCTTGGTCCGGCTCGCGGCGTCGATCTCGATCAGGTCGACGAAGCGGCCTTCATCGATTTCGCGGCACACCGAGCACTCGCCGCAGGGGGTCGAAGTGATACCTGTTTCACAGTTCAGGCATTTGGCGATGATCCGCGCGATGGTGGTCTTGCCGACCCCGCGGGTACCGGTAAACAGGTACGCGTGGTGCAGCCGCTGGCTGTCCAAGGCATTGATCAGAGCCTTGAGCACATGGGTCTGGCCGACCATTTCGCCGAACGAGCGCGGACGCCATTTACGTGCAAGAACCTGATAACTCATCGAAAACCGTCGCAACGAAGGAACAGAAGCGGCTAATGCTAGCGGAGCAAGGCCAAAATTGCATCCGGTGCGCTCGTCTATTCTGGCTAAGCTGCACTTTGAGGGGCTTTTATTGGCTCAGGTTAGAGCCGTACCGGAGCGTTTATGCGTTTTGCCTTGGGGGCACTGCTGTTGGTCAGCCTGAGCGTCGCAGCCGCCGAGGCGCCGTTGCGCTTTGTCGTGTCCGACAGCTGGGCCATGCCCATGGTGCAGATGGAGCGCGGCGGCCGACCGACCCAGGGCATTCTGCACGACATCATGCTCAGCCTGGCGACACAGGTCGGCATGCCGGCGCAATTTCATGTCTTGCCTCGGGCACGGGTGCAAAACGCCATGGAACACGGCGAAGTCGATGTGCGCTGTTATATTTCACAATCCTGGCTGCCGAACCTGTCCGGCAACTATATCTGGAGCGTTCCACTGCTGGTTCAGCGCGACTTGCTGATTGGCCGGCGAGGCTCACCCGACACGGTCAACCCGGCAGAGCTGCCGCAGCAGTCGATCGGCACAGTGCTCGGCTATAGCTACCCGACCCTGCAACCGCTGTTCGACGCCGACCGCCTGCACCGCGATGACGCGCGCAATCAGGAACAGGTGCTGGATAAACTCCTGGCCGGACGCTACCGCTATGCCGTGAGCAGCCAATGGACCCTGGACTGGTTCAACCAGCGCCTGCTACCCGACCGACAACTGCAAAGCGTAGCGCTGGTGCATGAACAAACCGTCGGTTGTTACGTGCGCAACGACCCCAAGGTGCCTGTTCAACGAATTCTGGACACGTTGCTTCAAATGAAAATGTCAGGGGAGATCGATGACATCATCCGGCTCTATACCGGCAATCCTGGTCAGTAGCAGCTGCCGAAGGCTGCGTTCGGCTGCGCAGCAGTCGTGAGAAGAGGCCCTGCGGTCTTCCAGTTAAAACGCGAACTCAGGATTTTACGACGGCTGCGCCGCCGAACGCAGGCTTCGCCAGCTGCTACAGGGCGCCGATGGCTCAGGCTGTCTGCTCGAGTGCCTGCCATTGCAACGGGGCGACAAACCCCGCCACCCAGTCCGGCACCTCACCGGGCGGCATCGGGCGCGCGATGAAATAGCCTTGAGCGACTTCGCATCCCAGCCGCAACAGCAATTCACCGTGCTCAACGCTTTCCAGCCCCTCGGCAATCACCTGCCGGCCGAACGCGCGGGCCAAGCCAATCACCGCTGTGGTCAGGGCCAGGTCGTCACGATCATTCAGAATGTCGCGCACGAACGATTTATCAATCTTGATGGTTTGGGTACGTAAACGCTTGAGGTAACTCAGGGACGAGTAACCCGTGCCAAAGTCACCCAGGGAAAACTGCACCCCCAACGCCTGACAGGCCTGCAAACAGGCACTGACATGCTGGATATTCTCGATCGCCACCGACTCGACGATTTCCAGATCGAGCATCTGCGGGGCGACCTGGGCATGTCGAGCGAGTACGTGCTTGAGCCGGTCGACGAAGTCCGTGCGCTGAAAATGTCGCGCCGCGATATTGATACTGATCGGCCAGCCCTGCCCCGCTTGCTGCCAACGGTGCAACTGCGACAGAACCTGATCCATCACCCATTCGCCGATATCGATGATCAGGTCGGTGTCCTCCACCAGCGGCAAAAACTCCCGGGGTGGCACCATGCCGTTTTGTGGGTGCTCCCACCGCAACAACGCCTCAAAACCGACGACCACGCCACGGCGCATGTTCACTTTGGGCTGAAAATGCAGGCGCAACTCACCGGCGACCAACGCCTGACGCACCCGCTCGACGGTCTGGTGAGTGGCCTTGACCTCCTGATCCCGAGAGACATCGAATAGATGAAAGCGGTTTCGCCCGCTCTGCTTGGCCACATACATCGCCTGATCGGCATGACGCAGCAGGGTTTCGGCATCTTCGTTGTCGTGGGGAAACAGGGTAACGCCGATACTGGCGAACACATTGATGTCCTTGCCATGCAGCGTGTAAGGCGCCGAAATCGCCCCCAACACGCGATTCAGCGCTGCGCACAATTCCGGCAGATCACGCACATAACGCAGCACCAGCACGAACTCGTCGCCGGCCAGTCGGGCCACCACGTCTTCGCCGCGCACAATGTCGCGCAAACGCTTGGCCACTTCCACCAGCAACATATCGCCACTGGCGTGACCGTAACCGTCGTTGACCGCCTTGAACCCGTCGAGGTCAAGCATGCACACCGCCAACGGAATGTTTTCATGCCGGGAGAATTCCAGCGCCTGATCGAGTAAATCCGACAGGAAGGCGCGATTGGGCAGCCCGGTCAGCACGTCATGCCCGACCCGCCATTGCAAGGATTGCAGCAGTTGGCGTTTTTCGCTGATGTCGAAACGAATCGACAGGTATCGGTGAACGCGTCCGGTGGCATCGTCGAGCACCGGCACCATGGTGCTGTCGACCCAATACAGGCTGCCATCCTTGGCGCGATTACAGATTTCGCCCTTCCAGATATTGCCCAGGGCGATGGTGCGCCACATGGCGGCGAAGAAATCGGCGGAATGCAGGCCGGAGTTCAGCAGGCGATGGTTCTGCCCCAGCAGTTCCTCGCGGCTGTAGCCGGACACGGCGCAGAACTGATCGTTGACATAGGTAATCCGGCCGTCCAGATCGGTCTCGGAAAAAATCGCGGCTGCATCCACGGCCCTGCGGTATTTCTCATCCATGAGTCAGGCTCACTGTCGCTAGCGGTGGTACCGCTCGACCAGCGCAGGATGCCCGGAAGAGGTGTTTTGAGACGTACTGCGCAGAGACACGTTATCACTCCATGAACAGCATTTGATGACCCCGGACCGCCGAAGATCCAGGGCAAAGTAGCAACACCGACTCTGGTAATATTTCGCGAGGCTTCAGACCGTCAGCGGCCTTTGTGCAGACCCGGCAGGGAACGCAATGCTGGCTTTTTCATATCGCCTAAACTTCAGAAAGCAGATCACCCCAAAATCCTTCGAAGCGGCGATTCTACGAAATGCATCACATTTTGCAAAGCAAGGTGATGGATCATGCAGTTGCCTAATGCAGAAATCTATCGTTAAGTTCTTGATTCTAAATGGGAATTGAGCGATGCAAATTTCAAGTTTGGGTCCGGCCATCCGACGCTACCGTAAGGTCGCAGGGCTTACTCAGGCTGAACTCGGCGAAAAAACCGGTTTTGACCCCAAAACCATCAGTCGCTTCGAAACCGGCACCTATACCCCCAGCGTGGAAGCATTGTTTTTGCTTGCCGACGTGCTGGGCGTGAAGCTGAAAGCCTTTTTCGCAGATCTGGAAGACGAAGATGAACAGCGGGCATACCTGTTCAGCGTCATACACAAAGCCACCCCGAAGGATCTGGGAAAGCTGATCGCAGCGGTTGACCAGGCCTTGTCCAAGCCTAGTAAATGAAGAAAGGAGGCCGATCTGTCGAATGCGACAGATCGGCCTCCTTTTTTATATCCCGCGCTTTAATTCGGAAACGACGAAAAACCGCCCTGGATGAGCTCCATGGCAGGGAAAATAAAACAGTATGTTTAAATAGAAAACACGAAAGAGGGTTCGTGCTGCGTTATGGAGGCAACCCCACCAGCCACACCCCGGCACACAATGTTCCCGCTGTGGCTGCTTCCTTCCGGATCTGACCAGGTTCACGGGTAATCGTTGCGGGGGGACCGATGGGGTCACCATAACGACGCTCACCTGACGGCGAGCCGCGCCATTGTACCTATCTGAGACGAAGTTACAACCGTTCGCGGAGATTAAAAAATATGAGTCCGGTCAAGGACATGCGCTGACCTTTAAAGATCGCAGCCTGCGGCAGCTCCTACATGGATCGGCGTACACCTGTAGGAGTTGCCGCAGGCTGCGATCTTTTGATCCTATTGCGCCAACACCTCATCCGCCCTGCCGCCCTCTTGCTGGATCACCAGATGAATGAAGTGCAGCTTGGCAATCACCGCCGGCGGCAGGGCGAACGGATAAAAATCCGGCTGACCCATGCTGCGCGACAATTCGTTGAGCATGCCGGCCAGTTCGATCCATGCGTTGACGAACGACAGGAACGCCGGACCGCCAGGGTGTTGCGGGTCGAATAGCGTACTGGGCGGAAACGGCTGGTAATCGAAATCCAATTCCTGCGCACTCATGCCAAACCCCAGGGCAGTGTCCACTGCATCCATCATGTGCAGGTAGTGAGCCCAGGTTTCCGCCCAGTCTTCCCAAGGGTGCATGGTCGCGTAGGCACTGACGTAATGCTGCTGCCAGTCAAGCGGCGCGCCTTGCTGATAATGCCGCTCAAGGGCCTCGGCATAGCTTGCTCGCTCGTCACCGAACAGACCGCGGAACGGCTCCAGCCAATGACTGTTGGCGACCAGGCGGTCCCAGTAGTAATGCCCTGTCTCGTGACGAAAGTGACCGAGCAGCGTGCGATAAGGTTCGTGCATCTGCACGCGGACCTGCTCGCGATGGGCATCGTCGGCTTCCTTGATATCGAGGGTGATCAGACCGTTGGCATGCCCGGTGGTCGGCGGCTTGCCTTCGAGATCGATACCGATGAAGTCGAAGGCCAGACCGATGTCTTCGTCCATGGATTTCGGAATGACTGACAAGCCCAGGCTGATCAACTGCGCTACCAGACGACGCTTGGCAATTTCCACTTTGCGCCAGCGCTCGTGGTTCTCGGGGATCGACAGGTCGGGGATGGTGCGATTCAGGCTACAGGCAATGCACAAGGCATCGTGATCATTGGCCGGCAGCAGCCAGTTGCATGCGGCCGGAGAGTCGAGATTGGCGCAGCGGCGGAACACTCCAGCTTCGGGATCGGTGTCGAGCAACCAGGTATCCGCTTGCGGACCGGGCTGCAACGACGACAAGCGACTCTGCTGCGGCTGATAGCCCAGCGCTGCCGAACAGGCCAGGCACTGGCTGTTGCGAAAGAACAGCGACTGCCCACAGCGGCAATGCCAGACCTTGCTGTTGCGCGAACGCTCGCCCATGAAGGGTGCGGCGATGCGTGAACTGAGCTGTTCGAAAAAACGGTACATGGCGATCTCTCCCTGGGGCCTGCGAAGACTAGATCATTCCTCCAACATGATCGTTCCACGTTCTTTGTGGCGAGGGGGCTTGCCCCCGTTCGGCGGCGAAGCCGTCGCAAAACCTGCTTGCACGGTATGTCTGACAGATCGCGGTTGCTTGTTTTAGGGCCGCTACGCAGCCCAACGGGGGCAAGCCCCCTCGCCACAGATCCTGCACTAGATCGAGATGTTGTATTCCTTCAGACGCGCCACAAACGCCTCTTCATCCAGCACTTTCAACCCCAGCTCATTGGCCTTGGCCAACTTCGAGCCCGCGCCCGGCCCGGCGACCACGCAATGGGTCTTGGCCGACACGGAACCGGCCACCTTGGCACCGAGGCTTTCAAGTTTGTCCTTGGCGACATCGCGACTCATCAGCTCCAGCGAACCGGTCAGCACCCAGGTCTGCCCGGCCAGCGGCAAGCCTTCGACGACTTTCTTTTCACTCTGCCAATGCATACCGAAATCGCGCAGCTGCTTTTCGGCAGCTTCGGCGAGCTGACGATTTTCCGTGCCCGCAAAGAACTCACGAACCGAAGTCGCCTGTTTCTCCGGCAGCGCCTGACGCATGTCCAGCCAATCAGCACTCATCACCGCTTCGAGTGAGCCGAACTTGTCCGCAAGCTTCTGCGCCCCGCCCGGCCCGACCGACGGAATGTGCAACTTGTCGAGGAAGCCGCCCAGTGTCGTACTGGCGGAAAATTCGGCACCCAACTCGCCCTGATCCTGAATCTGCATACCGTGCTTGAGCAGATCCGCGATCACCTGCCGGTTATGCGCGTCTTCAAAGAAGCTGTGAATCTCGTGAGCCACTTCCAGCCCGACATCCGGCAAGTACGTGAGCACTTGCGGCAACGCCTGCTGAACCCGCTCCAGCGAGCCGAGAGAGCGCGCGAGCACCTTCGCCGTTTCTTCGCCGACATCGGGAATGCCCAAGGCGTAGATGAACCGCGCCAGACTCGGCCGCTTACTGTCTTCAATGGCGCCAAGCAGGTTCTTGCTCGACAGTTCGGCAAAGCCTTCCAGATCAACAATCTGCTCGAACGTCAGGGCATAGAGATCGGCCGGCGAACTCACCAGGCCTTCGTCCACCAATTGCTCGACGCTCTTCTCGCCCAGCCCTTCGATGTCCATGGCGCGGCGCGAGACAAAGTGAATGATCGCTTGCTTGAGTTGCGCACCGCAGGCCAGACGGCCGACACAGCGATACACCGCGCCTTCGCTGATGGTCTCGCGGCCCTTGCTGCGCTTGACCAGTTGCGTACGCTCGACATGAGAACCGCAGACCGGGCACTGCTCGGGAATCTGCACCGGCCGGGCATTCTCCGGACGGCGCTCGGCGACCACTTGCACCACTTGCGGAATCACATCACCGGCGCGACGGATGATCACCGTGTCACCGATCATCAGGCCCAGCCGCGCAACCTCATCCATGTTGTGCAAGGTCGCATTGGCCACGGTGACGCCAGCCACCTTGACCGGTTTCAAGCGCGCCACCGGCGTCACGGCACCGGTGCGCCCCACCTGGAACTCCACATCGAGCAGTTCGGTGAGCTCCTCCATGGCCGGGAATTTATGGGCGATTGCCCAACGCGGTTCGCGGGCGCGAAAGCCCAGTTCACGCTGGGACGCAATGCTGTTGACCTTGAACACCACGCCGTCGATTTCATACGGCAGCGCATTACGGCGTTCGCCGATGTCACGGTAGTAATCCAGGCATTCAGCGATGCCATTGGCCAGTTTCAGCTCATGACTGATCGGCATGCCCCAGGCTTTGAGTTGCTGCAGATTGCCGATGTGCGTGTCGGCGATATCGGCCGAAATCTGGCCGATGCCGTAGCAGCAGAATTCCAGCGGACGGTTGGCGGTAATCTTCGAATCCAGCTGCCGCAAGCTGCCCGCCGCCGCATTACGCGGGTTGGCGAAGGTCTTGCCGCCGACTTCCAGTTGCGTGGCGTTGAGCCGCTCGAAACCGGCCTTGGACATGAACACTTCACCCCGCACTTCCAGGGTCGCCGGCCAACCGGTGCCATGCAGCTTGAGCGGAATATTGCGCACGGTGCGCACGTTGACGCTGATGTCTTCACCGGTGGTGCCATCGCCGCGTGTGGCGCCACGCACCAGCACACCGTCCTGGTACAGCAGACTGACCGCCAGGCCATCGAGCTTGGGTTCGCAGCTGTACTCCACCGCCGCGCCACCGCCGAACAGGTCGCCGACCGGCAAGTCCAGACCTTCCGTCACCCGGCGATCGAATTCGCGCATGTCGGTTTCTTCGAAGGCGTTGCCCAGGCTGAGCATTGGCACTTCATGGCGCACCTGAGTGAACGCCGACAGCGCCGCGCTGCCGACACGCTGGGTCGGCGAGTCGCTGGTGATCAATTCGGGATGGGCTGCTTCGAGGGCCTTGAGCTCGTGGAACAAGCGATCGTATTCGGCGTCCGGAATGCTCGGTTCGTCCAGCACGTGGTAGCGATAGTTGTGCTGATCGAGCTCGGCGCGCAGCTCTAGAATGCGGTTTTTGGCGGCGGTCATGGGTGTTCTCTCATAAAGCAAAAGAGCAGCCGAGGCTGCTCAATCTTTTAATCACGATAGCCTGATGGCTTGCACTATGTGGCGAGGGGGCTTGCCCCCGTTCGGCTGCGAAGCAGTCGTAAAACCAGAGAATGCGGCGTGTTTGAATAACGGGGTTGCCGAAATGAAGGGGCTGCTTCGCAGCCCAACGGGGGCAAGCCCCCTCGCCACCAGAGCCCGCCCCAGTCATTCGAGTCAGCGCTTCTGGGTCAAAGCGCGACGCTCGAACTCGACGATGCGCTGACGGTAGTGTTCGATGGTCTGGGCAGTCAGCACGCTGCGCTGGTCGTCTTTCAGTTCGCCGTTCAGCTCCTGGGACAGTTTGCGAGCAGCAGCCACCATCACGTCGAAAGCTTGCTTGGGATGACGCGGGCCTGGCAGACCGAGGAAGAAGCTCACCGCCGGGGTGCTGAAATGATCGATATCATCCAGATCGAAGACACCCGGCTTGACCGCGTTGGCCATGGAGAACAGGACTTCGCCGTTACCGGCCATGCTTTCGTGACGGTGGAAAATGTCCATCTCGCCGAAACGCAGACCGCTTTCCAGAATGTTCTGCAGCAGTGCCGGGCCCTTGAAGCCAGCCGGGTCGCGGCAGATCACGCTGATCACCAGTACTTCTTCGGCTTGCGGCTGATCTTTCTCGGCCGAGCTGGCAGGCTTGGTGTCATCCGGGAAATCGTCGTCACGGCTGTTGAAGCTCGGGCCGCCGTCCAGATCCAGATTGAGATTCAAGTCGCCTTGCGACGGCTCGCCATGGCCACGCTTGCCGCGCTTGGAACCCGACTCGCGAGGTTCACGGGCAGGCATGCTCACCGACGGCAGATCATGCTCGTCCAGTTGCGGTTCTTTATGGGTATCCAGCACGCGGGGCGGGCCCAACAGCTCGGCGCTGGTGTCCTCATCCGGCAAATTGGACAAACTTCGGTCAAGACGGAATTTCAGTTTTCCCTTGCCGCCGCGCATGCGACGCCAGCCATCGAAAAGAATACCGGCAATGACAATAATGCCGATGACGATCAGCCACTCGCGCAGACCGATTTCCATGTAATCCCGTGCCTCTATAAAAAATGCTGAAAAATAAGGGGTTTACATTGTGTAAACCGCTTTAAAACGTGGCGCCAACTCTATGTTCTGACAGGCGTTTTGCCCACGTATACGAAAAATTGACATTAAACTAGCACGACCAAAGGCAACTTTACACCGTCTCTCACAGTGGCTTGCGCGAATTATGTCGATTGGCCAGCAAGTCAAGGCAGGTAAAAAGCCCTACAGCTCAATAATACTTGCCCTACACGCAATGACTCAGGCGTCCACCATGGCCATCGCCTCCTCCACATCCACTGCCACCAGACGCGAGCAACCGGGCTCGTGCATCGTCACCCCCATTAATTGATCGGCCATTTCCATAGCGATCTTGTTGTGGGTGATGTAGATGAACTGCACCGTCTGCGACATTTCCTTGACCAGCCGTGCGTAGCGTCCAACGTTAGCGTCATCCAATGGCGCGTCAACCTCATCGAGCATGCAGAACGGCGCCGGATTCAATTTGAAGATGGCAAATACCAGGGCCAATGCGGTCAGGGCTTTTTCGCCACCGGAGAGCAAATGGATGGTGCTGTTCTTCTTTCCTGGCGGCTGCGCCATGATCGTTACCCCTGTATCGAGTAGATCTTCGCCCGTCAGTTCCAAATACGCGCGTCCTCCACCGAAAACTTTTGGGAAAAGGGCCTGTAAACCGCCATTGATCTGATCAAAGGTATCTTTGAAGCGGTTTCGGGTTTCCTTGTCGATCTTGCGAATGACGTTCTCAAGCGTGTCCAGCGCTTCCACCAAATCGTCGTTCTGAGCATCCAGATAACGCTTACGCTCGGATTGTTGCTGGTATTCGTCGATGGCTGCGAGGTTGATCGCCCCGAGGCGCTGAATCCGCGCGGCAATGCGCTCGAGTTCTTCTTCGGCGTCTTTCTCGTTGGCCCCGGCCAGCAGCGTGGCGAGCACGCCGTTGAGGTCGTAGCCGTCTTCGAGCAATTGATCCTGCAACGTCTTGCGTCGCACCGTCAGCGCTTGCCATTCCATGCGCTGCTGCTCGAGCTGGCTGCGAATCAACTGGGATTGCTGCTCGGCCTGAGTGCGGCGCTTCTCGGCATCGCGCAGTTCGCGGTCGGCATCTTCCATGGCCATTTGCGCGGTCTTGAGTTCTTCGTCAACCGTCATGCGCTTGTCGAGCAGCTCTTCGAGTTTCAGCCGCAGCTCTTCCAGTGGCGCCTCGCCCTCTTCCAGATTGAGGCTCAACTGTTCGCGCTTCTCGGTCAGGCGCTCGGACTGCATTTCCAGCCGTTCAAGGGCCTGACGAGTGGAGTCGTGTTGCGCCTTCAGCGAACCGAGGCGCACCGCCAATTGATGCGCATGATCCTTATGCTGTCGGGCTTCTTGACGCACCCGGTCGAGGCGTTCGCGCAGGCTGTCGCGCTGGGCCAACAGCAACTCACGCTGCTCGGTGTCCAGCGCCATGCTGTCGAGAGCCTCCTGCAATTGCAGGCGCGCTTCGCCGATGTTTTCGTGTTCCAGGGCGCGCTGTTCACTCAACTCGGTGAGTTCTTCATCGAGACGGGTACGGCGCAACGTCAACTGCTCGACCTTGGCTTTGCCGGCGGACAGCTGGGCTTTCAATTCGCCTTGCTGACGGGCTTCGTCTTGCAGCAAACGGCGCAAATGTTCGCGGCCGTTTTCCTGCTGACGCTGTTGCGCCCTGAGATTCTGAAGTTGGGTTTCCAGGGTTTCGACCGTGGCTTCGCGCTCTTCGCGTTCAAGGCCCAAACGCTGGATTTCCTGGCCACGGGCGAGCACGCCGCTTTCCGCTTCGCTGGCCCGCCGCACACGTAAAAAGTGTCGGCCGACCCAGTAACCGTCGCGGCTGATCAGGCTTTGCCCGGCAGCCAATTGCCCGCGCAACGCCAAGGCCTGTTCAAGGCTGTCGACCGGTTTGACCTGTCCCAGCCATGGCGACAAATCAATCTGCGCCTCGACCTTGTCGAGCAAACTGCCGGGCACTCGCACGCCATCGGTGGCCGGGCTGAGCAGGCGCAAATCGCCTTGGGCAAACCCGGCCAGATCGAAATCACCGAAGTCATCCACCAGCACCGCTTGCAGGTCGGCGCCGAGCACGGTTTCTACCGCCAGCTCCCAACCGGCCTCGACCTTCAGGCCTTCGGCCAGACGCGGGCGATCCGCCAGATGCTGTTCGCGCAGCCATTCGGCAGTGCCGGTGCCGGGATCGAGCGCGGCTTGCTGCAAGGCTTCCAGCGACGCCAATCGCCCGTTGAGCCGCTGCAAATCACCTTGGGCCTGCTGCTGCGCCGAAAGCGCTTGCTGCAACTCCTGACGCAGTTGCTCAAGGCGCTCGACCTGAGCCTCTTCACTGGCCTGCAAGTCTTCGAGCGTGGCCTCGGACGCCGCCAACTGCTCGCTGAGTTCCATGATCGCCGCGTCTTCCGGATCCGCCGATAGCAACGCACGCTCTTCACCAAGACGCTTCTGACGATCGGCCAAACGTTCCAGGCTGGTTTCCAGCTGCTGGATCCGCGACTGCTGAACTTCAGCCTGACGGCGCGGCTCGGCAGCGGTGAGGTTGAACGCGTCCCACTGTTCCTGCCAGCCATGCATGGTGGTTTCGGATTCTTCGAGCGCGGCAGCAGCTTCTTCGGCGGCGGCGCTGGTGACTTCCTGTTCCGGCGTGAGCATGTCCAGCTCTTCGCCCAAGGTCAGCAGCAAGGTGCGGTCGTGACCCAAGTGAGACTCGGTTTCCAGCCGCGCGCGCTCGGCTTCTTTCAGGTCGTCCTGTAGCTGACGCAAACGTTGCTGACCGTGCTGAATGCTCTGCTCGACCCGGGCGATGTCGCCGCCGACCGAATAGAAACGCCCCTGCACCAGATTGAAGCGTTCGGACAGATCGTGATGACCGTCGCGCAGGCGTTCGATGGCCGCGTCGGCATTGCGCTGCTCAGCCACCAGGGCTTCGAAGGTGATTTCCTGGGTGCCGATGATCGACTCGCGCTGGCCGACCTGTTCGTTCAACGCCTGCCAGCGCAGGGCCGACAGCTGGGCCTTGAGCTGGCGCTCTTCGCCTTTGTATTCCTGATACTTCTTGGCGGCCTCGGCCTGGCGGTGCAAGCGTTCAAGCTGACGCTCGAGCTCTTCGCGCAGGTCGGTCAGGCGGGCAAGGTTTTCGTGGGTGCGGCGGATACGGTTTTCAGTCTCGCGCCGACGTTCCTTGTACTTGGAAATACCAGCGGCTTCTTCGATGAAATTGCGCAGGTCTTCGGGCTTGGACTCGATCAGCTTGGAGATCATGCCCTGTTCGATGATCGAGTAGCTGCGCGGGCCGAGGCCGGTACCCAGAAAGATGTCGGTGATATCGCGGCGACGGCATTTGGTGCCGTTGAGGTAGTAAGTGGTCTGGCTGTCGCGGGTCACTTTGCGGCGAATGGAAATCTCCGCATAGGCGGCCCATTCGCCGAGCAGGGTGCCGTCGGAGTTATCGAACACCAGCTCAATGCTCGCCTGGCTCACCGGTTTACGGCTGGTCGAGCCGTTGAAGATGACGTCGGTCATCGACTCGCCGCGCAAGTTCTTGGCCGAGCTCTCGCCCATCACCCAACGCACGGCGTCGATGATGTTCGACTTGCCGCAACCATTGGGCCCGACCACTGCCGCCATGTTACTGGGGAAGTTTACCGTGGTCGGGTCGACGAAGGATTTGAACCCCGCCAGTTTGATGCATTTGAGCCGCACGCTTAAGCGACCGTCAGGGCAGAAATCACCAGATCGCAACTGCGCTGGGCATACGCCATCAGCACCACGCGGATCTGAGGAAAGTCACGAGCCAGCACGGCAGCGAGCAAGCGTTCGAACAGCTCGAGGAACTCGCTCATCGAGGCCTTGCGCTGATCCAGCGCGAGGAAATACGCGCGGCTCATGGCCGGCTGCAAATTCTCGACGGTTTCCTGCAAGTACGGGTTGTTGGCGAACGGATAGGCGGCGCGCATCACACTGAAGCTATCGTCGACGAACGTGCGGATGTCCTGGCGTTCGTAGCTGGCGGTCAGGCGCTGCTGGATCTCCACGAACGGCGCCATGTCGGCCTGGACTTGCCAGCCGCTGGCCACGGCATTGCCGAGCAGAATGTACAACTCGCTCATCAGCGTGCACAGGCTTTGTACCTTGTGCGCCGTCAATTCGGTCACGTGGGCGCCACGTCGCGGCAAAATCGCGATCAAGTGGCGGCGCTCAAGGATCAGCAAGGCTTCACGGACTGAACCGCGGCTGACATTGAGCGCCAGCGTGACCTTCTGTTCCTGAATGCGCTCCCCCGGCTTCATTTCGCCGCGAATGATACGTTCGGCGAGGTGGTGAGCGATTTGCTCGGCGAGGCTGTCCGGCGCCTTGAACGTCATGGTTGTCCTTCAAACTCTTCGATCTGCACAAGCGGCGCAGTGTAGCGCAATTGATCGGTCATGGCGGAGTGCCCACCCAGCGGTTTTTGGCACGATTCACGCAAACAGCAAGCTATCCCGTGAGGGTCAATAATGAAGGAACGAGTCGTTGATCGACAAAATGCTATTTCCTGACCTTTAAGTCAGAAAATCATTGACCGAAAAGTCAGACCTGATAAATTCGGCTCATGTCGGTTAACAACAATAATGAGTTTGCGAGGCCTTCCGTGATCCAGTTTTTACTCAACCAGGAACTCCGTAGCGAGCACGCCCTGGACCCGAACCTGACCGTGCTCAACTATCTGCGCGAACATATGGGCAAACCCGGCACTAAAGAAGGCTGCGCCAGCGGTGACTGTGGTGCCTGCACCGTGGTGGTCGGCGAGCTGCAGACGGACGACGATGGCCGCGAACACATTCGCTATCGCAGTCTCAACTCGTGCCTGACGTTCGTCTCCTCCTTGCACGGCAAGCAACTGATCAGCGTCGAAGACCTCAAGCACCAGGGCGAACTGCACAGCGTGCAAAAAGCCATGGTCGAGTGCCATGGCTCGCAATGCGGTTTCTGCACCCCGGGCTTCGTCATGTCGCTGTTCGCGCTGCAAAAGAACAGCGACCAGCCCGACGCCCATAAAGCCCACGAAGCGCTAGCCGGCAACCTCTGCCGCTGCACCGGTTATCGGCCGATCCTGGCCGCTGCCGAGCAATCATGCTGTGGCAAACAACCCGACCAATTCGATGCGCGAGAAGCAGACACCATCGCTCGCCTGAAAGCCATCGCCCCCACCGATATCGGCGAACTCAACAGTGGCGACAAGCGCTGCCTGGTGCCGTTGACCGTGGCCGATCTGGCCGACCTCTACGATGCTTATCCACAGGCCCGCCTGCTGGCCGGCGGCACTGATCTGGCGCTGGAAGTCACCCAGTTCCACCGCACCTTGCCGGTGATGATCTACGTCGGCAACGTCGCTGAAATGAAACGCATCGAACGCTTCGACGATCGCCTGGAAATCGGCGCCGCCACCGCCCTCTCCGACTGCTACGACGCCTTGAAGGCCGAGTACCCGGACTTCGGCGAGTTGCTGCAACGCTTCGCCTCCCTGCAAATTCGCAATCAGGGCACCTTGGGCGGCAACATCGGCAACGCCTCGCCGATCGGTGACTCACCACCGCTGCTGATCGCCCTCGGCGCGCAGATCGTCCTGTGTAAAGGCGAAACTCGCCGCACCATGGCATTGGAAGACTACTTCATCGATTACCGGGTGACCGCGCGTCAGGAAAGCGAGTTCATCGAAAAGATCATCGTGCCGCGCGCCAGCGTTGAACAACTGTTCCGCGCCTACAAGGTATCCAAGCGTCTGGACGATGACATTTCCGCCGTTTGTGCCGCGTTCAACCTGCGCATCGACACCGGCGTGATCGCCGACGCCCGCGTTGCTTTCGGCGGCATGGCGGCCATTCCAAAACGCGCCAAAAACTGCGAGGCCGCCCTGCTCGGTGCGCCGTTCAACAACGCCACCCTCGAACGCGCCTGCGCTGCATTGGCCGAAGACTTCACGCCACTCTCGGACTTTCGCGCCAGCAAGGAATACCGCCTGCTCAGCGCGCAGAACCTGCTGCGTAAATACTTCATCGAACTGCAAACACCGCACATCGAGACTCGGGTGACCGCTTATGTCTAATCATCACGCTGTAGAGAAGACCCAAGCCGAACTGGCTGAATTGTTCGCCAAGGACCTGACCACCGGTGTCGGCCGCAGCGTCAAGCACGACAGCGCCGACAAGCATGTGTCCGGCGAAGCGCAGTACATCGACGATCGGCTGGAATTCCCCAATCAGCTGCACGTTTATGCACGGCTGTCAGACCGCGCCCACGCAAAAATCATCAGCATCGACACCAAGCCTTGCTACGCCTTCGAAGGCGTGCGCATCGCAATCACCCACGAAGATGTGCCAGGCCTGAAAGACATCGGCCCACTGCTGCCGGGCGACCCATTGCTGGCCATCGATGACGTGCAGTTCGTCGGTCAACCGGTACTGGCCGTTGCGGCGAAAGACCTGGAAACCGCACGCAAAGCAGCGATGGCCGCGATCATCGAATACGAAGATCTCGAACCCGTTCTGGACGTGGTAGAAGCCCTGCGCAAACGCCACTTCGTGCTCGACAGCCACACCCACCAGCGTGGCGATTCGGCCACCGCGCTTTCTACTGCCGAACATCGCATTCAAGGCACGCTGCACATCGGCGGCCAGGAACACTTCTATCTGGAAACCCAGATCTCTTCGGTGATGCCGACCGAAGACGGCGGCATGATCGTTTATTGCTCGACCCAGAACCCCACCGAAGTGCAGAAACTGGTGGCGGAAGTGCTGGACGTGTCGATGAACAAAATCGTCGTTGATATGCGCCGCATGGGCGGTGGTTTCGGCGGCAAGGAAACCCAGGCGGCAAGCCCGGCGTGCCTGTGCGCGGTGATCGCGCACCTGACCGGCCAGCCGACCAAAATGCGCCTGCCGCGTGTCGAAGACATGCTGATGACCGGCAAGCGTCACCCGTTCTACGTCGAGTACGACGTGGGCTTCGACAGCACCGGTCGCTTGCATGGCATTGCGCTGGAACTGGCCGGCAACTGCGGTTGCTCACCGGATTTGTCGGCGTCAATTGTCGACCGCGCGATGTTCCATGCCGACAACTCTTATTACCTGGGCGACGCGACCATCAACGGTCACCGCTGCAAAACCAACACCGCGTCGAACACCGCTTACCGTGGTTTCGGCGGCCCGCAAGGCATGGTCGCCATCGAAGAAGTGATGGACGCGATTGCCCGGCATCTGGGCCTCGATCCGCTGGCCGTGCGCAAGGCCAACTACTACGGCAAGACCGAGCGCAACATCACCCATTACTACCAGACCGTCGAGCACAACATGCTCGAGGAAATGACCGCCGAACTGGAAGAAAGCAGCCAGTACGCCGAGCGTCGCGAAGCGATCCGTCGCTACAACGCCAACAGCCCGATCCTGAAAAAAGGCCTGGCGCTGACCCCGGTGAAATTCGGTATCTCCTTCACCGCCAGTTTCCTCAACCAGGCCGGCGCACTGATCCACATCTACACCGACGGTAGCATCCACCTGAACCACGGCGGCACTGAAATGGGCCAGGGTCTGAACACCAAGGTTGCGCAAGTCGTGGCTGAAGTGTTCCAGGTGGAAATGGACCGCGTGCAGATCACCGCGACCAACACCGACAAGGTCCCGAACACCTCGCCAACCGCTGCTTCGAGCGGCGCCGACCTCAATGGTAAAGCGGCGCAAAACGCGGCTGAAATCATCAAGAAACGCCTGGTGGAATTCGCCGCGCGGCAATACAAGGTCAGTGAAGAAGACGTGGAGTTCCACAACGGTCACGTTCGGGTCCGCGATCACATCCTGACGTTTGAATCGCTGATCCAGCAGGCGTATTTCGCTCAGGTGTCGCTGTCGAGCACCGGCTTCTACAAGACCCCGAAAATCTACTACGACCGCAGCCAGGCGCGGGGTCGGCCGTTCTACTACTACGCCTTCGGTGCAGCCTGCGCCGAGGTGATCGTCGACACCCTGACCGGCGAGTACAAGATGCTGCGTACCGACATTCTTCACGATGTCGGCGACTCGCTGAACCCGGCGATCGACATCGGTCAGGTCGAGGGTGGTTTCATCCAGGGCATGGGCTGGCTGACCATGGAAGAACTGGTGTGGAACAACAAGGGCAAACTGATGACCAACGGCCCGGCCAGCTACAAGATCCCGGCGGTGGCAGACATGCCATTGGACCTGCGGGTGAAGCTGGTGGAAAACCGCAAGAACCCGGAAGACACGGTCTTCCATTCCAAGGCCGTGGGTGAGCCGCCGTTCATGCTCGGCATTGCCGCGTGGTGCGCGATCAAGGACGCCGTGGCCAGTTTGGGCGACTACCAGCATCAACCGAAAATCGACGCACCGGCGACCCCGGAGCGGGTGTTGTGGGGCTGTGAGCAGATGCGGCAGTTGAAGGCTTTGAAGCCTGTTGAGGCTGAAGTCGAGTTGGCTTCGCTCTAAACCGCGGCGCGGCCAATCGCCAGCAGGCTGGCTCCCACAGGATTTGCGTTGAATCCAGATTGTGTGGACACCACAAACCCTGTGGGAGCTAGCCTGCTAGCGATGACGGCCGAACAGACAACAAAGATGTCGAGGTGAAACATGTACAACTGGATCGACGCCCTCGCCGACCTGCAAACCCGGGGTGAATCCTGTGTGTTGGTGACCATCATCGAAGAGCTCGGCTCGACGCCGCGTAATGCCGGCTCGAAGATGGTCATCAGCGCCACGCAAACGTTCGACACCATCGGTGGCGGGCATCTGGAGTACAAGGCCATGCAGATCGGCCGCGAGATGCTGGCCAGCGGCCGACAGGACACCCATCTGGAGCGCTTCAGCCTAGGCGCCAGCCTGGGCCAGTGCTGCGGTGGCGTGACCGTATTGCTGTTCGAACCGATGGGCCAGGTTCAGGCGCAGATCGCTGTGTTTGGCGCCGGCCACGTCGGCCGGGCGCTGGTGCCGCTGCTCGCCAGCCTGCCCTGCCGGGTGCGCTGGATCGACTCGCGGGAAGCTGAATTCCCCGATCAGATCCCCCACGGCGTGCGCAAAATAGTCACTGAAGAACCGCTGGATGAAGTGGATGATCTGCCCGCCGGCAGCTACTGCATCGTCATGACCCACAACCACCAGCTCGACCTTGAACTCACCGCCGCGATTCTCAAGCGCAACGACTTCGCCTACTTCGGCCTGATCGGTTCGAAGACCAAACGGGTGAAGTTCGAACACCGCCTGCGTGACCGCGGCTTCGACAGCACCGTGCTGCAACGCATGCGCTGCCCGATGGGCATCGGCGAAGTCAAAGGCAAGTTGCCTGTGGAAATCGCCATCTCCATCGCCGGCGAAATCATCGCCACCTATAACGCGAATTTCGGCCAGCACACCGCCAGCGCCGGATCATCGATCGCCAAACTGCTGCCTGCTTCACGCCGCAGCCAAGCTTTGAACTGAAAGCTTCGAACTGAACAGCTTCGAACTAATTGAGAACGCTCATGCCTCTGACTCGCAAAGCCTACCGCGCCGCCATTCTGCACAGCATCGCCGACCCTGCCGAAGTGGGTATCGAAGCCTCGTACGAATATTTCGAAGACGGCCTGCTGGTGGTCGATAACGGCCAGATCAGTGCCATCGGCCACGCCAGCGAATTGCTGCCGACCCTGCCGGCCGACATCGAGATCACCCATTATCAGGACGCGCTGATCACCCCGGGCTTCATCGACACCCACATCCACCTGCCGCAAACCGGCATGGTCGGCGCCTACGGCGAACAACTTCTGGACTGGCTGAACACCTACACCTTCCCCTGTGAAAGCCAGTTCGCCGACAAGAACCATGCGGACGAAGTCGCGGACATTTTCATCAAGGAACTGCTGCGCAACGGTACCACCACGGCGCTGGTGTTCGGCAGCGTGCATCCGCAGTCGGTGAACTCGTTCTTCGAGGCCGCCGAACAGCTGGACCTGCGAATGATTGCCGGCAAGGTGATGATGGATCGCAACGCGCCGGACTACCTGACCGACACCGCCGAATCGAGCTACGTTGAAAGCAAGGCGCTGATCGAGCGCTGGCACGGCAAGGGTCGCTTGCACTACGCGGTCACTCCGCGTTTTGCACCGACCAGCACTCCGGAACAACTGACCCTCGCCGGCCAGTTGCTCAGCGAATACCCGGATCTGTACATGCAGACCCACATCAGCGAAAACCTCAAGGAAATCGAGTGGGTCAAGGCGCTGTTCCCGGAGCGCAAGGGCTACCTGGATGTCTACGATCACTACCAATTGCTCGGCGAGCGCTCGGTGTTCGCTCACGGCGTGCACCTGTGCGACGACGAGTGTGCGCGGCTGGCGGAAACCGGCTCGGCGATTGCGTTTTGCCCGACCTCGAACTTGTTCCTCGGCAGCGGCCTGTTCAATCTGCCGATGGCCGAGAAGCACAAACTCAATGTCGGTCTCGGTACCGACGTTGGTGGCGGCACCAGCTTCTCGCTGCTGCAAACCCTGAACGAAGCCTACAAAGTCATGCAACTGCAAGGCGCGCGGCTGAGCCCGTTCAAGTCGCTGTACCTGGCCACCCTCGGCGGCGCCCGCGCGCTACGTCTGGAAGACAAGATCGGTACCTTGCAACCGGGCACCGACGCGGACTTCCTGGTGCTGGATTACAACGCCACGCCACTGCTCAGCTATCGCCTGAAACAGGCCAATAACATTGCCGAGACGTTGTTTGTATTGATGACGCTGGGGGATGACCGGACTGTTCTGCAGACGTATGCGGCGGGGAATCTGGTGCATCAGCGCTAGTTTTCTCCAAGCATAAAAAATCCCCCGCAATCGTTGGTTGCGGGGGATTGATCGTTCCCACGCTCCGCGTGGGAATGCAGCCCGGGACGCTCCGCGTCCCAATCCAGAGCCGAACGCAGAGCGTCCGTTGAGGCATTCCCACGCAGAGCGTGGGAACGATCAGCGTCAGGAAGTCAGAGCTTGGCTGTTGAACGCCCAGGCTTCTTGGTCTGCAACAAATGCGAAAACACCGCATGCAAATCATCCGACGCACTTTCTTCGTCGAGGTTGAGTTTGCTGTCGATGTGGTCCATGTGATGCATCATCAAATCCACCGCCAGCGTCGCGTCCCGCGCTTCGATGGCGTTGATCAACTGAGTGTGTTCATCGTAGGAACAGTGGGAACGGTTGCCGCTCTCGTACTGGGCGATGATCAACGAAGTCTGGGACACCAGGCTGCGCTGGAAGCTGATCAGCGGCGCGTTTTTCGCCGCTTCGGCCAGCTTCAAGTGAAACTCGCCCGACAGACGGATTCCGGCACCACGATCGCCACGGGAGAAGCTGTCGCGCTCATCGTTGACCATCTGCCGCAAGTCGGCAATTTCCTCGGCGGTGGCATGCTGAACCGCCAATTCAGTGATCGCCCGCTCCACCAGACGCCGCGCCATAAACACCTGGCGGGCCTCTTCGACACTCGGGCTGGCAACGACAGCACCGCGATTCGGTCGCAGCAACACCACGCCTTCATGGGCCAGACGCGACAGCGCTCGGCGAATGATGGTGCGGCTGACCCCGAAAATTTCCCCCAGCGCTTCTTCGCTCAACTTGGTGCCGGGCGCCAGACGCTGTTCGAGGATGGCCTCGAAGATATGCGCGTAGACAATATCGTCCTGGGTACCGCTGCGCCCGGCTTTGCCTGCTCGCGGTTGTTTCTTGAGGGGTTGCAACTGTTCGTTCATGGGCACTCGAGTCGGGAGAACTGCGGCGAATTGACCGTGACTGTAATACGGCACAGTGGGTCGCTGGCAAGTATCGCGTAAAAAACACCGCGATTGTACACAATGGAAGGTGGCAACACGACTGTACGGCTGTTTGTCGCCTTCGCTGTATTGCAACGACCGGTTACTTTTCAGTTTAGGCTTGAACGCAGAATCCGCAGCCTGAACACAATCCCTTGTGGGAGCGTGGCTTGCCCGCGAAGGCGCCGTGTCATTCAGCATTGATGTCGACTGACACTACGCCTTCGCGGGCAAGCCACGCTCCCACAGGGTTCAGCGTCGCTTCGGACATCTTCATGTATAAGGAACACCGCTTTCATGACCGACGCCACGCACACGCAGCTTCGCCCTCTGACTGACACATCACCCTCGGCCATCGTCGCCGGGTTCATTGCCATGATGACCGGCTACACCAGCTCACTGGTGCTAATGTTCCAGGCCGGGCAAGCAGCAGGCCTGACCAGCGGACAGATTTCGTCGTGGATCTGGGCGATCTCTATCGGCATGGCGGTGTGCTCGATCGGCTTGTCCCTGCGCTACCGCACCCCGATCACCATCGCCTGGTCGACCCCTGGCGCAGCGTTGCTGATCACCAGCCTTGGCGGTGTCAGTTACGGCGAGGCGATTGGCGCCTATATAACTTGCGCGGTGCTGGTGACCCTCTGCGGTCTGACCGGCAGTTTCGAACGGCTGGTGAAAAAGATACCCGCCTCATTGGCGGCGGCGTTGCTGGCGGGAATTCTGTTCAAAATTGGCAGCGAGATTTTCGTCGCCGCCCAGCACCGCACTGCGCTGGTCCTGGGAATGTTCTTCACCTATCTGGTGGTTAAACGCCTGTCGCCGCGCTACGCCGTGCTCGCCGCGCTGTTGATCGGCACTGTGCTGTCAGGATTTATGGGGTTGCTGGATTTCAGTGGCTTCCATCTGGAAGTCGCGACACCGGTCTGGACTACACCGCATTTCTCCCTGGCCGCGACCATCAGCATTGGCATTCCGCTGTTCGTGGTGGCGATGACCTCGCAGAACATGCCGGGTATCGCCGTATTGCGCGCCGATGGCTACAACGTGCCGGCCTCACCGCTGATCACCACCACCGGCATTGCCTCGTTGCTGTTGGCGCCCTTCGGCTCCCATGGGATCAACCTGGCCGCCATCAGCGCGGCAATCTGCACCGGGCCGCATGCCCATGAAGATCGCAACAAGCGCTACACGGCCGCCGTCTGGTGCGGGATTTTCTACGGGATTGCCGGGGTGTTCGGCGCGACGCTGGCGGCGTTGTTTGCCGCATTACCTAAAGAGCTGGTGCTGTCGATTGCCGCGCTGGCGCTGTTCGGCTCGATCATCAATGGGTTGAGCATTGCCATGGCGCAAGTGCAGGAACGGGAAGCAGCGCTGATTACCTTTATGGTCACGGCGTCGGGGTTGACGCTGTTTTCCATCGGTTCGGCGTTCTGGGGGATTGTGGCGGGGGTGTTGACGTTGGTTATTTTGAACTGGCGTGGAGCCTAGAAGATCGCAGCCTCGTTTCACTCGACAGCTCCTACAGGGCAACGCGTTCCAAGGTAGGCGCTGTGTAGAGGCTGCGATCCTTTGATCTTCACAAAAAAAACGGCGACCCTTGGGTCGCCGTTTTTTAGAACATCAAGCTACCGGATTGATCGGCTTTTCCGGGTACCAGACGTCGATCAGCGGGCTGACGGTTGCTTCGGTCAGTTCGCTGCGGCCTTTGAGCCAGGCTTCAACAGCAGCACGCTGCTCTTCGGAGACCGAGCCACGCTTTTGCAGGCAAACCAGACCGAAGTCGTCGCCGCCAACATAGCCCAGACCGTTGGCTTCCATGGCTTCTTTCAGGAACGCGTCGAGGAAAGCATCAATGGCTTCATCAGCCAAATCTTCTTTGAAATCCAGGTTCAGTTCGAAACCCAGCTCTTGAAATTCATCGACGCACAGTTTTTTGCGCAGACGCTGGGAACGGTTAGTCGCCATTGGAACAATCCTCATAAGTATTAACGGGCCGCACTTTAGCAGTTTAAGGCGCCGATTGCCCGTCTCAGAATGCCGCTACACCTACCGCCGGTAAAAAAATAGCGGATTAGACGACCGGGGTACGGCACAAGCTGTTGCACCTTGGGGCATAATGCCGACACTTTCATGACCGCTGAGGGAATTTATCTCCATGCCCTCGTCTTTTTTCCCCTCGGCTGTAGGGTTTTATTTCAAATGATCAAATCTTTGCGTCCATTGCTGCTGGCCAGCCTTCTTCTGCCCCTGGCCCTCCCCGTTTCCGCCGCCTCGATCAACACCGCCCTGTCGCCCAACGTCGAAAAGGCGCTCAAGGCCAGCAAACTGCAAGACAGTGCCCTGTCACTGGTAATGATCCCGCTCAACGGCCCGGGCACCCCAACCATTCATAACGCTGATGTTTCGGTCAACCCGGCCTCGACCATGAAGCTGGTGACCACGTACGCCGCGCTGGAAATGCTCGGCCCGAACCACCAGTGGAAAACCGAGTTCTACACCGACGGCACCCTCAGCGGCGGCATCCTCAACGGCAACCTCTACCTCAAGGGTGGCGGCGATCCGAAGCTGAACATGGAAAAACTCTGGCTGCTGATGCGCGACTTGCGCGCCAACGGCGTGACCCAGGTCACCGGCGACCTGGTGCTGGACCGCGGCTTCTTCGTTCAACCACAACTGCCTGAATTCAACGACGACGGCAACGACGAGAACAAACCGTTCCTGGTCAAACCCGACGCGCTGCTGGTCAACCTCAAGGCCCTGCGCTTCGTGGCCCGCAACGACTCGGGCAAGGTCCTGGTGTCGGTCGAGCCGCCGATTGCCAGCATCCGCATCGACAATCAGGTCAAGGCGCTCAACTCCAAGCAATGCACCGGTGGCGTGCGTTACAACCCGGTGCCCCAGGCTGATGGCAGCGTCACCGTGACCGTCGGCGGTCAGTTGGGCGAAGGCTGCAGCTCCCAGACCTACCTGTCGCTGCTCGACCACGCGACCTACACCGCTGGCGCTGTGCGGGCGATCTGGAAGGAATTGGGCGGCAGCATCCAGGGCCAGGATCGTCTGGCACCGACGCCGAGCAACGCCAAGGTGCTGGCCCGGGCCTACTCGCCAGACCTGGCGGAGATCATTCGCGACATCAACAAATACAGTAACAACACCATGGCTCAGCAGTTGTTCCTGAGCCTGGGCCAGAAGTTCCGCACGGATGCCGACGGTGACGACGCCAAGGCAGCCCAGCGCGTGGTGCGTCAGTGGCTGGCGAGAAAAGGCATCACTGCGCCGCACCTGGTGATGGAGAACGGCTCCGGCCTGTCCCGCGCCGAGCGAGTGAGTGCCCGTGAAATGGCCGCGATGCTGCAAGCCGCCTGGCGCAGCCCGTATTCCGCCGAGTTCATCAGCTCGATGCCAATTGCCGGCACCGACGGCACCATGCGCAAACGCCTGAAGACCACCGCGATGCGCGGTGAAGCCCACGTCAAGACCGGCACCCTGAACACCGTACGCGCCATCTCCGGCTACAGCCGCGACATCAATGGCAATACCTGGGCGGTGGTGGCGATCCTCAACGACAAGGCACCATTTGGCGCCTCCTCGGTGCTGGATCAGGTGCTGCTGGATCTGTACCGCCAGCCGAAACTGCCGGAAACGGCTTCGGTGTTGTAACCCCCCAATCCGATCGTTCCCACGCTCTGCGTGGGAATGCAGCCGGTGACGCTCTGCGTTACTGCCAAAGCGGACGCGGAGCGTCCATTGAGGCATTCCCACGCAGAGCGTGGGGACGATCACACAGCCCCCTCGCCACAATTCGCTCCCACAGGGTCCGCATGCTGTCCTAGCTCATCTGCCCCTCAACCCGATCCCTTCCCGCCTGCTTCGCCGCATATACCCCTGAGTCTGCCCGCAACAGCAGCGCATCCGCGCCCTCTCCGGCCCGCCAACTGGCAATCCCGAAACTCGCGGTGACGATCCCGACCTCGTCGATCGGCGCACTGCGCAACCCTTGCCACAACTCCACGGCCAGCACGAGGGCCTGTTCGCCGTCGATATCCGGGCAAAGCACCATGAACTCTTCACCGCCCAGGCGACAGAACACATCGGTGCGCCGCAAGCGACCGCCAATGCGCTCGCACACGGCCTGCAATACCCGATCACCCACGGCATGACCGTGCTGATCGTTGATGCGTTTGAAGTGATCGATGTCGAGCATGATCACCGACAACTCGCCACCACCGCGCTCGACCCGAGCCATTTCGGTGGTCAGGCGCTCCTGGAAGTAGCGACGGTTATGGATCCCGGTCAGGGAGTCGGTCACCGACAGTGCGCGCAATTCCTCTTCCACTCGCTTGAGGTCGGAGATGTCCGAAATGTAGCCATGCCACAGAACACCGCCACCAGGCAGTTCCTCCGGCGTCGCTTCGCCGCGGACCCAACGCAGACCGCGCTCGGGCAATTGCACGCGGTACTCTTCACGCCAGGGGCTGAGGGTGTCCGCCGACGCCAGGATCGAAGCGCGGACCCGGCGCGTGTCCTGAGGATGAATCCGCGCGAACACCGCTTCGGCATTGAGCAACAGCACCTCCGGCTCGAGTTCGTAGATGTCGCGCATACCGTCGCTGGCGTAGATCACGCTGAAGCGCCCATCGAATTCCATCTTGAACTGGTAGATCCCGCCGGGCACATGGGCGCTGAGTTTCTTCAACAACAGGTCACGTGCCGCCAGGGCTTCGTGGACGCGCTTGCGCTCGGTGATATCAATACAGATCGCCAGATGCCCGACCCACAAGCCTTGCTCGTCGAGTACCGGGGCCGCCAGCATGTTCACCGTCAAGTGACTGCCGTCGTGGCGGACCAGTGTCCACTCTCGCGCTTCGTGACCGCCCTCTTCCCCGCCTTCGACCAGCATCGCCTGACACGTCGGGATGGGCTTGCCATAGCGCGCGCTCAACTCGGCCGAGCGCGCTTCGAGTTCCCGGGGCAGATGCAGGCTTTCCAGGGTCATATGGCCTATGACCTGCGCACTGCAATAACCGAGCATTTGCTCTGCACCGGCGTTGAAGGTGCTAATCACCCCGCGCAAGTCGGTGGCGATAATCGCCACCTGAGTCGCGGCATCCAGCACACCGCGCAACTGGCCATGCGTGCCGCGTAACTCTTGCTCACGGTCGTGAAGTTCCCGGGTCCGCTGCTCCACCATTTTCAGCGCTCGCTGGCGCTGGCTGACCAACACATAGAGAAACACACTGAGCAGCAGGCTGAGCAAACCGCCGAGTACCACCAGGCTGGCCACCGAGGAATGGTTGGCTTTCAGGAACGCGGCGCTGGGACGCATATCCACTTGATAGTCATGGTCGGCCAGACGTAGCAAACGCGTGGAGGACAAGCCACTGGCCCCCGCCGTGTTGGCCGACTCATACAACACTTCGTGCTGATCATCGGTGGACATGTCGAGGATACGCACCGAGAGAGAGTCATGATTCTCTTCCGGCAGCCCGTCCGCCAACAACTGACGCATGCTGATCACCGCCATGACATAGCCGGCGGGCGCAGCATTGGGGATGTTCTGATGGATGACCGGAGCCACTAGCAACACGCCCCGCGAATAGGCGGGCTCGATGCCTACCAGATGCAACGGTTGCGACACGGCCATGCGGCCATTGCGATCGGCGCGTTCCAGGGTCGAACGGCGCAGGGGCTGGGCCAGCAGGTCGTAACCCAGCGGCGTGGGCAGTCGGCTTTGGGTTTGGGTGTAGAGCACGGGCACGTACTCATCTCGCAAGCCGGCTGGTTGCAACTGACCATCGGCGTTGAGTTCGCGAAAGGTGAAATCGCTCAATCCCTCTGCGCTCACCGCGCGTTCAAGTAGCGGTCGTTCAGTGCGGGAAACCCGAGGGGCCCAGGAGTAGGCCTGGGTGCGACGCAAAAGAGGTTTGGCGTAACCGTCGAATTCCTCGCGGGACACCGATTCGGAATTGACGAAGAACCGACGCAGGCCGTCAAGGCGCTGCTCCTGATCTTCGAAACGTTCTTCGATACGGCTGTAACGTTCACTGGCGAGCAGCTGGAAACGTTGCCGCAATTGCTGATGAAATTGATTGAACGTCGCCCAGGCCAGCAATCCCGTGAGAATCCCGCCGACAAGCAATGCCAACAGTGCGACCAGCCAGGCCGAAACATCTTCGCGGATAAAACCCAGGATCTTGGGGCGCACGGCGTGCAGCGACATAGATACAACTCAAAACGCCAGGTGCCGGAAAAGCCCATTGGCCATGCATTGAGTTATAGCTATTAGCCACTAATTTGACCAGCACTGAAAGAACCCAAGAGCCTTTAAAAATCAAGGCTCTGGATCCAATCAGGCTCAAGTGTCAGCGAGCAGTGATCTTCCACGCACGGTGGATCTTGCCATTACGGGCAAAATCCGGATCGATGGTCTGGGTGGTGATTTCTTCAACGGCATAACGCTCGGTGAGGTTTTCCTCAAGCGTGAACTTGCGGAAGTTGTTGGAGAAGTACAACACCCCACCCGGCGCCAGACGTGCCATCGCCAAGTCGATCAACTGCACCTGATCACGCTGCACGTCGAAGATCCCTTCCATGCGCTTGGAGTTGGAGAAGGTCGGCGGGTCGATGAAGATCAGGTCGTACTCGTCACGGCAGGCATCGAGCCAGACCATCACATCGCCCTGTTCCAGACGGTTTTTGTCGGAAAAACCGTTCAGCGACAGGTTGCGACGCGCCCAATCCAGATAGGTTTTCGACAGGTCGACGCTGGTGGTGCTGCGCGCACCGCCCTTGGCTGCATGAACGCTGGCGGTCGCGGTGTAGCAATACAGGTTGAGGAAGCGCTTGCCGGCCGCCTCTTTCTGGATTCGCATGCGCATCGGCCGGTGGTCGAGGAACAGCCCGGTGTCGAGGTAGTCGGTGAGGTTCACCAGCAGCTTCACGCCACCTTCGTTGACCTCATTGAACTTGCCCTGTGCGCTCTGGCGTTCGTACTGCTTGGTGCCGCTCTGACGCTCGCGACGTTTGACCACCACGCGGTTCTTGTCGATGTTCAGCGCCTGCGGGATCGCCGCCAGGGCATCGAACATCCGTGCCGAGGCTTTTTCCGGATCGATGGATTTCGGTGCAGCGTATTCCTGAACGTGGACCCAGTCGTGATACAGGTCGATGGCCATGGAATATTCCGGCATGTCGGCATCGTAGACGCGGTAGCAGTCGATACCTTCACGCTTGACCCACTTACCGAGGGCCTTGAGGTTTTTTTGCAGACGGTTGGCAAACATCTGCCCGCCTTCGCTCAAGCGCGGTTGCTCGATCACCACCGGGGCCGGCTTGATCGGGTTGCCGTTCTTGTTGTACTTCTCGTACTTGCCCGGCGCTTCGATGTTCGACGGTGCATCGGACTCGGCCTGTTCGCGCTCGATCTGGCGCTGTTCCGGAGTGCGACGCTCGCCGGTGACAAACTGATCCGGCGTGACCTTGATCAGTAGCAATTTGCACGGCAAGGCGCCGTTCCAGAACGAATACTGTTTGTGGCTGCGGATGCCCATGCGCTTGCCCAGGTCCGGGGCGCCGGTGAACACCGCCGCTTCCCAGTTCAAGCATGCCTGACGCAGACGTTCGCCGAGGTTCTGGTAGAGGTAGAGCAGGCTCGCCTCATCGCCCAGACGCTCGCCGTACGGAGGGTTGCAGATCACCAGGCCTTTCTGGTTCTGGTCCGGCCGCGGCTCGAACGTCGCGACTTCGCCCTGGTAGATCTTGATCCACTCGCTCAGGCCGGCACGTTCGACGTTATTGCGGCCCGGTTGAATCAGGCGCGGGTCAGCTTCGTAACCGCGAATCCACAGCGGTGGCCTGGCCAGGCCAGCTGCGGCGCGTTCGGTGGCTTCTTCGTGAAGTTTTTTCCACAGCGCCGGCACGTGACCGAGCCAGGCGGTGAAGCCCCACTGCTCACGACGCAGGTTCGGCGCCATGTCGGCGGCGATCATCGCGGCTTCGACCAGGAACGTACCGACACCGCACATCGGGTCAGCCAGTGCGCCACCATCGGCGGCAATCCGTGGCCAGCCGGAACGGATCAGAATCGCCGCCGCGAGGTTTTCCTTCAGCGGCGCCGCGCCCTGCTGCAAGCGGTAACCGCGCTGGTGCAAGCTATGGCCGGAAAGGTCGAGAGACAAAATCGCTTCGCCACGGTCCAGGCGCAGGTGAATGCGCAGGTCCGGGTTGAGCTTGTCGATGGACGGACGATCGCCCTGGGGGGTGCGCAGTTTATCGACGATCGCATCCTTGACCTTCAAGGCGCCGAAGTGCGTGTTATCAATGCCCGAACCGTGACCGCTGAATTCGACGGCCAGGGTGCCATCGTTGAGCATGTGGTCTTGCCACTCGATATCCAGCACGCCGTGGTAGAGGTCTTCGGCGTCCTTCATCGGGAAGCGCTTGAGCACCAGCAGCACCCGGTTCGCCAGACGCGACCACAGGCACAGGCGATAGGCGGTTTCCATGGTGGCCATGCCGCGCACAGCCGAGGTGTGCTCACGTGCGTCCTCAAGGCCAAGCCCGACGGCTTCCTCGATGAGCAGGCCTTCAAGGCCTTTGGGGCAAGTGAGGAAGAGTTCGAAACGATCGGACATGGTAATTCCAGAGCCTTTAGCTAAGTGAACCGGCAACGCATTGCCGATCCGGTTTTCAATCAGGCGTTTTTCTAACAGAACGCCCGCGTGGCACGAAGGTGTGCCGTCCCACCCTGACTGCTCGGGTTAAAAGAGCTTAGATGCCAGGGCAGATAAAAAAGTTGATGCAACAAAATGTCATAAGTCGACCCTTCGTCGAATAGTCCCCAAGTGAACGGGTGTCATTCTCGTTAAAGGCCTCAACCCTCTCATCCCGCGCAGGGCCGATCATACCGGGCTTTGGCCAACAAACACGGGACAAATATCGTGTTACTTATGGCCATAGCATCTTTATGGTTACGTTCTTATGACAAAACGATCATTCCCTCGATGTGACGCATTGGTTAGAACTCAACTCAGGTTGACGTCGCAACGGCGTCAACACCTTGGCTCGCGACGCCGGCAGCGAGCCACCAACGGCAGAATTTTTCTGCCTGACCTCGATTGAGGTCGACGCGATAAATACAGTCAACAAGTGAGGGCAACACCCTATGAGAAGACTTAAGCGTGATCCGTTGGAAAGAGCATTTTTGCGCGGATATCAATATGGCGTTGGTGGTAAATCCCGTGAGCTTTGCCCTTTTACTCTACCGTCGGTACGCCAAGCCTGGATCAATGGCTGGCGAGAAGGACGCGGCGACAACTGGGACGGTATGACCGGCACTGCGGGAATCCACAGACTCAACGAACTTCACGCCGTCGGCTAATACAGGGCACACACTCCGACACGACAATCTGATTACGTAATGACTTAACCACGCACGTCCCATCCGGACGGCGGGCTTCGGCCCAGGGGCTCCTTCGAGGAGCCCTTTTTTATGCCTGATCCAAATTCAGCGAAGAAACAATTGTGGCGAGGGGGCTTGCCCCCGTTGGGCTGCGAAGCGGCCCCAAAACCAGACGACGCGGTGAATCAGCGAGAACACGGACACAGGGTTTACGACTGCTTCGCAGCCGAACGGGGGCAAGCCCCCTCGCCACAAAAGCCCTCGCCACAAGTCTCCTACCCAGGGATTTAGCGCAGCGCGGCGATGGCATCCACCGATTCACGAATCAGCGCCGGGCCTTTATAGATAAAGCCAGAGTAAATCTGCACCAGGCTCGCACCCGCGGCAATTTTCTCAGCCGCGTGCTTGCCTTCAGTGATGCCGCCTACGGCGATGATCGGCAGACGACCGGCCAATTCCGCCGCCAGCACTTTAACGGTGTGAGTGCTCTTGTCGCGAACCGGCGCGCCGGACAACCCGCCCGCCTCGTCACCATGCTCCATGCCTTCGACGCCAACGCGGCTCAGGGTGGTGTTGGTGGCAATCACCGCGTCCATCCCGGTTTCGATCAACGCTTGAGCGACTTGAATGGTTTCTTCATCAGTCATGTCCGGCGCGATCTTGATCGCCAGCGGTACATGCTTGCCGTGGCGCAGGGCCAGCTCCGCCCGGCGGGTGGCCAGGTCGGCGAGCAATTGCTTGAGCGAATCACCGAATTGCAGGCTGCGCAGGCCCGGGGTGTTCGGCGAACTGACGTTGACCGTCACGTAGCTGGCGTGGGCATAGACCTTGTCCAGGCAGATCAGGTAGTCATCGACCGCACGCTCAACCGGCGTATCGAAATTCTTGCCGATGTTGATGCCCAGTACGCCCTTGTACTTGGCCGCCGCGACGCGAGCGAGCAAGTGATCGACGCCGAGGTTATTGAAACCCATGCGGTTGATGATCGCCTCGGCGTCCGGCAAGCGGAAAATCCGCGGTTTCGGATTACCCGGTTGCGGACGCGGCGTGATGGTGCCGATTTCGACGAAGCCGAAACCCAATTGGGCAAAACCATCGATCGCCGCGCCGTTCTTGTCCAGACCGGCCGCCAAACCCACCGGGTTCGGGAACTCCAGGCCCATGACCGTTACCGGCAGTTTCGCCGGTGCCTTGCACAGCAAGCCGTTAAGGCCCAAACGCCCGCCCGCGCCGATCAGGTCCAGGGACAGATCGTGGGAGGTTTCCGGGGAAAGTTTGAACAGCAGCTGACGGGCCAGGGTGTACATGGGCAGGCTTGACTCGGTTGGCGATGAGAGGCGGCGATTATAGCCGTGCATCGGGTCCACAGGCGAGGCGCGCAACAAAATCAGCCGGCGATGGCATATGCCTTGCACCAATCACAGGCATCAGCACTCATGCCAACGGCGGGATGAGTGGAAGGACAATGGCGTCGTCACCCGGCTTTGCCCACGCAAAGGCCTTGGGACGACGCTTTTTTTTGGAAGGTGCGAAATCGATGAACGAACCATCAGCCGGCCCACTGGCCTGGGTCAACGGCAGCGATGCCCCGGAAAAGACTGAAATCAACCTCGGCTTCATGGCCCTGAGCGACTGCGCCTCAGTGGTGGTCGCCGCCACTCAGGGCTTTGCCCAACCCTACGGCCTGACCCTGAACCTCAAGCGCCAATCATCCTGGGCCAACCTGCGAGACAAACTGGTCAGCGGCGAACTCGACGCCGCCCACAGCCTGTACGGCCTGATCTACGCCGTGCACCTGGGCATCGGCGGCGTAGCCTCCACCGACATGGCCGTGCTCATGGGCCTGAACCAGAACGGCCAAAGTATCAACCTTTCCCACGGCTTGCAGGCCTTGGGCGTGACCAGTCCTGAAGCACTGGACCGGCACGTGCACCAAAGTCGCCCAAAACTGACCTTCGCTCAGACTTTTCCCACGGGCACCCACGCCATGTGGCTGTATTACTGGCTCGCGAGCCAGGGCATTCATCCGTTGCAGGATGTCGACAGTGTGGTGGTGCCGCCGCCGCAAATGGTCGCGCACCTGCAAGCCGGGCGCATCGACGGTTTCTGCGTCGGCGAGCCGTGGGCGGCCAGTGCGGTGCAGCAGAATCTCGGGTTTACGATGGCCACCAGCCAGACCCTGTGGCCCGATCACCCGGAAAAAGTCCTCGGCTGCACCCGCACCTTTGTCGAGCAATACCCCAACACCGCACGGGCATTGGTGATGGCGATCCTCGAAGCCAGCCGATTCATCGAAGCCAGCCACGAAAATCGCCGCAGCACCGCGCAACTGTTGAGTGCGCCTGAGTATCTGGATGCACCGCTCGACTGCATCGAACCACGCTTGCTCGGTGACTACGCCGACGGTCTGGGCAATCGCTGGCAAGACCCGCACGCCATGCGTTTTCACGGTGGTGGCGAGGTCAATTTTCCGTATTTGTCCGACGGTATGTGGTTCATGACCCAGTTCCGTCGCTGGGGTTTGTTGCGTGACGACCCGGATTACCTCGGCGTGGCCCGTCAGGTCCAGCAACTAGACTTATACCGTGAGGCCGCCACCGCTGTCGGCGTGCCCGCCCGGAGCCAGGAAATGCGCAACAGTCAATTGATCGACGGCAAAGTCTGGGACGGCTCGGACCCGGCCGGCTATGCCCGCAGCTTCACGCTGCACGCCATGAGCGACAGCGCTCCCCTTCTCGCCAGCCGCTGACAGGAGCCTGCGAATATGTTGCGTATCCTGCTGATCAATGACACAGCGAAAAAAGTCGGGCGTCTGAAGGCGGCTCTGACCGAAGCCGGGTTCGAGGTCATCGACGAGTCCGGCCTGACCATTGACCTGCCCGCGCGCGTCGAAACGGTGCGTCCGGACGTGATCCTGATCGATACCGAGTCACCGAGCCGCGATGTGATGGAGCAAGTGGTGCTGGTGACCCGTGACCAACCACGGCCGATTGTGATGTTCACCGACGAGCACGACCCCGACGTGATGCGCCGCGCAATCAAGTCCGGCGTCAGTGCCTACATCGTCGAAGGCATTCACGCACAACGCTTGCAGCCGATTCTCGACGTGGCCATGGCGCGCTTTGAAAGCGACCAGGCCCTGCGCGCGCAACTGCACGCTCGCGACCAGCAACTGGCCGAGCGCAAGCGCATCGAGCTGGCCAAGGGGCTGCTGATGAAGATGAAGGACTGCAACGAAGAAGAGGCCTACACCCTGATGCGCCGCCAAGCCATGAGCCGCCAGCAGAAGCTGATACAGGTGGCGGAGCAGATTATTGCCATGAGTGAACTGCTTGGCTGAGGTATTGCGGTGCCTGTCAGGGCCTGCTCGCGATTGGCCGCAACTCGGTCTCAAACAGTTGGCACAGATCTCGCTAGGTAATCACCGCAAGGTAACCAACGGCGGTTGCCCCACCTACGACGAAGACGTCGCTCACCTCATTCGCCCCCTGGCGGATCGGGTAGCGGCGTTTTTTCGTTTTGGCCCCAGAGACCGGGGCCGGTGGTGCGGCCGTAGCGGCGCCCCACCCGCAAGCTCATGACTCCTTCTTGATACGCCTGACAGCTGAGGTGCGCGATGAATTCAAGCTTCTGGAAATCCGGCCATACCCCGACACTGTTCGCAGCCTTCCTCTATTTCGATCTGAGCTTCATGGTCTGGTACCTGCTCGGCCCTCTGGCGGTGCAGATCGCCGCTGATCTGCACCTGACCACCCAACAGCGCGGGCTGGTGGTGGCCACGCCGATTCTGGCCGGGGCCGTATTGCGCTTTGCGATGGGCCTGCTGGCTGATCGCCTTTCGCCAAAAACCGCCGGGATAATCGGCCAGGTGATCGTCATCTGCGCCCTGTTCGTCGCCTGGAAAGTCGGCATCCACAGTTACGAGCAAGCGCTGTTGCTGGGTCTGTTCCTCGGCATGGCCGGTGCGTCCTTCGCCGTCGCCCTGCCGTTGGCCTCGCAATGGTATCCGCCGCAGCACCAAGGCAAAGCCATGGGCATCGCCGGTGCCGGTAACTCGGGCACCGTGCTGGCCGCCTTGATCGCTCCGGTGCTGGCCGCCGCATTTGGCTGGAGCAACGTGTTCGGATTCGCCCTGATCCCGCTGATCCTGACCCTGATCGTCTTCACCTGGCTGGCCAAAAATGCACCCGAGCGCCCGAAAGCCAAGTCCGTGTCTGACTATTTCAAGGCCCTGGGTGATCGCGACAGCTGGTGGTTCATGTTTTTCTACAGCGTAACCTTCGGCGGTTTCATCGGTCTGGCCAGCGCCCTGCCCGGCTACTTCAACGACCAGTACGGCCTGAGCCCGGTGACTGCCGGCTACTACACTGCTGCTTGTGTGTTCGGTGGCAGCCTGATGCGTCCGTTGGGTGGCGCGCTGGCGGATCGCTTCGGCGGGATTCGCACCCTGCTGGCGATGTACACCGTGGCAGCGATCTGCATTGCAACGGTAGGTTTCAATCTGCCGAGCTCCTACGCCGCGTTGGCGCTTTTCGTCTGCACTATGCTCGGTTTGGGTGCAGGAAACGGTGCGGTATTCCAGTTGGTCCCGCAGCGTTTTCGTCGGGAGATCGGTGTGATGACCGGCCTGATTGGCATGGCCGGCGGCATCGGTGGCTTCGCACTGGCGGCCGGCATGGGCGCGATCAAGCAAAGCACCGGCAGCTATCAAATGGCCTTGTGGTTGTTCGCCAGCCTCGGCGTACTCGCCTGGTTTGGTCTGCATGGTGTGAAACGTCGCTGGAGAACCACTTGGGGTTCGGCAGCCGTTACCGCAGCACGGGTGTGAGGACTGAATGAGCCTGCAACTGAGCTTCGCCGAACACAGCGCCATCGGCCCCCGCGAGGAGAACCAGGACGCTGTGCGCCTGGTCACTCCGGCCCCGGCGCTGGCGGCAAGCAAGGGTTACCTGTTCGCCATCGCCGACGGCGTCAGCCAATGTGCCGATGGCGGGCTCGCAGCCCGTTCGACCTTGCAGGCCTTGGCGCTGGACTACTACGCCACCCCGGAAACCTGGGGTGTCGCCCAGGCATTGGACCGTCTGCTACTGGCGCAAAACCGCTGGTTGCAGGCGAACGGCGGCGGGCAACCGCTGCTCACCACGGTCAGTGCCTTGGTGATGCGCGGCCGGCGTTTCACCCTGGCGCATGTCGGCGATTGCCGGGTTTATCGCTGGCACGCAGACACACTGCAACGGGTGAGTGAGGATCACGTCTGGGACCAGCCGGGCATGCAGCATGTGCTCAAACGGGCCCTTGGGCTGGATCAACACCTGGTGCTGGACTTTCTCGATGGTGAACTGCGCCTGAACGAGAGTTTCGTGCTGCTCAGCGACGGCATCTGGGCCGTGCTGGGCGACACGGCCATTGCGGCGATTCTGCGCGATCAACCCGACCTGAACAGTGCCGCGCAGACCCTGGTCAACGCTGCACATCTGGCCGGCAGTCAGGACAACGCCAGCGCCCTGTTGGTGCGGGTCGATGCCCTCGGTGAAACCAGCATTGGCGACGCGCTGATTCATCTGCAGCAATGGCCGCTCCCGCCTGCGCTGAAACCGGGCCAGACTTTCGAAGGCTGGCAGGTCGAAGGGATCCTCGGCCAGAGCCAACAATCGCTGCTCTACCGGGTGCGCGACGCACAACAACAGCCCTGGCTGCTGAAAACCTTGCCCAGTGCGCTCCGTGACGATCACCAGGCCGGGCAGGCGTTGTTGTCGGAGGAATGGTTTCTCAAGCGTGTGGCCGGGCGGCACTTCCCTGAAGTCCATGCCGCCAGTCAGCGTCAGCATTTGTACTACGTGATGCGGGAATATTGCGGGTCGACCTTGGCTGAGCTGCATGAGCGTGTCGCAACGCTGCCATTGGCTCAATGGCTGGACCTGGCCGAACGCCTGCTGCGGGCCATCGGCATATTGCATCGACGGCAAATTCTGCATCGCGATATCAAACCGGAGAACCTGCTGCTGGGGGACGACGGTGAGCTGCGCCTGCTGGATTTCGGCCTCGCCTACTGCCCCGGGCTGTCCGAAGATCAAGCCTGCGCACTACCCGGAACACCCAGCTATATCGCGCCGGAAGCTTTTCGAGGTGATCCTCCTACACCACAGCAGGATTTGTATGCGGTCGGCGTGACCTTGTATTACCTGCTGACCGGGCATTATCCCTACGGCGAAATCGAAGCATTCCAGCGCCCTCGGTTTGGTATGCCTGTCAGCGCCAGTCGCTACCGGCCCGACCTGCCGGATTGGATTGCGCAAAGTCTGGAGCGCGCGGTGGCGGCAGCTCCGGATCAGCGCTTTGAAACGGCGGAAGAATGGTTATTGCTACTGGAACAGGGAGAACGTCGCAGTTTGAGCGTGCGCCCCAGACCGTTGCTGGAGCGCGAACCGCTGAAAGTCTGGCGGACGTTGGCGCTTGTGTCGTTGCTGGTGAATCTGGTGCTGCTGTTTTTGCTGTTTCATGGTTGAGTTTTTCACTTCACCCAAAAGATCAAAAGATCGCAGCCTGCGGCAGCTCCTACGGGTGCCCACGATCTCCTGCGGGAGCTGCCGTAGGCTGCGATCTTTTGACTTTTCTGCTTCAAAACCGGGCATAGCGCATTGAACCGGTGCACACAAACACCCTCCTCCCGTGCTGAGAGCCCATAAATTCCGCATTTGTGCGACTTGGCACAACCACTGCATTACCTTTCCCAACATACATAAAGCCCAACCTTCAACGTAGAAGGCTGCGCTGCCCGAGAGAACGGGACAAGGACAAAGGCGTCCTCGCTAGTTAACTAGCGGGACGCCTTTTTTTGTTTGCGCAAAATTTTGTCGAGCAAGGCCTGAATGCCCTGATGAGGCAGGCCCGAGCTCCCCGGAGAACCTGATGAAAAAACTAAAATTAGTGATGATCGGCAACGGCATGGCCGGGGTTCGTACCCTGGAAGAACTGCTCAAGCTGAGTAATGAGCTGTACGACATCACGGTCTTCGGCGCCGAACCCCATACCAACTACAACCGCATCCTGCTGTCGCCCGTATTGGCTGGCGAACAGACCTTCGAAGAGATCGTGCTCAACGACCTGGACTGGTACCTGGAAAACAACATCAAGCTGCTGCTCAACCGTAAAGTGGTGGAGATCGACCGGGTCAAACGTCGGGTCATCGCCGAAGACGGCACCGAGGCCGAATACGACCGCCTGCTGATTGCCACCGGTTCGACCCCGTTCATCCTGCCAATCCCCGGCAACACCTTGCAGGGCGTGATCGGCTACCGCGACATTGCCGACACCCAGGCGATGATCGACACCGCCAAGACCCACAAGCACGCCGTAGTCATCGGCGGCGGCCTGCTGGGCCTTGAAGCCGCCAACGGCCTGATGCTGCGCGGCATGCACGTCACCGTGGTGCACATCGGCGAATGGCTGCTGGAACGGCAACTGGACAAAACCAGCGGCCAACTCCTGCAAACCGCCCTGGAAGCCCGAGGCCTGCATTTCCGCCTGTGCGAACAGACCCAGGCCCTGCACGATGCCGGCAATGGCCGGGTCGGCTCGGTTGAGTTCAAGAACGGCGACATCATCCCGGCCGATCTGGTGGTGATGGCCGCTGGTATTCGTCCCAACACCGAGCTCGCGGAAAAATCCGGCATCCCGTGCAGCCGCGGGATTCTGGTCAACGACACCCTGCAAACCTACGACCCACGGGTCTACGCCATCGGCGAATGCGCCAGCCACCGTGGCATCGCCTACGGCCTGGTCGCGCCGCTGTTCGAACAGGCCAAGGTGTGCGCCAACCACCTCGCCCAACTGGGTTTCGCCACCTACAAGGGCTCGGTGACGTCGACCAAATTGAAAGTCACCGGCATCGACCTGTTTTCCGCCGGCGACTTCATGGGCGGCGAAGGCACCGAGACCATCACCCTCTCCGACCCGATCGGTGGGGTCTACAAAAAACTGGTGATCAAGGATGACGTGCTGGTCGGGGCTTGTCTGTACGGCGATACGGCAGATGGCGGTTGGTATTTCCGGCAGATCCGTGAGAACCACGCCATCGGCGAGATCCGCGATCACCTGATGTTCGGCGAAAACGCCTTGGGCGACGTAGGACACCAGGGCCAGGACAAAGCCATGAGCATGGCCGACACCGCCGAAGTCTGCGGCTGCAATGGCGTGTGCAAAGGCACCATCGTCAAGGCCATCCAGGAACATGGCCTGTTCAGCGTCGATGACGTGAAAAAACATACCAAAGCTGCCAGTTCTTGCGGCTCCTGCGCCGGCCTCGTCGAGCAGATCCTGATCAACACCGTGGGCGGTGCGGCGGACGTCAAGCCGAAAAGCGAGAAAGCCATCTGCGGTTGCAGTGACCTCAATCACGGGCAAATCCGCCAGGCCATCCGCGACCAGCACCTGCTGACCATCGCCGGCACTATGAGCTACTTGAACTGGCGCACCCCGAACGGTTGCGCCACGTGCCGTCCGGCGCTCAACTACTACCTGATTTCCACTTGGCCGGGCGAAGCCAAGGACGATCCACAATCGCGCCTGATCAACGAACGCGCCCACGCCAACATTCAGAAAGACGGCACTTACTCTGTAGTCCCGCGGATGTGGGGCGGTGTGACCAATCCTTCAGAGCTGCGGCGCATTGCCGACGTGGCCGACAAGTACAACGTGCCGATGGTCAAGGTCACCGGCGGCCAGCGCATCGACTTGCTGGGGATCAAAAAGCAGGACCTGCCAGGCGTCTGGAAAGACCTGGACATGCCGTCCGGTCACGCCTACGGCAAATCCATCCGCACGGTAAAAACCTGTGTCGGCAGCGAGTTCTGCCGCTTCGGCACCCAGAACTCCACGCAACTGGGCATCGAGCTTGAGCACGACCTGTTCAACATGTGGTCGCCGCACAAAGTGAAACTGGCCGTCTCCGGTTGCCCACGCAACTGCTCGGAAGCGGGGATCAAAGACGTCGGAATTATCGGCGTGGATTCCGGCTGGGAGATGTACATCGGTGGCAACGGCGGGATCAAAACCGAAGTCGCGGAATTCTTCGTCAAACTGAAAACCGCCGAAGAAGTGCGCGAGTACAACGGCGCGTTCCTGCAGCTGTATCGCGAAGAAGCCTTCTACCTTGAGCGCACCGTGCACTACCTGCAACGGGTCGGTATGGAACACATCAAGAAAGCCGTGCTGGAAGACCCGGAACGGCGCAAGGCATTGAATGATCGCCTGCAATTTTCCCTGTCGTTCGAGCAGGATCCCTGGAAGGAACGCCTCGAACAGCCGCTGCTGAAAAAAGAATTCGAGGTCATTCCCGTGAAGAACCTGGAGGTGCAGGCATGAACTGGCTGGATATCTGCGCACTGGAAGAGATCAACACCCTTGGCTCGCGGATCATCGCGGGCCCGAAAGGCGACATCGCGATTTTTCGTACGAGTGACGATGAGGTTTTCGCCCTCGACGATCGCTGCCCGCACAAGGGCGGGCCGCTGTCCCAGGGTTTGATCTATGGCAAACGAGTGGCCTGCCCGCTGCACAACTGGCAGATCGACCTGGAAACCGGCGAGGCCCAGGCCCCTGATATTGGCTGCGCCCACCATCATTCGGCACGGGTCGAGAATGGCCGGGTGCTGCTGGCCCTGCGGGAAGCAAGCTGATGAACCAGATCACCGCCTCCACCTGCTGCTACTGCGGGGTCGGCTGTGGTGTGCTGATCGAGCACGACGGCGAGCGCATCCTCGGCGTCAGCGGCGATCCGGCACACCCGGCCAACTTCGGCAAGTTGTGCAGTAAAGGTTCGACCCTGCACCTGACTGGCGACCTGACGGCACGGGCGTTGTACCCGGAACTGCGCTTGGGCAAAGGCCTGGCCCGCAGCCGCACCGACTGGGACACTGCCCTCGATCACGCCGCCAACGTCTTCGCCGAAACCATCGCCGAGCATGGCCCGGACAGCGTTGCGTTCTATATCTCCGGGCAGTTGCTGACCGAGGATTACTACGCCTTCAACAAACTGGCGCGAGCGCTGGTGGGCACCAACAACATCGACAGTAATTCACGGCTGTGCATGTCTTCAGCCGTGGTCGGCTACAAGCGCAGCCTCGGCGCCGACGCCCCGCCCTGCAACTACGAAGACCTGGAATTGAGCGACTGCGTGATGATCGTCGGCAGCAACATGGCCTACGCCCACCCGGTCCTGTTTCGTCGCCTGGAAGAAGCGAAATCCCGCCGCCCACAGATGAAAGTCATCGTCATCGACCCACGGCGCACCGACACCTGCGATTTGGCTGACATGCATTTGGCGATTCTGCCTGGCACCGATGTCGCCTTGTTCCATGGGATTTTGCACCTGTTGCTGTGGGAAGACTGGGTCGACCGCGACTTCATCAAGGCCCACACCGAAGGCCTGGCCGAGCTGAAAAACCTGGTGCGTGATTACACCCCGACAATGGCGTCGCAACTCTGCGGCATCAGCGTCGAGCAACTGCATCAATGCGCGCAATGGGTCGGCACTTCGCCGAGCTTTCTGTCGCTGTGGTGCATGGGGCTGAATCAGTCCACTGCCGGCAGCGCGAAGAACAGCGCGTTGATCAACCTGCACCTGGCTACCGGGCAAATCGGCCGGCCCGGTGCAGGACCTTTCTCGCTGACTGGTCAGCCAAATGCCATGGGCGGCCGGGAAACCGGCAGTTTGTCGAACCTGCTGCCAGGCCATCGCGAAGCGGCCAATGCCGAACACCGCGCGCAAGTGGCTGACTACTGGGGCGTTGATCAACTGCCCGCGAACACCGGACTGACGGCCATCGAACTGTTCGAGCAGATGCGCAGCGGCAAGATCAAAGCCCTGTGGATCGCCTGCACTAACCCTGCACAGTCGCTGCCGGACCAGACCGCTGTGCGCGAGGCACTGCAAGCCTGTCCGTTCGTGGTGTTGCAGGAAGCCTTTCGCACCACCGAAACCGCCGCGTTCGCCGACCTGCTGTTGCCCGCCGCCAGTTGGGGTGAAAAGGACGGCACGGTCACCAACTCCGAACGGCGCATTTCCCACGTCCGTCAGGCTATCGGCGCACCCGGTGAAGCACGGCCCGACTGGTCGATCACCATGGATTTCGCACAGCGCCTGGAAAAACATCTGCGCCCTGGAGCCACCAGCCTGTTTGCCTTTGAAACCCCGGCGCAGGTCTTCGACGAATACAAACACCTGACTCGCGGCCGCGACCTCGACCTCTCCGGAATCAGCCATGCGCTGATCGACCAGCTCGGCCCGCAGCAATGGCCCTTCCCCGCCGGGGCCCGCGAAGGCACGGCGCGGCTGTATCTCGACGGAGTTTTCCCGACCGCCAGCGGGCGTGCACAGTTCATCACCGACCCGTATCGCGCCGCCAAGGAACAACGCGATGCGCGCTTCCCGCTGACCCTGATCACCGGCCGCCTGCGCGATCAATGGCACGGCATGAGCCGCACCGGCACCGCCGCGCAGCTATTCGGCCATGTCAGTGAAGCCGTGTTGAGCCTGCACCCGGATGAACTGCGTCGGCATCGCCTGCAACCGGGCGATCTGATCAATCTGAAAAGTCGCCGGGGCTCGGTGATCGTGCCGGTCAGCAGCGATGACAGCGTACGTCCGGGCCAGGCATTCATGCCGATGCACTGGGGCGACCGCTTTCTCAAGGGCGGCGTGAATACCCTCACCCTTCCCGCCTTCGACCCATTGTCGAAACAACCGGAACTCAAACACAGCGGTGTGCGACTCGAGCCTGTGCAATTGCCTTGGCAGCTTTTCGCCCTGATAGAGGGTGATGTTCAACAGCACTTAGAGACGCTGCGACCGCTCTGCGAGGCGTTTTCCTACGCAAGCCTCAGTCTTACCGGCCGTGAACGCCCTGCACTGCTGATACGCGCCGCCAGCGCCACCGCGCCAGAGCCACAGCTGTTACGTGATATCGATCAATACCTGGGGCTCAACGACGGCCCGGTATTGGCCTACGACGATCCTCGGCGCTCGATCGGCAAACGGGTACGCATCGAAAACGGCCGGATCACCGCGATTCGCCTGGCCGGTGAAACGCTGGCCCAACACTGGCTGCAAAGTCTGTGGCTCGAAGGTCGCGCCGACGAACAGCTACGCCGTTGGCTGCTGGCGCCTTTGAGTGCGCCACCGGGCAGCGCTGGCGGTCCGGCATCGGGCACCAAAACCCTGTGCAACTGCATGAACGTCAGCCAGAACGCGGTGTGTGCCGGCATTGGCCGTGGCCTGGATTTGCAGGGTTTGAAACAAGAACTGGGTTGTGGCACGCAATGCGGCTCCTGCGTCCCGGAAATCAAGCGTTTGCTGGCCGCCACCGCGCAGCCAGTCGCCGTCATCTCGTGAGGAAAACACTATGAGCGCAAAAGTCTGGCTGGTGGGTGCGGGTCCTGGCGACCCTGAATTGCTGACCCTCAAGGCGGTTCGAGCGTTGCGCGAAGCGGACGTGGTGCTGATCGACGATCTGGTCAATGAGGCGGTGCTGGAGCATTGCCCGAACGCGCGAATCATTCCTGTGGGTAAACGCGGTGGCTGTCGCTCCACACCTCAAGCCTTCATTCATCGCCTGATGTTGCGTTATACCCGTCACGGCAAATGCGTGGTGCGGCTCAAGGGTGGTGATCCGTGCATCTTCGGGCGCGGCGGTGAGGAAGCGCAGTGGCTGCGTGAGCGTGGCGTCGAGGTTGAACTGGTCAATGGCATCACCGCTGGCCTTGCCGGTGCGACCCAATGCGATATTCCGCTGACGCTGAGGGGTGTCGCGCGTGGTGTGACACTGGTCACCGCACACACTCAGGATGACAGCAGCCTGAACTGGCAGGCCCTGGCACAAGGGGGCACAACACTGGTGATTTATATGGGCGTGGCGAAGCTCAGTGAAATTCGTGAGCAACTGCTGGCCGGCGGAATGGCTGCCGATACGCCTGTGGCGATGATCGAAAATGCTTCCCTGCCGCATCAACGGGAATGTCGGAGCGACTTGGCAGCCATGGAAAACGATGCCTGTGACTTCCAGCTCAAAAGCCCGGCGATCCTCGTGATCGGTGCTGTGGCGGCCTGCGATGAGATCAAAAGATCGCAACCTGCGGCAGCTCCTGCATTGGCTCGGTGTTTATCCTTGTAAGGATCAAAAGATCGCAGCCTGCGGCAGCTCCTACATGGATTTGGCATTTAGCCCTGTAGGAGCTGCCGCAGGCTGCGATCTTTTCGGAACACCGCCAAAACCTCGCTGAAACCCAAATCGCAGACAAAGAAAAGCCCGGCCTAAGCCGGGCTTTTCCAGAGCTGCGAGCTAATTACTTAGCGCTAGCTTCAACCTGCGCTTCTACGCGACGGTTTACAGCGCGACCAGCTTCAGTTTTGTTGTCAGCAACTGGGCGGGATTCGCCGTAGCCAACAGACTGAACGCGGGACGATTCAACACCGTACTGGTTGGTCAGAACTTGCTTAACGGCGTTTGCACGACGCTCGGACAGTTTCTGGTTGTAAGCGTCAGGACCGACGGAGTCAGTGTGACCTTCAACAGTAGTAGTGGTGGATGGGTACTGCTTCATGAAGTCAGCCAGGTTTTTGATGTCGCCGTAGCTGTTAGGCTTGACTACCGACTTGTCGAAGTCGAACTTCACGTCCAGCTCAACACGAACAACTTCAGCAACTGCTGGGCAGCCATCAGCGTCAACAGTTACGTTGGCTGGGGTGTCCGGGCACTTGTCAACGTTGTCGCAAACGCCATCGTTGTCGCTGTCAGCGCAGACTTCAGCTGGTGCTGGAACTGGAGCAGCAGCAGGCTTGGAGCCGCCACCGAAGTTCACACCGATACCGACGCTTGGAGCCCACTCGGTGTCGCCCTGGTCGATGTTGTATTGAGCTTCAACGCCAGCACGGGCGTAGAAGTTGTCGGTGAAGTACAGCTTGGCACCGCCGCCAACGTTGGCGAAGGTGGAACCGTTACGACCACCGGAACCGTTCTGACCGATGCTCTGGTCGGAGAAACCAGCCGATACGTATGGACGCAGCATGTCGCCCGGGTTGTTGAAGTGGTACAGAGCATCCAGAGCAGTGTTGGAGCCCTTGATGTTACGGCCATCTTCGGCACGTGCGTTGTGCACTTCGTCGTAGGCCAGACGCAGTTCAACGTCGTCGGTCAGGAAGTAACCGATCGAACCGCCGAACAGGTTGCCGTTGTTCTTGAAGTCACGAGCGCTATCGAACATTTCTTTCTTAGCGAAGCCTTCGATTTCAACTGCGCCTTGGCCTTGTGCCAGAGCGCCGAACGAAGTGGCAGCAATAAGAGAACCAATGGCCAAGCCCAAGGTGTTTTTCAGTTTCATCCGTTAAATCCCCATCTGGTGATTGTGAAGCAGTCCCGCAAACCGGGGGACAACTCGGCGGCAAGTCTATCAGAACTTGCCTACACGTAAGAGATATTTGGTGCGTCATTTGCCGCGCATTAAATCCTGCGCGTCACAGCGAGCCACACAATGACTGCAATCGAGCTGCCACTATAAATGAAGCACAGCGCTGAG